>DASRZA010000530.1:0-15320 GCA_035686845.1 Armatimonadota bacterium | reverse complement strand
TGGGTGACGGATGAACCAGGACGACGTATTGGACGAAGGTGGGAATCCGACGAGGTCAAACGTTGAGGGGTAATCCTTCGCCCGGCTGGTCTGCGGCGGACGAGCTTCTCCCGCGAGGCGCCGGGCGCACAGACCGGAACTCTGCGCATGCGCGTAATGTATAATATTCGTGTGACAGCGCGAGCCGGAAGCTCCAGAGAGGCAGATCCGCAGGACAATTGCGAATTGGTTTGCGAAGCCGGACGTGCGTGAGCCCGAGACGGACTCTATAAAGACTCTGGCGTGAACAGGGATATGGCATGAAGTCAGCTTCACACTTGACATTCGTGACACTTAACAATCATTCCACGCGCGCGGCCAGGCTGGAACAGTACCTGCGTCAGGCGGTCAGTGATAGGTAACTGTCTCAAGAATTAGCGGACCAGGCTCACCGGATCTACCAAAGACGGCGGCGGGAATTCGGCGCCCGGCTATCTCCAGCGGTGGCGTTGGCCCCGGATGAGGGCCTGGCTCCGATGGGCATGCCGGCATCACCCACATGGACGGACCGAGAGCTTACAGACTGAAGCTGCGCGACAGTGTCGCAGCATTGCGGAACTGGTTCGGATCGAATAGCGCTTACCAATTCCGCGGTCTGAAATAGAACATATTATGACACAAACGCCCCGATTAACCAGGCGGAGGTTAATCACCGCCGCTCTGGCGGCGCCGTTCGCTTCGCTTCCCGCTCTTTGCACACGGTCGCGGCACTCCGTCGCCCGGACTCCCCGTTCGCAGGAGATGGGAGAGGATCGTCCGGATAGCGCGGCCGCGCGATCCAATCCCGGTATTGTAGACCGGGTGGTTTTGTACGACCGGCATTCGGACAAGGGCCATTCCAACAAGGCGCGGCACGTCACCGGCGGAGACGCCATCCAATTCGAATGGCGATTCGGGGATCGAGCAGCGCTGTTGGAAGGAGTTTCTCTGCATCGGAGCGCGCTCAACTTCGATCTGCGGACGAATGGCCGGCGGCGGCTCACGCTGGAGCTGCGCGAATTTCGCACGGTTCCCGACAGCGGCGTCGCCTACGTGGTGGAGGTGAACGGCGAGAAGATTGCGTTCCGCAACCGGAAATACGACGGCGTCGGTCCCACTTCGGCGTTTATCGACATCCCCGACCGGTTCGACGGGAAGCGGAGGCTCCGGGTAACGCTCAGAAACCTGGCGCCCGCGCCGATTGCATTCTCCGAGGCGGTTGTGTACGAAGACCTTGAGGCGTTCGTGCGCGCCGAAGGGCTGCTTCAGCCGCTTTACGTTGGTCCCACCGCTCCGCTGGATCGGGACCAGTTGACGAAGATCCGTGCGCTGTTACCCGAGACCGCTGAACTGCGACCGATGTTCGTGCTGCCGACCTTCGCAGTGGCGCAGTGGCCGGCCGACGAGATGGCGGATCGGCTTGACGAGACGCTTGAGCTGGCCCGAGATCTGAAGATGCCGGTGGAGCTTCAGTTAAATACCTGGTGGGCCGGTACGCCCTCGGGCTGCGATGGCGCGGGCGGACGCTGGTACGACCCGGAGTACCAGCAGGTGACCTACTCCCCTGCGGCGGGAAAGTATGGCCTCTCGGTTCCAAATCATTGGAGCTCGGTCCCGTGGCTCACAACCCGCAATCATCCCCTCAACGCGTTCAAGGCGCGATGCATGCGGACCTTTGGGCAGATGCTGCGGCAGCGGTCCGACGCCAGCGCCGATCCCTTGCCGATCCTGAGCCTCGTCCTCGACAATGAGGTAACGTACTGGGGCGCCGGAAATCCGGATACGCCACCCGATCTAGAGGCGGACTTCAACCCATCGGTCGTCGCGGCTGCCCGGTCGGAGGGTGTCCGGCTGGATCCGCGGAATGGCATGAGCAAGAACGAGATGGGGTTTTTGCGCCGGAGCTTGCGGGCTTACAATCGCTCCACTCTCGGGGGATTGCGCGAGGGGCTGGGTGAAGGCCCGCTTGCCGAACGGGTCTACACCCATACTTTCATGCGCGGGTGGGTCTTCGAGAATCCAATTCAGGCGACGGAAGTGGGAACGCTTCAGAATGCCCGCATGGGTGGCGAGTGGGATGGGATGTCGGCGGCAAGTCTGGGGCTTCTGGATCAGCACCGGGAGCTGGGAATACCGTCCGGGATCAATGACGAACGGAGCGGCGGCGCTGGCGCGGTCCCCGACGTGCAGTTCGCTTACGCGACCGGCTGCGATCACCTTTCGCTTTTCAACATTTCGGACGACGGACTCGCCGAGATTGGACGCTCCATCTCGGACGGATGGCAGAGCTTTCCGCCGGTTCCGTGGAGACCTGCGCTGCTGAACGAGGATTTTAGGGACGGCGCCGCGTGGAAGCGGCTCTTCCAAACTACGTCCGAAGTCGCGGTAGACGTCATCTGGCCCGGACCGATGCGCGCGCTTTTTGGCAAGAAGTTGAATGAGGCGAACCGGTGCCGGATGCAGTTGAGCAGCGCCAAGCTCACCGGAAAGCCGACATTCGACCGGCTCTCGCTTGCCTACCGGGCACGCGCGTTTGTGAATGGTGAGAAGAGTGACCGGGCTTACCTGAGCGTCCGCGCGGGCGTGAAACCGGATCAACTGCAGGAGATTGACCGGATCACCAATTTTAACGGACTGCGGCAGGTAAATCTCTCCAATCTCGCCGCGGGACAGCCGGACCTCTGGATTGAGTTCACGTTTCATCCGATCGGGCTGCCGGGCTGGGTCTGCATCTTTGATCTCCGGCTGGAGTCGCCGTGGGCCGAGGAGACGCTTCTGGCGACAAACCGGAGTTACCGGGCCGACCGGCTGCGATGTGAGAGCTCGCTGGTGGGATGGCGAGCGGACGCGTTCTGGATGTTAGACCGGGTGGAAAAAGGGCCGGCGGCTGCACGGACAGCGGAGGTCGCTAAGATTACGGCGGCGCGGAATCTCTTCGCGGCCGGTGATTACCGTCCGGCCTATGATACCTGCTGCGCCATTTTGCGGAGTCACGCGCCGCGCCCCGCCGCGTGGAAACCGCCGGCGCCGGATCGAGTGGAGCAAGGAGAGCTGCGATCCGCCAGTTTTTCCGATGTACCACCGGAAAGCGGAGAAATCCGGATCGATCCCTATTCCGACGGCTGCATGGGACTCAGGCTGACGGTGGCGCCCGGAGCGCTGTTGGAGCTGGAAGAGAATGGAAAACGATCGGCCATTCCATCACCCACCGCACTCTTACCGGGCGACGACGTGGAGGCGACTCTGAGAAACTCCCGAATCGTCCACCTGATCGCGCGGCGTGGGAGCGCAATGGCAGCGGTCACGGCGATGACTCCCACGACGCCGTTTGCACTGCCAACCCTGACCGTGGAGGGCCAACCGGCGCGCAAGATCAGCAGTGTCGCGGCGGTGCGCGGACGGCGGCAGGGCCCGGCGCGATCCTGCTGGCTGCGGGTGGGGCCGACGCCCTTCGAGATTGGCGACGACGTTCAAATCCGGTGGAATCCTCGAACCAACCGGATCGTGGAGATCGTTCTGCGGAGTCCGGGCCATGCTAAATTCTGACGAACCATCCAACGACGTCTCGACCGGGAACCAGTCCCCGGAGAACGAAAGCGCGCAGCGTCAGTCTCCGAGCCACACCGCGTTGGATTGGAACGCCAGGCGATACGAAAGTGATTATTCGTATGTCTGGAAGTACGGCGCGGGGGTGCTGGAGCTTCTGAGCCCGCGGCCGGGGGAGCGAATTTTAGATATTGGCTGCGGAACCGGGCAGTTGACGGCTGCCCTGGCGGCATCCGGAGCGATGGTGATTGGAATCGACAATTCCCCGGATATGATTGCGCAGGCCCGGGTCAATTCCCCTGAAATTGAGTTCCAACTGTGCGACGCCCGCGACTTACAGTTTAAGGCGCCGTTTGACGCGGTCTTCTCTAACGCGGTACTGCACTGGATACAGGAACCCAAACCGGTCATCGCATCGGTGCGCCGGGCGCTGAAACCCGGCGGCCGATTCGTCGCCGAGTTTGGCGGTCGCGGGAATATCCACGCGCTCGTTGAGGCGATCACCGCCAGTCTGTCAGACGCAGGATATCCGGCCGGCCCGGAACGCAATCCCTGGTACTTTCCCGGTATTCCCGAATATGGGGAGCTCTTAGAAAGCGCCGGAATGACGCTCACTTTTGCGGAGCTGTTCGACCGACCGACAGCGCTAGCGGGTGGGGAGGCGGGAATGCGAAACTGGCTGGAGATGTTCTCCGGACCATTCTTAACCGCCGCGCCGCCGGAAGCCCGCGCCGCAATCCTCACGCTCATCGAGGAACGTCTTCGACCCACGCTCCTCGAGAATGGAACCTGGTACGCCGATTACACGCGGATTCGGATCGTGGCGGTCAATGAGGCGCCTAACCCATCACCGCGCTGATCCACATATAGAGCGCGAAGCCGATCAGAAACAGGACGGTAGCGAGGCGGGCGTCGCCATTGCGGTGAGCCTGCGGCATAATCTCTTCCACCACCAACGTGGCGAGCAGACCTCCGGTGAAAGAGAGGATGACATCCCCGAGGAGCATGGGTCCGGCTCGAACGCCGAAATAGCCGACACCGGCCCCCACGTAGAGCGGAATAGCGAACCATATACTGATCAGAATGCGTATCCACCGGGGGACATTCTTGGTCTTAATGACAGAGATTCTGGTGAAGCCCTGGGGCAAGTTCCCAACCATCTGACCGAGTGCCAGGAGCATGGCGAGAGAACCGCTCACACCGGCGCTGGCGCCGAGCATAACACCATCACTCACGAGATCGACAGCGAGCGCGGCCATCAGCGTCCACACTGACGAAGCGCAATCATCTCCGACAGGCAGCTAACAACCCGCCGACGGTATTTCCGGCCGCGGGAAGCGTTGTCAGCAGCAGCATGTGGATGAAAGACATTCTCTATGCACGTACGAGCGCCTGCCGCACGAGCGGCAGACCTATCAATTTATCTTAACGTAACACGACCGGCACGATGTGGAAACAGTTCCCGCGTATGATGATGATCGAAGTGGAGCGGCGAGAGGCGATGATCGTGATGCGCCAGCTCCAACCTTCAGGTCGTTCAGGGTCGAGGTTCTTCGGATGCCATAACATCGTTACCCGATTATGACCTCTTAATCACCTGATTTTTGCAACATCAATAAGAAGGAATCTCAATCATACGTGTCGTATACTTGTTTTCCATGACAATACGAGGCGCCGCTCCCGGCGTCGAGGTGTCGGAAAGGGGAAATATCATGAGTGAGACCATGAGGCGAAGGAGCGGATTCACGCTCATCGAGCTACTTGTAGTAATAGCGATTATAGCTATTCTTGCTTCTATCCTTCTCCCTGTATTCGCACAGGCGCGGGAGAAGGCCCGGCAAACCCAGTGCATGTCCAACTGCAAACAGATGGCGGACGCCGTCATGATGTACGTTCAGGATTATGATGAAGTAACACCGCTGTTCTATTTTACCCATAACCCCCCCTATACTCGGTGGGCCAATCCATCTCGGGCAACGTGGGTATGGGCCGTTCAGCCGTATATTAAGACATGGGAAGTGTATCACTGCCCGGACATGGTAGACGCCACTACCAATGGCGATTCCCTCTGGGACCCCAACAACCAGTATAATAATGCCGCTAATCTCTCCTTGTGGGAGGGCTATGGATGGAACGCCGATTACATGGACTACGCCGCGACCTGTTCTGACTTCGGTACCGATCCGATGAACTACCCTTACTCCGGAGCGCCCGATCCGCTGTCGCTGATTCCACGGCCCGCGCAAACCGTAATGTTTACGGGAGCCGCGTTGGCGCCAGGCCAGGGATCGTGGGCCGACGCCAATTCCCTCTATCCGACCAACGGCGGCTATTATTACACGGCAGCCCCGGCGACGATCTCAGCGCCGCTGGGATGCACCTGGAGCAACGCCGGCTGGGGCCAGGGGAGTTTTATGGGTCCCTATGGCGGATTCGAGCAGCCGCGCCACCAAACGGGCGGAAACATCTGTTTTGCCGATGGTCACGTGAAGTTTATGACCGCGGGCGCCGCCGCCGCGGGCACCAACTGGACGCCCGACATCGCGAACAACGCCATTGTCGTGACGGATGAGAACCAGTATCTATGGGATCTTCATTCATGATGAAGTCTGGTCTGCTGCATCACAGGCGCGGAGGACTCCGCGCCTGTGACCAGGGCCGTGGAGGCCCATCCTTCTGCAAGCGAGCGCCACTTATGCGAAATGCTTCAAAGCTAATCCTGACGATCCTGCTGGGCCTGCTTCTGGCGCCGGTTCTTGGGGGCTGCCAGTCGTCGTCCGGCACTCAATATCTGAACAGCACACCGCCGCCCGGCCCGAATGCGCGCCCGCTAGCGCCTAATCGGAACAAAAAGCTGCCAGGTCCCGCCAAGATGCAAAAAAGCTAGAGCCGACGAAGGACGAAGGACCGAGGACGAAGAACGCCTTTCCCTGGTCCTTCGTCCATCGTCTAATACCGTTCAAATAAGGAGCAACCGAGCATTATCTCTGATCCCAGGCCGAAGCGTCCGCCCGGGTCATTATCCACCGTTTGTTCTGACAAACTCGTCTGTAACGGCGTGACCAGCAGACGATCGGAATGGCCTACGACACCATGCGGGACTCTGATTGTGTCGAAATGGCGCTATTTGAACGATATTCCTCCGTCCTCCGTCCTTCGTCCTTCGTCCGCTTTTCGGGGGCTCCCGGCGTGAGCGAGCTGCGAAGACGGTTGGAGATTTTGAACGGCGGCCCGCTGCAAGAAGCGCCGCGCACGCCGATAATTCGGCCGACCGTACCGGTCCCCGCACGTCCACAATCCCCGCCGGGCAGGTCGCTGGAAGAAATCGTGCCCGGCACGATACTCGATCTCGACGACGGCGCCGCCTGCTGGCTTGTAGAACGCCCGGCGCGGGACGTCGCTGACTGGTGTCCGGCGATGATCGAGCGCATTGAGAGAGTCTTCTCCTCCGAACGGTTAAATACGCTGGCGCAGGCGATTCAATTCCGCGGAGCTCTGCGGCTCCGGGACCTGCTCTTTCTTGACCTGGAAACCACCAGTCTCAGCGGAGCTCCTCTCTTTTTGATCGGCACGCTCCAGTGGGAGGAGCGCGGCCTGATCGCCAGGCAGTATCTGGCCCGGGGATTTGAGGAGGAGGTCGCGGCGATTGCGGCGTTCGCCGCGGCGATTCCTCGCTTTCGCGCCATGGTCACGTTCAATGGGAAGAGCTTCGACGCGCCGTATCTCCGGCAGCGGGCGAGCGCCACGGGAGTCCGGCTCCGCTGTCCCCGCGCTCACCTCGATCTATTGATCCCGGCGCGCCAGCGATATAGCGGCTCACTGCCCAACTGCCGGCTGCAAACACTCGAGCATCATCTGTGCGGCCGGAAACGGGAAGGCGACATACCGGGCCGCGACATCCCCGCCGCCTACCATCAATATGTGGCCACCGGCGACGCCACGCGGATCGCCGTTATCCTCGAGCATAACCTCCTCGATTTGATTACCATGGTGGATCTCCTGGACCGATTGGTTTAGCCGGTTCTCCCCCGTTATCGGGGGCCGGGGGGCCATATCGCCGAATCCTACAACCGGCCGGGTTATCGCCGCGGCGGAACGAGAGGGCGGTAGTCCGTGACTGCGTTCACAACGGGGCGCCCGATATTGAAATTGTGATCACCCGTCAATTGTTTCCAAGCGCCGTTAACCGCGGCGTCACAAGCTCGGCCGTCCCTTCAGGACTTCCCGGGAACCTTGGCGTCGGCGCATTACCAGGGCTGAAGCCCTTCGCTATGATCGGCCGCCCCTCCGGGACTTCACCGCCCGTCATTATGTTGGCTTAACTCATCCTCCGTCCTTCGTCCTTCGTCCTTCGTCCGCGCCCCGCGCGCCTCCAGATACGCGAGCGCAATTCGCGCCGGCGGGATGGCGGGGTCGAGGCGGGCGGCGCGCAGGAATGCAATCCTCGCTTCGGCTGTCCGGCCGATCTCTAACAGCGCCCGACCCAACGTATGGGCGGCGCGGGCGGAGTCGCGCTCGGCTTTTTGAAGGGCCTCCGCGGCGGTGTAGAAATGTCCCATTTCGAAGTGCGCCGCCCCGATGAGCGTATTTCGCTCGGGATCTTCGGGCAGAAACTCACGGAGCGCTGCCTCGGTCTCCGCGCAGCGCCCGGTCTCATCGTAGAGCGTGGCGAGCAGCGCCCTTGTTTCGTCGTCCGGGTTCTCTTGCATGGCCGCTTCGGCGAAAACCAGCGCCCGATCCCCCTGCCCGCTCTCCTGCATCATCCGGGAACGCCTGAGCCATTCACGCGCCCCTCCCGGAATCTGATGGACTTCCGGCGCGGTACGAATTCCCGAATGCGGATCCCATGGCGCCCGGTCCCCGGGCCATACGGGAAGAGTTGGGCGATGCGCCGGGCGGAGGATCTCCTCGGCAAACTGCAGCGCCCGCGCTTGCAGGTGAATGTCGTCGGAAAGGCCGTGAAGCGCGAGGCCGGTTAGCCCTACCAGAGGATCTTTGCGGCCCTCGCAGAGTCGCCGGAGAACGATGGCGCCCGGATGATCCTGCTGTACCGCCTCCACCCGGCGGCATTGATCCGCAGCCGCGGCATAATCGCCGGCGTCGTACAGCGCCCTCGCGTAGAAAAACGGGAAGAGCCAGTTATCTGGGCTCAGATCCATCGCCTGCTGAATCTGGCGGAGACCCGAATCCGACTCGCCGCACTCCGCCCGCGCCAGACCGGCGTACAGGAGCAGAAAGCTGTTCCGAGGCGCGGTTCCGAGCCCTTTCTCCAGCGCCGCGAGCGCTTCACGAGGCTGCCCGTCGTCAAGTAACTGCTGGCCCTGGTCCAGCAAGCGGTTAATCGAAATAGTAAACAAAAAAAATGGAACCAATTCGAATCCTCATCGCAGCAAGCTGTGTTATAATAGGTTGACCGGCATTGGGCCGGGATTTGCGAGGCCTGTTTTCGTAAGCGCGCTGGCATCATTCAGGATGCCGATAGGTCGGGTTAGATCTCATTACAGGCGTGCTTCAGACGCAGGTGGGAGCTTCAGAATGGCACTAGGCACGGTCAAGTGGTTCAACGATTCGAAGGGCTATGGATTTATCACCCCCAACGACGGGAGCCGTGACCTCTTCGTTCACCATACATCCGTCCGCATGGAGGGGTTCAGAACCCTCCGTGAAGGACAAACCGTTGAATTCGAGTCCGTCGAGGGTCCGAAGGGACCGCAGGCGGACAATGTCCAGCCTGTTTAACCCCACGGTACCAGGCCTCGATAGATAATGCGCCGGGGCGTAAGTTCGCCGGCAGTCGCCGCTGGCCCCCGAACCCCCAATAATGGGGGCGGCGACTACCGGCTTATTTGTGCCGGAGTGCATTCGACCGGGGACCTGGAGCTGGCGTCCCATCTCCGGGTTCCTCACCCGGTGTCAAGCTCTTCCCGCAGCGCTTGCCAGGATCTCAGCGGCGCCGAGCAGGAGAAGCTCCGGCACACAAACGCCGTCATCTCACCAAACCGCGGTTTTCCGCGGGCGATGGGCGGCGGCTCGACGCCGGGACGAACCAGAATCATTATTTCGTTGGGCGCATAGCGACGATTCAAATCGCGCAGCGCGGCGCGGTTCGCCTCGACGTCCGGGTCGGCAAGAATCACGATTTCGGCCGGGCCATGGGAATAGAAGTCGAGAGCGCTGATGAGATTGCTCGCGCCATGCGGGTTACGCCGCATGTCCTCGGCGTGGGACGCGAAGATACGTGTCGCCATTTCTCGCAGTTCCGGACGATTCTGGAGCGACGCCAGTTTAACCAGGTCCATGGCGGCAACCGACACCCCGGATGGAACTGACTGGTCCGATCCCTGGCGCGGCCGCACAATGAGGCCCTCTGAATCCGGCGGGGTCATAAAGAAATCACCGGAGGCGTCGTCGCGGAAGAGCGTGATCATTGTGTCGGTCAGCAAGCCGGCCTCGTTGAGCCACTCGATTTCGCCGGTCGTCTCGTACAGTTCCAGCAGACCGCCGGCGAAGAACGCGTAGTCGTCCAGGTATCCGACGCCGCTGGCGGCGGCCAATCGAAATGACCGCCGCAGCCGGCCATCGGACCGCATCTGGCTGAGCACAAAGTGAGCGGCGCGGGCCGCGGCGTCTTTATAGCGCGGTTCTTCGAGTACACGCGCCGCCATCGCCATCGCCCCGATCATCAATCCATTCCATGCGGTCAGAATCTTGTCATCCCGCGATGGTTTCGCGCGCGTCTCTCGTGCCTGGAATAACTTCGCCCGGGACCGGGCTGAGATCTGATCCACTTCCTCCTTCGGAATGCCGTAGTCGGCGGCGATGCGCGCGGGGGACTGGTTGAGCCGCAGGATGCTCGTGCGATGCTCGAAGTTCCCATCCGGCGTCACCCCGTATTGCTGACAGAAAAGGACCGCCTCTCTTTCATCCAACACCTCACGGACCTCATCGGGCGTCCAGACGAAGAACTTTCCCTCCTCGCCTTCGCTGTCGGCGTCCTGTGTGGAGTAGAACCCGCCCTCCGGCGAAGTCATCTCCCGCAGCACGTAATCGAGCGTCTCCCGCACCGTTCGTTCCAGCAGCGGATCACCGGTCGCCTGGAACGCCTGGGCGTAGAGCCGCGCAAAGAGCGCATTGTCATAAAGCATCTTCTCGAAGTGCGGCACGAGCCATTCGGCGTCTGTGGAATAACGATGAAAACCGCCGCCGAGGTGGTCATAGATGCCGCCCTCGGCCATCTTCCGGAGCGTCAGCAGCGCCATGCGGAGGTACTCTTCATCGCCGCTCTCGCGCCAGTAACGGAGAAAGATCTCCAGGCTCATCGTGTTCGGGAACTTCGGCTGGGATCCAAAACCGCCATTCTGCGCATCAAAAGCCCTGGCGAGCGCCTCGGCGGCCGCGGCAAGAATACCGCCGTCCGGAATGGAACTTCCCGTCTCCGGCTCGTTGACGTCCGCCAGCGCCTCCGCGATCTGGCGAGAAACAAGCTGCACCTTGTCCTTCTCGGAATGATAGTGATTGGAGATCGCTTCGAGAATCCGCCTGAATCCAGCGCGCCCGTAGCGATCCTCGGGGGGAAAGTAGGTCCCGCCCCAGAAGGGCTTCAGATCAGGCGTCAGGAACATGGTGAGCGGCCATCCACCCGTGCCGGTGAAAAACTGGCATACGGTCTGATAAATATGGTCGAGATCCGGGCGCTCCTCACGGTCCACCTTGATACAGACAAACCGTTCGTTCATGATTGCGGCGATCTCGTCATTTTCGAACGATTCATGCTCCATGACGTGGCACCAGTGACATGCGGAGTAGCCGATAGAGAGCAGAATCGGACGGTTTTCCTCTTTGGCCCGGGTCAGCGCCTCATCGTTCCAGGAATACCAATCCACCGGGTTATGCGCGTGCTGAAGCAGGTACGGGCTTGTTTCATGGATAAGGCGATTCGTTCGCTCGGATGATTCATTCATAGCTCTCTCCATCAGTGACTAGTACATCCCGGCGTAAGTCCACCGGTGTTGGTCGCTGGCCCCTGAATCCCCAATAATGGGGGCGACCATCACCGGAACCGATCCGGCAGATTTGAGCCGAGTTGTACTTGCCGGAACACAGAGCGCCCGCATCTCTCCAAATTCGTGCGGCAGCTTTCGCCATACCCCGTCGGTCTCACGGCGAAACAACTGCCCCAACACTGAATAGGCCCAGGCGCCATCCGGACTGACGACAACCTGCCAGATGGTGCTGTTGGCGGGGCCGGAGAGCGTCTGCTGGGACCAGGTCTTGCCCAGATCGGTTGTCCCCCAGATAGCGCCGCCTGAACCGGGAGGGCCATTCCCATTTCCAACGATCAGGGCGCCATTATCTTCGACCACCGACCGGCAGTACTGCCACTGGAACCGCCCTGTATCCATTGCGCTCCACGCGCCACCCTCTTCGGGCCGATAGAAAATCCCGGCATTGGTCGCCGCGACCAGGCTGGAGCCGACGCGAGCGAGGCTGTGGATATCGAGCGAACCAAGGCCCTCGCTGCAAAACGTCCAGGTATCGCCGCCATCCATTGATTCCTGCGCTCCGTCAATCTCAGCGCCGGCCCAGCAGCGATCGCCATCGGATAAAAAACTGGTGATGCGAACCCGGATGGAACCGTTGGCGCAGGTCCTGAGCCAGCGGGCCGGCGCCTCGTTCCAACTATCGCCGCCGTCGTCCGAATAGAAGAGCGCCGCGGGGCAGGTTCCCGCCCAGAGCCGGCCGCCGGAACCATGCGGACGTTGCGTCCGGGCAAGCGTCCAGACCTGGTAACCGACCGGAAACCCGCCCAGGCGAGCCCACGACCGGCCGGCGTCGGAGGAGAGATAGACGCCATCGTCGGCGCCGGCGAGAATACGATCCTGCCCGATGGACAAAAGCGCCCGGACGTCGCTCTCGATGAAGAGATCTCCTTTTCCGCGCTGCCACGTCGCGCCATCATCCTCCGAGCGCCAGACCGACTGCCCGATGGTCCCTACCAGGAGCAGGCTCGCTGCTCCTATCGTTTCATTCCGCATGACCAATTACCTATGACCTGTGACCTGTGACCTAATACCTATGACCTTGCAGGTGTTGAAGCAGCAGAGCCGCCTCGGAAAAGTCCGGCACAATGATATCGGCGCCGGCGGCGATAAGCCGGTTCCGTTTCCACCGGTCGAGCCGGCCCGGTCGCCGTTCATCCGTCGCCGCGCCAATCGTCCGCCCGCCGGCCTCCCGCGCGTTTTCGATCTCCACATAGCCATCCCCAAACGCCACCAGCTCCGGGCCCGAAAGGGCATGCTCGCGGATGATTTGCTGGATCACGCGCTGTTTCGAGAAATGCTGGTAATCCTCGACTGCGGCATAAATCCGGTCTTCAAAGAATCGCTCAAGACCAAGAGCCGATGACTCGTCCAGCACGTAGCCCAAATCGGTGCCGCTCGCGAGATAGAGACGCACGCCTCGATCCCGCAGCGCGCTGAGCAGATCGATAGAACCCGGAACGAGCATTCGAACCGGTTCAATCCGGCCCGATTTGAGGCCGGCGACCCGGTCCTGGATCCGGCGCCACAACCGGCGATGATATTCCTGCTTATACTCCTGCGGATTCCGCGGTGTTCCATTCCGGCGCTCAATCTCCGAGGCGAGATGGATGAACTGGTAGATCGTTTGTTTCCCGGTAAGGCGAAAGACAAACTCTCGCGCGACGGTCTGAAGAGCTTCCCGCGTTTCGTCCGTTCCGAGCGCGGCCAGTTCTTCCACCATATACGGAATCATCACGTCCTGCCAGCCTTCGCGGATAAGCGAAAGCGTTCCATCAAAGTCGAAGATGGCGGAATGGATCGGGGCTGGGGGCGTGCGGCGAATAACCTCAATCGACGTCGAGTTCATGACCAGGGGGCGCTGCCGCCAATCCGGAACGATGGGCGTCGGTCGTACGACGGCTTGGCGGGCGCGGGCGCGAAGCTCGGATGGAGAAGCGGTACCGGTGGTCCCGAGTTTTTGAACGGTGATGGAAGCGACCAGATTGCCCAGCGCGGCGGCATCGACGGCATCGAGGCCCGCGATGAAGCCACAAAGAATCCCGGCGGTCGCGCTGTCGCCCGCTCCCACGATATCCACCGGGCCGGGGACCTCGACTGCCGGGACCAGGGTGGCGTTCAGGATATCGGCGACAATCATCCCCCGGGCGCCGCAGGTAGCGAACACCGTTCGTCCGGCGCGGCGAGCAAGCTCCTGGCCCATCGCCGCCAACTCTTCCAACGAAATCTGAGATTGGTCCGGATGATCAATTTCGCCCGGATGATCAATATCGAAGAGCCGTGAAAGCTCCCGGTCATTGGGCTTGGTCATTACGTAGGTGAAGAGCGCGATACGCTCACGAGAGTCCGCGATGAACGGCGCCGACGGCTTTTCAGACGCGATGGACGCGATCGCTGCACGCACGCGATCCGTGATTACGCCGCAATTGCGCTCCTGGACCTGGTCCGCGATGATAACGGCGTCCGCTTCGGGCAGCAGTCGCCGGAAGCGCTCAATCATCTCGTCTTCGCATTCAGTCGAGGTCGGAGTGCGGTTTTTGGTATCGAACCGGTTCATTTCCTGCGCGACGCCGTCAGAGCGCAAGAGCACCGGCTTCCGGTACGTGGGCGTCATGATTTCGGCGCGTTCGAGGAGATGGAGCTCGACCCGCTGTTTACGGAGCGCCTCCTGAAGCTCGAATCCTTCGCCATCGGCGCCGCAGATACCGAGAGCTAATATCCGGCCCACGCCAAGCGCCCGGAGGTTATTCACCACTGTGCCAGCCGCGCCCGGCTGACGCTGCACGCGTAGAACCTGATAGGCGGAGAGCGAAGTTTCAAGCGAGGTTTCGGTGAGGGCCGGATCGAGAAAGAGATAGTCATCGAGAAAGAAGTCACCCACGACGAGAACGGTCTTCGTGGGCAAAATGGCGAGGAGATCGGCAACGCGCGATTCGGTCAGCGACACGCCATTCCTCCGCGATGACAGGGGATTCTCTGAGATTCCGATATGGACAGGGGATTTGCAGAGATTCCGGGCGTCCGGGCGCTTAGTTGGCCGGCTTTCGACGACGACGCAGCCGGACTTCGGTACCTTCCGGGCTCACATGTATCTCCATCTCATCCATAAAGGCCTGCATGTGAATGAGACCGCGGCCCCTCTGCGAGAGACCTTCCAGGGAATCGAGTGGATCAGTGGCCTCCGGGACGACGCCCGGGTTCCATTGTATCGCGCCCTGGTCCCTGACGACCACTTCGATCCCTTCAAGATCCGCTGTGCAGCAGATATCGACGGAAGCTTCCCCCGCGGTTCGGGCGTGCTCCACGGCGTTACTGAGCGCCTCAGAGACAGCGATAGCAATCTCGACTCCCTCGTCGTCGGTGAACCCGACATCGTGGGCGAGACCCTTAAGACGCCGGCGCACGACGCCAACGTACTCCGGCCGGGCCGGCATTTCGACACTTTCAATCCAGCGGATTCCCACCGACGCCATCTCCGGAGTTGTGCCCCGCTCGTCCATTATCAATTCAATTCATCCTGGATCAGCGCCGCCGCTGATACCCCTTCCCTCGCTCGTCCGGAAGCCCCCCGGCCCCCAATAATGGGGGAGTCCTCGCCCGGAAGCCCCCCCGGCCCCCAATAATGGGGGAGTCCTCGCCCGGAAGCCCCCCGGCCCCCAATAATGGGGGAGTCCTCGCCCGGAAGCCCACCGGCCCCCAATAATGGGGGAGTCCTCG
>DASRZA010000529.1:0-11137 GCA_035686845.1 Armatimonadota bacterium | reverse complement strand
TAGACCGGTGAAAGCTTGACGAATGCCGATCGCCTATCCAACAGAGTGATAGCAAACAATCGTTTATGTTGGTACTGATGTGAGAAGCGCTCCTTCATACCCATCATATCATACACGCACAAGCCGGATCTAATTTGGAGTCTGAAACCGAAGGGGCGATGGGGCGATCGGGTCGTTAGCAGTCGGTCGCCGGTCTGTCGGCGACGGATTGAGGTTCTCGCCGGCGGTCGTCCTTTCAGGACAAGTTCCAGAAATGCAGGAAAGAACTGTTCGTCCGAGAATCTTAACGATAGATGAAAACAGACTCTCTTTTCTACGAGCTTTTCAGAAGACTCCCCACCCTTCCCTTTGAACTCCTCGGGGAAGATCCCGGTCGTGCAGGTGAATACCGTTTCGACTCAATCGAGATCAAGCAGCCGGGTTTCAGAATTGATGGCGTGCTCCTGCCAGTTAAGGATTCACCGGGTCACTGGATCTACTTTCTGGAGGTGCAGTTCCAGAAAAACCGGAAGTTCTACCCGCATTTGTTCGCCGAGGTTTTTCTCTATCTCGAGCAGAAGATGCCGCGGTCCAACTGGCGCGCAGCAGCCTTTTTCGCCCGGAAGGGTCTCGACCCGGGACTGCCGATACAGTATGAGATGCTGAGGAGCCATCTGAGCGTTGTCTACTTAGACGATCGGGCGTCAGGGCAGGAGTTGACCCCGGCGCTGAGTCTCGTGCAGATGATCGTAGCGCCGAAAAAACAGGCGGTCCGGACGGTGCGCAGACTTCGAAGGAGGATGGATGAGGAACCGGGAAAGGCCGGAGTAAGTCGAGAGATAATGGAGTTGATGGAAACGATCTTAATCTATAAGTTTCCGAAAATGAGCCGCGAGGAGTTAGAGACCATGTTCCAATTGGAGGACATTCGAAAGAGCGTTGTTTACCAGGAAGCTCTCCGGGAAGGCAAGCTCGAGGGCGAGCGGGAGGGCGAGATCAAGGGCGAGATCAAGGGCAAGCGAGAAGGGAAGCTCGAGACGGTGCCGCTGCTGCTGAAGTCAGGACTGAGCGTGGAGATTATTGCGAAAGAATTGCGTCTGGATGAAGATGCTGTTCGGGAGGCAGCCACTAAATCACAGAAGCGGAAGCGCAAAGCGAGCGAGGAGCAGCGAGTAGTCTCTTGAAGAGGCCGTTTGTGCCTTCGCAAAACGGTAACGCGCGGCGCCTTTCGTTGGAGGACGCGCGAAGACGGACAAACGGGCTCACGAATGGCAGCGTCGGTCGAACTCAACGAGACCGTTGAAGGCGACATACAAGAGAGTCACAATTAATCTTCTTGAAGAGCTCCTGGCCGAGGAGAAGCGAGCAAAGCGAGACTGCCGCCCGACGCGCCGCCAGCAATGCTGAACGAGGGGAGTCATTCATTGGGGATTGTACTGTGAGCGAGGCAGGATCGCTCGCGCTTGCGGGTTTGTGTATGATGGTGGTATCGACAGGGGCGATTGCGGCGACGACAACCCACGCTATCAATCCGGGGGTTCCATGGCCGGCGACGGACGCGCTGGGGCGCTCTCTGCCGACTCCCGCGGAGGACGGTCCACCGAAGCCGGACCGGTTCGTCGGGATCTTCTACTTTCTCTGGCACGACCAAACGGGACCGACGGGCCATCCCGGGGGCCCCTACGACATCTCGAAAATACTGGCCGCGGATCCCGACGCGCTCAAGAAGCCGGAGTCTCCACTCTGGGGCCCGGTTGGCATGTACCACTACTGGGGTGAACCGCTTTACGGATATTACCGGAGCGATGACCCGTGGGTGATCCGGCGGCACGCCATTCTCCTCGCCGACGCCGGGATTGACACGCTCATCTTCGACACCACCAACGCCGTGACCTATCCCGAGGCTTACCACAAGCTGTGCGAAGTGTTCACCGAGGTGCGGCGGGAGGGCGGCCGGACACCCCAGATCGTCTTTATGGTGAACACGGAGGCCGGCAAGACAGCGCAGAAAATCTACGAGGATCTGTATAAGCCGGGCCTCTACCGGGACCTCTGGTTCATGTGGGACGGCAAGCCGTTGATGATCTGCGATCCGAAGCAGGCGAGCCCGGAGGTGCGAGCCTTTTTCACGCTCCGGGCGGCGCACTGGCCCTTCACGCTCGTCAACACCCCGTACGCCTGGCACTGGGAGGCGACTTATCCGCAGCCTTACGGTTACACCGATGACCCGGCGCGGCCCGAGGAAGTCAACGTATCGGTGGCGCAGAATCTGCGGGTGAGCGACGGCGCGGTGACGAACATGAGCAGCGGCGATGCGCGTGGGCGCGCTTTTCACGACGGCAAGATGGATCTTTCTCCGGGCGCTGTCGCGCACGGCTACAACTTTCAGGAGCAGTGGAAGCGCGCGTTCGAGCTTAAGCCGCCTTTCGTGATGGTGACCGGATGGAACGAATGGATTGCGGGACGCTGGGGCTCTCCAACCGGTCCGCTGACGTTCGTGGACCAGTTTGACGCCGACTACAGCCGCGATATCGAGCCAATGAAAGGCGGGTTTGGTGACGACTATTACTACCAGCTTGTGGCCAATGTCCGCCGGTACAAGGGATGCCCGCCGCTCCCGCAGGGAACCGGACCCAAAACCATCCGGATCGATGGATCGTTTGACCAGTGGAAGCCGGTGGGGCCGGAGTTCACCGGGAACGTAGGCGATACCTCACCGCGCGATTCCGATGGCGTGGCCGGAACGCATTACACCAATCATACCGGCCGAAACAACCTGGTATCGATGAAGGTCGCGCGGGACAGCCGTACCGTCTACTTCTACCTTCGCACCCAGAATCCGATTACGCCGCCGGCCACAGCCGCGGGAACGTGGCTTTTAATCGATGCCGACCGGAACGCCGGAACCGGCTGGGAAGGATACGATTTCATCGTGAATCGCACGGCGGAAAACGGCGCCGCCTGGATTGAAAAGAACACCGGCGGATGGAACTGGAAGAGAGTCGCAAAGGCGCGCCTGCGAGTTGAAGGTCGAGAACTGCAGCTTGCCGTGCCGCGATCCGCTCTGGGAATCCGGGCTGGCAAGCGAATCAGTTTCGACTTCAAATGGGTCGATAACCTGCAGCGTCCCGGGGATATCATGGACTTTTACTTAAGCGGGGACGCGGCGCCGCCCGGCCGGTTCAACTTTCGGTACGAAGCGGATTGAAGGCGGGCGTAGTCATTCTTCCCATCCAAATTCCACCTGGTTCTCCCAGTGCTCGACCCACGGCACGTGAAACGAATCGCCGCGTTTCGCGACACTGCGCCCGCGGGATAGTTCCATGCAGCCGACCCCGGCATTATCGTTGACCCGGAACGAGAACTTGATCGGCTGCCGGGCCTCCATGCGCGCCTTCACGGCGGGAATCTCCGACCACGGAATGGCCGCCTCGACGATTCGAGTGGTGGGACCCTGGACGACTACGAGCTTCCCCTTTGTAACCGGGCCGTCCATGGGTGATTTCGGCTGGCGGGGATAGAAGTTCTTGATAGGCATCCCGGGCGCGGCCAGCCGCCAGATCTCGGTACCGCCGCCGAACCGGTTCGCTACCTTATTCAGGGCGTACTCGTAGTCGGTGTCATCGCTGATGGTATAATCCGGCTCCGTGCCCGGAGGGTTCGGGTAAAACGCCTTCTTGTTCGGCGGAAGAACGTTGAACGCGATCTGGACATTGTCGAAGTCCGGCGCATCGCCCGCCGGCAAGATTGGGTTCTTCCGATATGAATAGCGCCGTACTCCTTTGGGCCAGGTCAGCGGCATTGGGGTCACCGGATCAGTATCCAGCCGCGGGGCAATCTGTGGATGTTCGATACGCTTGACGTACGAGACCGCGGGATAGAAGAACTGGTCGTCGTTACGGGTGGCGAACCGGAGCGCGCCGCCGTCTGGTGTCGAGTCAGCGACTTTGACGGCAAAGTAGAAGTTATTCTTATCGTACGCGAGATAACCGGTGGCGATCCCCTGCCCGGCTGCGGCCGGGAAGGTCTTAAACGGAAACCAGGCCGCCTCGGTGACCGTTGGCGCGCCCTTCTCACTGACGACGGTCTCGGGAAGTACGCCCTGCCAGTCATTCAGCTTTCCGTCGACAGTGATCGTGCGATGCGCAATGAGATTCACGTGCATCACTTCATGATGGATCACAACTCCATCGGCCCCGGCGTCGAAGCGAAGGGCGAGAGGATAGCTGTTGCTGTCAACCGCCTTGCCGCCCGTAACCCGTATCATCACGTCCTTTGTTTCGTGGGGACGAAATGTCAGGATCTGTGACGCCGGGGTGAGCTTCAGGCGGCCCAGCGAGAGAGTCAATCTGCCGCGGACCGGGCGATTCAGCACATTGGTAAACGTCAAACGGAGGTTCGGTCTCGCGGCGATGGGACTTTCCATGTCGTGAGCCATCGTGGCGAGCGGTTCGATTCCGGTGATCTTCGCCGCGCGGATTGCGCCGAGCAGCGCGGCGAATGAGCCGGGCCGTCCGTTACCTCGCAAAAAGAATCCCCGGCCATCGAGCGGGATGACAATTTTCCCATTTCGAGAGCGAATGAGGTTACCATAGAAATCGAAGGCCTGAGCCTTCCCACCGGCGTCGGAGAGGGTCAGGGACGCGTTCGAGAGGGTTTCCGGGGTGGAAATCGCCTCGAGGAGCGCTTCGCGGCGGGTGACGGGAGATCCCTGGCCGGCCGTTTTTGGCGCATTCGTGTCGATGCTCTTCGCCTCCGCCGGGGTCAGCGCGGCAAGCTCTTTGCGAAGCTTTTCTTTGTGAGCGACCTCGGCGAGTCCGCGGGCTGTCCGAAAGAGAATATTATCGGCGCCGAATTCTTCGCCCAGGTCTCCGACAACGACCACCGTGCCATCTTCGGCGTTGCCATTGAGCCCGGCAAACTGCATCACCCACGGCAGACCATTTTTGAACACCAACTGCTTAAACTTGCGGTCGCCGAGGAAATGCTGGGCGGCGCCCACCGCCGCTGCCGTCGACCAGGCATTCTCTCCTTCGTGAATCACCCCGCCGTATACGCCCATCGCGCGGTCGTAGCCCGCGGACCGGTTGGCCGCTATCAGCGCGGCGACGCGGTCATCTGTGTTGGCGACCCAGCTTTCCGTATCCCAGATCCGAACCCGGCCTTCCGGTCCCTTTCGGTTCACCCAGGGCTTATAGGTCGCAAACGAGTCCATTCCCTGATAATGAACGCTCAGGAAGTCGAAATCGGGCAGAAAACGGTTCGTGCCATCGGGGAAGAGTTTATCCAGGGCGTTGGCGGAGGAGTCGCAGCCGCCAACGAGGACATCCGCGCCGGCCTCGCGAGCCTGATGGACGCCTTGAACCATTTTCGAGTAGATGGCGCGGTAGCGAATCATGTCGGCGCCCCATCCCGAGATGGAGATTCCCTCCCACGGCTCGTTCCAGAGCGAGCAGGCGGTGATGGGGCCGCGGGGCCAGCCGTAATCGGTGCATAGGCGTGCGACGAGCTTCCTGAAGTCGTCGTCGTACGACGGGAGCCAGGCGAGGTCAAACTTGGTATCCATCATGACGCGGTTCGCGTCGAGCCAGGGCCGCGGGCGGCCCAGCGGCTGCGTTGGTCCGAAGAAATCACCGCCGCCGAACATCGCCAGCACGGTGACGCCGGCGGCCTTCAGAGCCTTTAGCTGTCGTCCCTGGTCGGCGTACCACCGGTCAAAATCGCTGCTGGTGGTGGGCTTGTAGCTGACTCCCCAGCGGATGGCGTGGACCCCCAGTCTGGAGAGCACGCCCGGTCCCAGGTCATCCAGGCTGAGCGCCGGGTACTGGACCGGGGCGGCGCCGGGCTTAAAGGTGCGGACGCAGGAGACAACGAAGCGGCGGCCCCGATTCGGGCCAAGATCCATCACCAGCGCGTACCCGCCGAACCGGGCCGGAATGGGTGGCGAAACGGTGATCGTGGTTGACCCGCGAGGCGGGATATTCACGCTTACAGGGACCGAGCCCATAAGGCCAATCTTATAGACCGTTGGAACCCAGACATTGCCGGGCTCTCCCTTTGTGCCGTAGGCGACCACGTCGAGCTTACCGGGCGAAGTTAGTGGGGTGGAGAGATGATTGTCGACCTTGATGGTGACCATCAGCCGGTCGCCAGGCCATAGAATATTGCCCGTGATCGTGCTGGAGACGAGCTGCGCCGCATAGGCGTTTACGGGAGGATTATGATCGAGTCCGAAAACTTTCGCAAAGTCCGTCATCTGGCTGCCGGTCACCATCTGCGCACGGGCAGCGCGGTGGCCGATAAGGAGCATTCCGATCGTGAGCGCCGCCAGGACGAAGGCGCCGCGGAGTTTTAGATTGATCAAAGTCGATCTCCTGAACGGTAGAGCAAACGCTCGACCGGAAACTGAAGCGAAGCCTGACTGGCTTGCGGTTTTCGTCCGCTGGTCAACCGGTTCGAATCGCGTTCCGACCGAGTTTTAGCGATGGCGTTTATATTAGTTGTAGTATATGTTCCCTGGTGACTCTTCGGGACCGCATCTGCCCGTCTCCGACGGGCAATCTTGTACTGCGATACCAAGACGTTGCGGTGGAGTATGATAGATTCGCGACCATTCAGGGCCCGGACGAAGCGATACGAAGACATGTGGGCTGAATCGGGAAAACGGGATGCAGCTCGCGACGACTGTAGACGAAAAGGCGTACTTGGCGCATCTTATCGACGCGGCTACGGCATACAGGATACATGTCATGACACAACTACTCCAAAAGGCCTTTGCCGAGGCGTCTAAATTATCCGAAGACGAGCAGAACGCCTTTGCTGCCTTAATGCTGGAGGAACTGGAGTCGGAGCGGCGTTGGGATGAAGCGTTCGCACGATCTCAAGATAAACTCGCCCATCTAGCTGACGAAGCTCTGGGTGAGCATCGTGCTGGCCAGACCCGCATCATCCGGGTCTCCAATTCAAGCAGGCGCATGTGAGCAAACCGATTTACTCCGTCTGCATTAATCGAGGGTTTCGTGCTGTCGGAGTGAGACACGACGACGAGATCGTATGGTTCTGGATAGGATCGCATTCCGATTATGACCACATCCTGTCACAGAGCTAGCTTCTGTCCTATCATCGCCCGAATTTGCCCTCCACGTGTGACGGAAGCGATCGGCGAGTTGCTGGTCGTTTTTGCATGAACCCCGCACAGGGAGGTGGGCGTGGCGAACCTGTTCATTTACTCGTCCGCGACGCCAGTCCGGCGGACTTACCGGCGCTGTGTCAGCTCAAACCCGGGGAGGCTCAGCATCTTGACCGCCTTCGGGACGCTTCATCGGACTTCCGGTACCTGGTTCTCGTTAGAGACGATGAGGTCATCGGCTTTGCCTGCCTGGTTTTCGTTCGACCTCATTACTGGTCGGATGCCAATGACCGGTCCAACCTGCCGCAAATTGTGGACCTGGTGGTAGCGGAGCCGCTGAGAGGCCGGGGCTATGGCTCCTTTTTCATCCGGGAAATGGAGCGGATTGCGGCGGAGAGCGGGGGCCGGAACCTGTATATCTCGGTGAATTTTCCGGTCAACGAGCGCGCTCACGCCCTGTACCAGCGGCTCGGCTATCAGCAAATGCAGCCGGCGCCGTATTTCATCCACTGGGAATTTGCCGACTCAGGGGGCGAATTCCATCAGGGCGACGACTGGCGCGTTGATCTGGTCAAGGCTCTGGTGTGAGTGGAGCTGCCCCACGTGCGCGTACGAGACGCCGGCAGAGGTAGAGAACGAGCTTCAGAAAACCGGGATCACGGTCCTGCTCGTACATTCCGTACCCCCGCAGAACGCAATTACGCGACGACCTTGACAGATTTGTGGGACATTAGTATAATATTCTTACAGTCAAGAGGTCTGACTTTTTACAGACCGCGGAAGCTTGGTCTTCCCTTGACTGATTTTTTTTTGCGCGAAAGGCGCTTAATGTATCTTCTTTACGCGGATGAGTCTGGCAGCCTGCATGACCCAAAACAGCAAATGTTCGTCCTCGCCGGATTTTGCGTATTTGAACGCCAAGGTTTTTGGATTGCCAACGAATTAGATAGCATCGCCGCGCGCTTTAATCCTGCGGATGCTGCCAGTGTTGAATTGCACGGCAGCCCAATGTACACGGGTAGAGGAGTTTTTAGACGATTTCCAAAAGATGATCGGGTCCAGGCTATCAAGGACTCCCTGCAGATCTTCGTGTCATCACATCCCAGCAATCGCCTTTTCGCCAGTGTTGTGAGCAAAGCCAAAATCTCTCCCATTGACCCGGTGGAGTACGCATTCGAACAGTTGGCGAGCCGTTTTGACCATTACTTAACACGATTGCACAAAGCCGGGGATACTCAGAGGGGGGTTATTCTTTTCGACAAATCGACCTACGAGACAACCATTCAGTCCCTGGCGACGGACTTCAGGACAATCGGCCATAGTTGGGGCATCCTGCGAAACTTTTCGGAAGTCCCATTGTTTATGGACTCAAACGCGTCGCGCCTCATCCAACTCGCGGATCTGGTAGCCTATGCTGTTTTCCGTAATTACGAGAGGGCCGATGCCAGTTTATTCTCAATCATTGAGTCCAAGTTTGATTCCGAGGGTGGAGTCATCCATGGCCTTCATGTACGTATTTAACCCTGGGTCTACAAATCACCCCCCATCGGACATTGGACGCGCCGAAATCGACACCGGGCCAGAACGTATTGCCGTCGTGTGGAACTCCTTTGTCATGGATCACGCTGCGAATCGCCGCTGTGAAGTCGAACTGAAAACCGCTCTACTCGTAAGCGCTCATTTCTCAGACTTCTCCCGGCCGTTCGCGCGGTCCTGGAGATGCCAGTCTTCTACAAGCATCTGGTCATACTGATCGAGGATCGAATTCGGATTCAATGACGCGAAGTCATCGGCCCACATCACTCTGCTGCTGCCGCGCTCCCGGTTAAGAGAGAAATAGCGCGCCGGTACCGCCGCCTCAGCGCGCCCGTTTTGATTCCGAAGGTTTAAATCAATTTCTTTGAGGATGACATAGCTGTGGGTCGCCAGAATAATCTGTACCCCGCCGCGAGCCAGAGCGATCAGAGCTTCTACGATTTCATCCATCCACTTCGGATTAAGATTGACCTCCGGCTCGTCCCAGAAAAGGACGCCCCCTGGACGGAGCCAGCCAGATTGAGCCAACCGGTATAGAGATGAGACCTTCCGGAGACCTTCAGCAACCAGCGAAAAGGGGAGCCGTTTCCCCTTTTCCACGAGATAGAACCGCTGCTCCGGCTCATTCCATTCCACCTCTCCGGGAATGAGCGACTTTAACACGCTAATCCCCTCCAGAGCAGCATCCGGCCGATCCGAAGCCTGCTGCGCCGTCAGCATCGCGATAAAATCAAAGCAGGTGCGGTCGAAATCGGCATAATCACGCAGGATGCCGTTCATGTTGCGGGCATGCGACATCATCTCGATCGCCGGAATAAAGGCCGGGCGCGGCGGCTCCGGTCGAATACCGTTGTCCACGGCAGAACGATTCTGCAGTGCGACCTTCCAATCGTTTTCTCCAAATCTCCCTGAGGCGATTGCGCCCTTCTGCTTCCTGCGCTGCAACTCCGCGACGGAAGCCGCCGCGTACGTTTCTGTAAACACCTGCTCATATTTGGCGTCGCGATTGGGTTCGGCCAGATGCCGGGCAAGCCGCCACGCATACATCGCTTTCATAATATGGGTTTTGCCTGTGCCATTCTCACCAATCAGCACATTGAGGCCCGGTACGAATTCCAGACTTGCTTCGGAAAAGGCGGTAAAGTTCTGCAGCGTTAGCCGTTGATGGTAGGGAAAAGCCGGCTTATTCATCTCGTCCTCCGTCCATAATACCAGTTTGCTCGCGAACCTCGAATCGTGAGAGCGTGGTCATTGCGCCGCCGCCGGGAGCGGCGGTTCGCCGGATGGTGGCGCGAGCGTGCGATCCAGCGGCAGCGGAAGCCCAAAATCGGGGATGCCGTCGGGGCTCCAGGTGAACCGCTGCGCCCGTGTTGAGCGGTCGGCGTACGTGTCGGCTGACCCCGACTTGGCGTGGTAGGCGATCCAATCCTGGGTCCTATCGGGGGATTTGAAAAAGTAGCAGTGCCCCGGCCCGTACACACCATACTGGTCGACTCGTGCAAATACTATCCGGGGATATTGTTTCCAGGACGCCGGGTTCAGTAGATCGCTCTTCACGTCGGCGTACAACATTCCCAATCTGTAATCCGGCGTGCTAGCGCCGCACATCGAGTAGACGAGGAAGAGCTTGCCGCTGTGCTGGAGGAGCTCCGGACCCTCCCGTACCGATGGGCAGCCAAAACCACTGGCGGGTAGGTAAGTCCGGGTTCCGGTCAGCGTCCATGGATTTTTCATGCGCGAGACGTAAAGCCCCTGCCCCGCCGGGCTGGGCCGGCCGCACCAGAACAAGTACAGCGATCCATCGGGCAGTTTCAGCACGGTCGGGTCAATGGCGTAGAACTGGTCCTCGGGATCGGTCTGAAGCTGGGCCACAAACGTGTAAGGTCCCATCGGGTCGGTACCCGCGCTCTGGGCGACGTAGATGCGGTGGCTCGCGTCGTTCTTTCCGTTGTCCGAGGTGTAGTAAAGGAACCAGCGGGGGCGATCGCCGGTATCGAGCAGATGGAACTCCGCCGCCCACACGTCGTGGAACCGTGCTGTCATGGGGTCCTGCCAGACCACCTGGTCCCGAGCGGTCCTTAGCTCACCCAGGCGGCGCGCCCGCCGCAGACTCACGTCAACAGCCTTCGTGGTCGAGAGATAATACCACCCCTTATACCAGAAGAGGCAGGGGTCCGCGCCCATCTCCAGCGGATTGTGGAAGGAGAGCGCCTGGGCCGCCGTCCCGGAATGACGCGGTGACGATTTCCGGGCCGCCGCGTCCAGGTGGATTGCGGGTCCCATTATCGCCGCGATCAGCAGCAGCGCCCCAATCACCCGCCTCAACATAACAAACACTCTCCTCGCTGTGACTACAAACCGGCCGTTCAGATATAATCGTCTTCTTCGCCGGGTTTGCATCCACCTTCTGAGAGGAGCGTAACGGTTGAGGCCATTGGCTATGCGCGCCTCGAAGCCGCTGCCAGCCTACCGCCCGGCCCCAACCTCCCGCCG
>DASRZA010000528.1:0-4588 GCA_035686845.1 Armatimonadota bacterium | reverse complement strand
CGACAGCAACTCCAGGCTAAAATCTGATCGATCGCTTCAGTAAGATTCTCGCACACTTCGAGATCCCATGCCGGATCATGGGGATGCTCGCGGTATTCACCCGTTCGCACCCTCGTAACTCGCATTCCCAGCTCCCAGGGCGCGAGAAAATCACAGCGCGGATTGTCTCCGATATAGACGGTCTGCGCCGCCGGCGCGCCGAGCGCGCCAACGAGCAGCTCAAACCCTTTATGGTGGGGCTTGTAAAACTCCCGCCCCAGGTCTCCGGTAAAGATCTCCACGTCGAAGGCGCCCGCAAGACCCAGAGCGTTAACTTTATGGCGCTGAACACCGGAATCGCCGTCGCTGAGCAAACCGAGGCGAATTCCGCTCTCCTTCAGCCGTCGGAGCGATTCGCGTACACCCGGATACAGGGTGAGCGAATCCGGTCGATGGGATCGGTAGGTCAGAACCATTGTTCTCTCGAGATCGGGTGAATAACAATTATAATCCCTCAGCGCGTCCGAGAAAATACGCGAGCAATCGCTTGTGAGGCGCTCCCAATCCGTAAAGATCCTTCGAAAAAAGCTCTCTTCGTCAATTCCCGCGGTTCGCGCTATGAGAGCCGCGACAGCGCGGTAGGCGCCCTCGACAAACTCGGCGTGCTCGTAGAGAGTATTATCCAGATCAAAGCCGACGGCGATTACGGTCCCGTTGGCTGCTAACCGTGGATATGGCGCATGGCTCTTCGCTTGCGTCATTCGCAATTCTCGGTCTCTGTTCGAGATTCCAACTCCCTCGGCGCCGCCAGAAGCTTAGTCTCATCTAAGATGTGATCCTGATATGACCGCATCATCACCAGGCCATCCCGGACAGAAACGGGCTTCACGTCGGCGCCCCGGAGCCACCTCGCGATCACCTCGAACCAGTTTTCGGTGGCTGCCATGGAGAGGGAGAGGCCGCCTGATATCCGGGGATTGATCTCGGTAAACAGCGTCTCATCGCCCCGACGAAAGCATTGGATATTGATTGGGCCGACAAACTGCGCCGAGTTGAGAATCCGGCGCGCGTGCTCTTCGATAACGGGATCCCTCGTTACCTGTCCCACGACAGAAATCCCCGACTGTTCTCGCAGCCTCCGCCGGATCACAATATAGAGCGGAGAACCGCTGAAGTCACACAGAGCGTCAATCGAAAACTCGGACCCCTCAATGAACTCCTGGCTGATCATTCCCTCCATATCAACACGCTGTCCGGGGATCGTGCGATAGATGCCGCTTCCGCCGCGGCCAACCCGCGGCTTGATCAGATCATACCCCTGGGTGAGCGCCGTCCGGGGCGTGGGAATCCGGTTCGCTGCAAAGAATTGGTGAGTCTCCCACTTATCGTAACACATCTCGATCGTCTCCGGAGGAGACACCAGGACTGTGACGCCCTCTTTGCCCAGCGCGGGCGCTCGACCTGCCCAACCGGGAAGCCCTTCATGAATGGAAGGAATAACCAGGTCCACCTCCTCCGACCGGCAGAGGGATTCCAGTACGGCAAAACAGCGCGGCTCAGCGTAAGTGGGTACCAGAAATCCCTTATCCACCTCGTAGAGCCCGAACGCGTACGGGTCAATATCTACGCCAATGAGCCGCGTGGCTACGGTTCGTAGATAAGGGAGCGTACTTCCCCAACCCGGTGAACCCACCGCCTCGATAAGAATATTCATCCAGGATCAGCCGAGCTCAAAATCGTCTCTCTTCTCCGCAAAAAGCTCCTGCGCCTGCGCATAGTCATCGGGGCGTCCGATGTCAAGCCAGAGGCAGTCGCTCCGGAAGGCGCAGACGCGCTCACCGTTGTTTATGAGCCGGAGCACCAGGTCCGGGAAATCGAGCGGACGTCCCGGCTCGATATACTTTAGCGCCGCGGGCTCATAAACGTAAATCCCCATGCTGATATGGTAACTGGTCTCCGGTTTTTCCCGGTACCCGGTAATCCGAGAGCTGGTATCGAACTCCAGCACGCCCAGGTCGATCTTTACCTTTCTTTCATGGGTGGCAATGGTCAGGATCGCATCCTGTTCACGATGGAATCGAACCAGGGCATGAAAATCAAGGTTAGTGACTAAGTCTCCATTCATTACCAGAAAAGTCTGGTCGAGACCGGGTACAAGTGAGAGCGATCCCGCCGTTCCGGTTGGCGTATCCTCCTGAACATAGTTCAGATTGATAAGGTCGACGAGGCTCTTCCGGTGGTAAAAGTAGGCTTTCAGAAGCTCTGCCAGATGCCCGAGTGTAAGCGTAATATCGGTGACGCCGCAGCGGATGAGGCGGCGCATCAATACCTCCACCACGGGAATGTCGCCGAGGGGAACCAGGGGCTTGGGAAAGCTGGCGGTAAAAGGATGTAGACGAGTGCCTTTTCCGCCCGCCAGGATCACGGCTTTCAATCCCGCCGCGTCCTCACGAGAACTGTTCAATGGGCTGCTCAATGGTTTAATCCGTCCTCGACCGCCGTGCTTACGCGTGGAATGCCATTCTGCTCAACCATTCGTGCGAATGGCTGATTTGCAGGCGGCATGGTTATACAACATATTGGTTGGTCTGGTATTGCCCGAGGTTCTGGCGTAAATAGTTCGCCGTCCGGCGCAGACCCTCCTCCAATGTAACCTGCGGTGTCCAGCCGAGGCGGCGCCGAGCGCGCTCGGCGCCGCAGAGCAGCAGCCCGACCTCGCTTCGATCCGGGCGCTGGCGCTCTGCCACGCTCACGACACTCGCATGGCTCCCCACGACTTCCAGACATCGCTGCGCGATCTCTCCCACGCTCACGGCGTATCCCTGGCCGAAATGAATCACCTCGCCCTCGATGCCGGGGGTTTCCGCCGCCAGCAGAAAGGCCCGCGCGGTATCCTCCACGAAAGTGAGGTCTCGTTTGGGATCAAGGTTGCCAAGACGGATCTCCGGCGCCCCGGCCAGCGCCTGCGTGAGCACCGTAGGGATGATGGCGCGCGCCGATTGCCGTGGTCCGTAAGTATTGAACGGTCGGAGAGTCACGACCGGTAGATCAAAGCTGCGCCAGAACGATTCGGCCAGTTTATCCGCGCCGATTTTACTCGCGGCGTAGGGCGACTGTCCCTGAAGGGGGTGGTCCTCATCAATGGGTGTATAGCGCGCCGTGCCGTAGACCTCACTCGTAGACGTGATGACCAGGCGCGTTACGTGGCTCGCACGGCATGCCTCAAGAACATTGAGTGTGCCACCGATATTCGCCGCCACGTACGACGCCGGCGCCTGGTAGGAGTAGGGAATGGCGATGAGCGCCGCCAGGTGCAGCACCGTATCGCATCCGGCGACCAGCTCGCGCACAAACGCAGAATCGGTAATATCGCCGAGGCGAATGTCTACCTGGCTCAGGAGATCAGCCTCCAGGTATTCCAGATGACCCCGGCTTCCCCGGCTGTTATAATGAACGAGCGCCCGCACGTTGTGGCCTGCGCGCAGAAGCGCTTCGGTGACGTGACTGCCTATAAAGCCGCCTGCTCCTGTTACCAGAGTTGTCATTTTCTGGCCTGACGGTGAGAGCCCATCGATGTCCTGGAGCGCAATCCAGCGATTCTGCGCGCGTGACGCATGAGCGCGAGGACGCGATGCGGCAGAAACCGCTGCAGCGCAATCCGCCAGAGCTTTGCATCTCGCCAGCAGCCGTAGACGATGGCGATGGCGGCAAGACGAGCCGCCTCCGTGTGGTTTTTAGCGCTGCGGTTCGCCAGGGCTGCGGTCCTGTATCCGAGGGCCAGAAACCTTCGGCGGCGGCTGCGCTTTTGGAAGAATTGTGGGTGGCGCCGTACGATGATCTCCTGCGCGAGATGGTATTTCAAATAAAAGCTTGAGGACACCTGCCCGGGATGCCCGAGACGCTGACGATAGAAGAGGCTCCCGCAATGCTTGCCAACGAAACCGGCCTCCGACAATGAAATATGAAAATCGTAATCCCCGTTGGTATACGATAACTCCGGCGCGAAGCCTCCCACCGATTTCCATGCGTCAACCCGGTAGGCGCAGGCGCCGGGAAGACACTGCCTCTCCGCGAGATCATTCTGAGTATAAACCCGGGGAAATCGCTTGATAGAGTCTTCAACCCCGAATCGCTCATAATCTCCGTATACGAACGCGGCGTCGGGATGCTGCGCGAAAGCCTCGAGCGTCAGCTTAACAGCATCCGGAAGCAATTGGTCATCGGCGTCGAGATAAAAATGATACGGCGTTTGCGTCAGCTCGAACGCCTTGTCTCGCGAGGCGTGAGGGCCGGGGTCTTCGGTCCAGGCAAACTTCGTGAGCCGCGGATGCTGGATCTCCTCGAAAATCGCGCGAGTCGTTTCGTCAGCATTGCCAATTACGAGCACCGCCGTCCAGCGGTCATCGGTCTGAGCGAGCACACTTTCCCAGCACTCGCGCAGCCACTCCCCCTCGCGATAACAGGTGATTCCTACGGTAATAATCGGTTCTGCCAAATCAAGTTCCCGCAGCGAAACGTCGAATCCGAAGCCCGGACGCTTCGCGGTACGATCCACGAGGCGAAATGGGAAGCACCTCTGTTCGATCAGAGCGCGTGAGCAGCCTGAATT
>DASRZA010000527.1:0-8044 GCA_035686845.1 Armatimonadota bacterium | reverse complement strand
CCCAGCGGGCGCGGCGCTCGGCGAGGATGCGCTGAAGGAGTTGATCGGCGGGTTCGTAGTCCCGGCCTTCTTTGCGGGCGAGTTCGGCTTCCGTGGGAACCAGCCGGCCTTCGCAAGCGGCCTGCAAAACCGATGCCCGGTATCGCTTCAGCGCCTTCTGAACCCGCTGAAGAGCCGCGACGCCGGCGTCCAGGCGAGAGAATTGCTTTTCGATCTCGGCGACGATTCGGCGCTGTTCCAGAAAAGGAGCAACACTTAGTTGCAATGCGGCAAGATGGCCTGTCGATATGTTTGAAATGTTTGTAGTCGTGGAAGCCCCGGACCTAATCCTATCCTGCGTTTTGCCCGAGGCAAGCTGCCAATATACGTACCGTGAGTCCAGTCCCGGCGTTGGTCGGATTGTGGCTATGAACGCGCCCAGCGTTACACGTTGAGCGAGCGAGCTGACGTAGGCGACCTTACCCACGAGATTCAGGCTATTAGCAGTAGACATTAGAACATCGCCAACCTGCAATTCCTGGTCCGGATTTCTTACAAATGTTAGCGGGATATACCAGAGATCCGTCCAGTCCACGGTCCGCTGGACGTTTGCTGTTCGCAAGCAGGCAATGTGACCTTCGCGTGCTTCAAACTGCTTCGCTTCTTTGGGGAAGGCGATACCTCGAATAGTCGTCGCGAGATCGGACAGGCTGGCCTCAGCCCAGCCGTTCGGCGTTTCGCGGTTCTCACTCACGCCGCCAACACTCCATTCAATTCCTCGAGCAGCGGATAGAGTCGCTCGCCGAACAGCGCGTAGGCCTTCCCAAGGCCGCCGTGCTGGTTGAAGGGGTTGTTCTCGAAGTCGTCTTTCTCGATGGTGAGGCTGGTGGCTACCTGGTCTCGGATCATCTCCAGCCACTGGCGCTGCTCTTCGGTAAAGGTCTGTCCGGCGGCTTCCTGCCGACCGAGCCAGCTCTCGAAGCGATTGTTGACGGTGTCGGCGAAGGGGGCGAGGATGGTATCCTGCTCCAGCGCGAACCGTACAAGGGACACCAGGTCGGTGAGCATCCGATGGCCGGAACCTTTCACGCGCGACTGCTCTAACGTCTTGTAGGCCTGCCATAGCTCATCCGGGGTCCAGCGGCGGGGCGGGGCGTGCAGCGCGTCGGCGAGGTCCCGGATCTGAGCCAGAGTCGGGGCTTTGCCGTACGGTCGGGAGTAGATGAGCTGGAGGGCGGTGATTTCGTCCCGGTGCTCCTGAATGTACGCGGCGAACGATTCGGTCATCTCCTTTGCGAAGGAGACTGTATAGCCGGCGTGTTGGAGAACGTCAGCGGAGACCCGGTCCAGAATCTGATCGTTCTCCGCTTTGGCGTCCACAATGCGGCCGCGAAGCGCGGCGCTCAGGAACGGCGTGACCGCCTCCATCCGCAGCTCCTCGCCCGCCTGCACAAGCTGATCCGGACCCGGATCTTCCACCTGAAATAGCTCTTTTGCGTGGGCTTCCACCCGGTCCGGATCGACCGAGGCGACGAGGGCGCCGATGAGGCCTGGAAGTGGAACGCCCGCGGCTTCCTCGATGGACCGGCGCTGCGCTTCGGAGAGGCTCTGATTGAGGCGAGCGAGCCGGCTGGCCAGGGTCGAGATAATATCCGGATCGGTAGAGCCTTTCGCCACGGCGTCCAGCACGCTGTTGAAAGAGACACTGGGCTGACGGTCCAGCGAGGGATTGTCGACTTTCTCCTTCTCGCAAACACCCACGGCGTCGATGATGACGAAGCGATTCTTGGTTCTGGCGTCGGGCGTGACGATCTGGAAATCATCAGGGAGGATGACGCGGGATCCCCTACCCTTCATCTGCTCAAAGTAGTTAGCGCTTTTGACGTCCCGCATAAAGAAGACAATCTCCAGCGGCTTGACGTCGGTGCCGGTGGCGATCATATCCACCGTGACCGCAATGCGCGGGAGTGGACTGTTCCGAAACGAGCTGAGCAGATCCTCTGGCTTGATGCCGGAGCTCTTGTAGGTGATTTGCTCCGTCTCGTTACCATCGGGACCCGTCACCATCTCGACGATGCGCGCCGTGGATGTCCGGTAGGTGATCTTCTCGCAGAACTGGTTGCCTTTGCCGAACTCCTCTCGGATGATGCGGACGATGTCATCCGCGTGGCTGTCATCCTTCGCAAAGATGAGGGTTTTGGGGACGGTGGTGCGGCCTGGGAAGATTTCGGTGAAGACCCGGTCTCGAAATGTCTGTATGATCGTCCGGATCTGATCTTCCGCGACGACGGCTCGATCCAGCTCATTCGAAGTGTAGGTGAGGTCCTCGTCCAGCTCCTCCCACCGGACCTTCCGGGAGCGGCGGTTCCGCCTATCCACCATCAGACCGGCTTCGACTTTGGATCCCTCCTCAGTGATCTGCGTCCGAATGCGATAGACGTCGAAGTCCACATTCACGCCATCGGCGACCGCAGCCGCGTGATTGTATTCCATGACCAGGTTCTTGTTGAAGAAGCCCAGAGTCTGTTTAGATGGAGTGGCCGTGAGGCCCACCAGGTAGGAGTCGAAGTATTCCAAAACCTGCCGCCATAGATGATAAATGGAGCGGTGACATTCGTCCGTGATGACGAGGTCGAACGTCTCGATCGGGATGTCCGGGTTGTAGCTGACCGGCAGCGGCGCCTTCAGGGACGGGGCCGCGTCGGCGACCGACGTTTCCTCCGCATCCGGATCCAGCTCACGGTTGCTGAGCATGGCATAGAGGCGCTGGATAGTGGTGATGCAAACACGGCTGACCGGATCGATGCGATTTGACTGCAGATGCTGGACGTTGTAAATCTCGGTGAACTTGCGGCCATCGTCCGGGGTGGAATACTGCTGGAACTCTCGCATCGTCTGGCGGGCGAGGTTTCCCCGGTCCACGAGGAAGAGGATCCGGCGAAACCCGGCGTATTTGATGAGCCGGTAGATGAGGGCAACCGCGGTATAGGTTTTTCCACTGCCGGTCGCCATCTGGACCAGGGCGCGGGGGCGATTTTCGACCAGCGATCGCTCCAGGTTCAGAATGGCGTCAATCTGGGGCGGACGCATTCCATCTGTTACCAGCGGCGGCATGTTCCGGAGACGCTGCAGGAGGGTGGAAGGCAGACCATAGGCGCCATGCAAGTCGGAAATACCGCTCGAGACTTTCGCGACGCCGGAAAGGCCCTGCGCCCAGGCGAGGAGCGTTTGAGGCTGGTGGAAGCAGAAAACCGGGCGCGACCGGGGGTCCGGGTCCAGGCAGTTGGTAAAGCGAGTTTCCACGCCGGTGGACTGGTAAAGAAAGGCGAGCGGCCGCTGCCAGGCGGGAAGTTTTTCGGGAAGCCCGGCGCTGTATTTCTCGGTCTGGACCTCTACGCCGGTGAGGGTATCACCCTCCTTCTTCGCTTCCACAACGCCGATAGCTTTGCGGTTTGCGTAGAGGAGATAATCTGCGGCGCCAAAGCCGCGTCCGAGCTGGAACTCCCGGATGGCGATGCCCGGCCCGGCGGTAAGGTTGATATCGGTCGAGTCTTGAATGATCCAGCCGGCGGCAAAAAGCTGAGATTCGATCTGCTCCCGCGCTTGTTGTTCAGGTGTTCCAGGCACTGGCAGTCCGGTCAGTAAGAGGCGATAACATTCGCTTCGACGCGCCGGGCGGGGAGTCCTGCCGGTCGCCCTCCTTCGCCTGCCTGAACGGGGTAAGCCGCGACACAGCCGTCACCTGGCCTGAACGGGGTAAGCCGCGACACAGAGCGCACTGAGGTGGAGAAGAGAGTCCACAGAGAAAAAGAAAAAGGGGTGACCGCAACCGCGCGGCGAATGTAGGGGCGAGAAAGGCAGCACTCGGTACAGTAACCGCGGCGCGAACGCTTCACCCCAGGGGCGCGAAAGCGCCGTGCGCCAGCGCTGACGTTCATGGTATCATAACGCCGCAGGACCAGGTCCCCTCTTCTGCCCGGAGAAATGCGCCATGCGAAGACCCCGCGATGACTTCAACAACGGCTGGCTAACAGTCGTCCGGTCGCTGCTTCCCCACCTATTCGCGTTCTTCTTCCCGGACGTTCATCAGGCGGTGGACTGGGATCGACCTGTTGAGTTTTTAGACAAGGAGATGGAATACGCCGTCCGCCTGGCAGGAGGAAAGGGAAAGAAGACCGTCGATACGCTGGTCAAGGTCTGGTTGAAGTCCGGTGAGGAGGCCTGGATGCTCCTTCACCTGGAGTTCCAGAATCAGGTTGACATTACCTTCCCCGGGAGGATGTTCAGCTATAATGCTCTGATGTACATCCGTCATCGGGTAACGGTTGCCAGTTTTGCGATTCTGGGAGATCCGAGTCCCTCATGGCGGCCGGATCATTTCGAGTACGGCGCCTTCGGCAGGGAAAGCTGCATGAGGTTTCACATCGCGAAACTGTTGGATTTCCGGGATCGGGTGGAGGAGTTGGAGCGTCCCGACAATCCCTTTGCGCTGGTTGTGCGTGCGCATCTCCGTGCCATAGCGACTTCGCGAAATTCAAGGAAACGGCGGCTGGAGAAGGAACATCTCACGATACAGGTGCATGAGAGCGGGCTGCCGCAGGACACGATGGTGGATCTACAGCGATTTCTGGAGCTTGTGATGCCGCTGCCGGTAGATCTGGAGAGGGAATACCAGCGGGCGGTGCGGGATTATGAGAGGAGGACGAACGTGCCAGTATTGACCCAGTGGGAGAAGATGGCCCGGCAGGAAGGCCGGCAGGAGCTTGCGCTCGATGTGCTGGACGACCGGTTTCCACAGGCGCCGGCGTCATTGCGGGAGAAAATCGCCGCGGTTTCCGACCGGGCGAAGCTCAAGCAGCTTGTACAAACCATCGCCCGAGCGGAGTCCCTGGCAGAAGTCGAGCATGCGCTGGGCGCCTTAGAGACATAGCGCTTCGTACGGCCTCCGCGCACATCCCGACTGCAGCCCGGTTTCCGCGCGTGGAGCGGCTGAACCCGGCTGCGCCTCCGCGACCTCTGCGCAGCGCCGCTCCGGCACAGCGCCTGCTTACCACGGTAGCTGAGGCCAGATCGATGGCCTCAACGTCCCGAAATTCCCCGCGCCTCACGTCTCGGGCCCCCACCCTCGCCCTTTTTCCAGACAATAAACTTCATCCTCCTCACAAAACCACCCCTCCCGCCGCTTACAATTAGGGGAACCCAGCATTCCGCGCACTTTCCGATTCCAACCTCCCGCCAATCCGCCCGTCCCCCAGCGAGCGCTATACATTTCTCTGTCTGTCGTGTTTCTTACCGTCCCTTTGCCCGGCCCATGCCTTTCTCACTCACTTGCCGAGTCACACACTCACACACTCACTCACTCACTCTCTCTCACTCTCTCACTCACTCACACACTTTCTCTCTCTTGCTTTTCTCCGCGAATCTCCGCGGAACTCCGCGCCTCGGCGGTGAAAACGAAAAACCGTCTCAAACTGTCTCATTTAAGCACAAACCGCGGTCTCAAAACCCTGGAGTCTCTCTCATGCCAAGCACAACAAAACCCCCCAACCGTCGCAAAAAGAAGGCGATTGACGCATTACTGTCTCACTTATCCACCGAAATCGCACCCAAGTCCCAATACCTAACACCCAATACCTACGGTTCCTGGTCCCACGGCATGGGGAATGTTGGCGGCCGGGAATGGTGATCCACTCGCGGAGACGGAGGTCGATCCCCGAACTCTTTTACGAGTCGGGCGAGCTGCCGCGCTGCCTCTTCAACGGCGTCCTTTCCCTTTTCCGCTGAGGCGAGCTGTGGGGATCCCATCACTCCCTGATCGGTATAAGTCGATGTCCACGTGGTGAGCGGCGCCGGGCCGGCGGTAAAGAGATCCACCCAGTGGAAGTCGCTGCCCTCATCGTTGTAAGAGATCCGGCCCTCGGCCGCGAGGTCTCTGCGGACGTTGTCGCCGTCAAGGTAAAGATACGCCGAGGTCTCGAGCTCACCGGCGTGGGCGCAGCCGCCGGGGAAGAAGCTTTCTCGCCACCGGGGAAGGAATGTTTTGTCCACGGTCAGCAGCGACCACCATGCGCAAAGGACGCACTCGGCGTCCGTTTCCAGGTTGATCCGCCTGGCTGCCAGGTCCAGGTTGGGCATGTTGGAGCCGTGACCATTCAACAGCACGATTTTCTTGAACCCGTGGTAGGCGAGCGACTTCACCACGTCTACCACCCCCTGAATGAACGTCTGGTAATGCACGTTGATGGTCCCGGGAAAATCCATCACGTGCCCGGTGTAGCCATACGTTATCGTTGGGACGACGAGGATCTTTTCGGGCAGCAGCTCACCCGCGTGGAGGGCGACACCGCGGGGCAGCACGCAGTCCACGTCCAGCGGCAGGTGCGGGCCGTGCTGCTCAATAGACCCAACGGGAATAACCGGAACTTTGCGTTTCTCAACGGCCTCGTTGACTTCCGGCCACGTCAGTTTCTCGTACAGGTAGGGCTTCGCCACTATCGGCTCCTTCTAAACTACTGCGGTGTCAGCTCGATACCGCGGCTCAGGCGCGCCACTCCATCCGGGTTCCATCGGAATCCCAGGCCGGGCCCATCCGGGATAGAGAGAAATCCCTCTACGTCCAGCGAAGGCTGGTCGAGAAGCAGTGGGTCAATATATGGCGCGGGAGTCATATACTCGACCCACCGGGCGTTTCCTGCGGCGGCTGCCAACTGCAGGTCGGCGGCCAGGCCAACGGCGGTATTCCATCCATGAGAGATCATCATTATGGAGTGGTCATCTGCGTACTGTCCGATCCGGTGCTGCTCGCTAATGCCGCCCACCTTCGTGACGTCGGGCTGGATATAATCGACTGCCCGGCGCTCAATCCACGGAATAAAGGCCTGCCGGCGCGTCAGCACCTCCCCGGCTGCTACCGGCACGGGTGAATGCTCCGTGAGCTTCACGTAGCCATCCAGATCGTCCGGGCGCAGCGGCTCCTCAAACCAGGCAGCCCCGTAGCCGGAGAGCATTTGCGCCGTCCGCAGCGCCCATTTGTAACCGTGAGGCCAGAAGGCGTCCGAAGCGCCTGCGTCCACCATCAGCTCTACATCCGGCCCCACGGCTTCGCGCGCCGCCGCCACAATTGCCTCGTCGTGCGCGTGATCTTCATGACCAAAGGGGCCCCAGCCGATTTTGAAGGCCCTGAACCCGCGGCCCATGGCGGCCTGCAAACGTTCGCGCATCACGGTTGGCTCCGCCATGAGAAGAGAGCCATACGGCTTGATATGGTCGCGGAAGCGGCCGCCGAGCAGCCGGCTTACCGGCTGACCCGTGATCTTGCCGAAGAGATCCCACAGGGCGATGTCAATCCCGGAAATGGTGTGGGTGATGGCCCCTCCACGGCCCTGCCAGAATGTATTCTGGCGCAGCTTCTCGGCGACAGTCGCGGGATCCACGGCGGACGCGCCAACAATCAGCGGACGCAGCAGCGCCGCCGCGCCATCCACCAATTGGGCGGAGGTATAGACGCTTCCCAGTCCCGTCAGCCCCTCGTCGGTGGTCAATTCTACCAGAGCGTGCTGGCTCTCCTCGGTAGAGAGTCGCTCGGGCCAGTCGCCCTCAAACGGGGCGCCGAACAGCGGAATAATACGGATGTCGCGAATTTTCACGTCGATTGGCTCTCGCGTTTGATCGTCAAATGCCCCGCCCAACAGGCGACCGGTTGGTGAGGAGAAACGATATTATGTTCCCTGCAGGGGGCGGGAAATCCTGCCAGTGCGTAAACGTGTTGGGAGCAGCAGGCGTCCGATGGGATGGAACCCGCCGCCCGCCTGGCACGTCCATTCAAAGTCATGAACGCCCCCCACTCACTCACTCAAAAGCAGCTTTCGGAGTTCCTTCTGAACGTCGCACTGGTGCGGCCGGTCTTCATCTGGGTACCGCCGGGCACCGGGAAGTCGGCGCTCGTGCAGGAGTTTGCCGAGCAGGTCGGGATGCCGTGCGTCTCGCTGCTCGGAAGCCAGCTCGCTCCGGAGGACATCATAGGCGTCCCTCAGATCATCGAGAACACGAGCCGGTTCTGCCCGCC
>DASRZA010000526.1:0-3267 GCA_035686845.1 Armatimonadota bacterium | reverse complement strand
AGCTCCAGGGCCAACGCATAGCGCAGACGCGCATCGGCATAGTCGGGCTTTAGCCGCAGCGCCTCCTCCAGCGCTGCGGCGGCCGCCTCGTGATCGTGCAGGAAGATCATGATATATCCGATCTTTGCCCAACCGGAGGCGTCGTTGGGCCGCAGGTCGATATACCGTCTGTAGAGGACGGCGCTTTCCGCGTACCGCCGCGCCTTCTCAGCGGACTCGGCCTCCCGGAGGATGCTGGCAGCGTCGTCAGGCATGCGCGCCCCCGTTCGAGGAGGTCACGGTCGGATATCCGTCGCGGCGCCTTTGACGGATCATTGCATCTCTCATGGGAGCGGCGCTTTTGAGAGCTGTTACCATCCGCGGGCCAGGTTGGGATCATTTGGACCGATACCGCCCAGCCCCGGAGGATTTGACGCGCTATTCACTATTCCGTCGGCGCAATCCTTGATCCACGGCCTGAGATCGTTATTCCGGCCGTGGTAACTTTCTGGAAGTTCTAAGGTGGAGCTTCGTCGTTGGACGGGATGGTTTCGTTGGAAGACGCGCCCGCCGCCTGCGCGACGACCAGCGGCGATTCGGCATCAGGTTGGGGCGATGGCGGCGGTGGAAGCGCGTTCCACACGGCATTCCGGTCCCACGGCTTTTTTGCCACACGCTGAAACGCGCGCCACGCCTCCCATGCTCGCCGGAACCTCCGGCGACGTAACGAACGATGCACGAGAAGGTAATGGTACTCCGGCAGGTCCGGGCGCCTCCGCGCAGCGTCTTCCAGAACCTGGATGCTTCGTGCCCGATTCCCATCCTGCCATTCGATGTGTGACAGGAGAAGAATTGCAGCGTCGGTGTCCGGTGCCATCGCCAACGCCACCTCAATCTCCCTTCGCGCCGCCTGCAGGTGGTCTTCTGAGCGGGATACTTCCCAGCGGTGGCCAAGCAGTGAAGCGAGCCATATTCGGGCGGAGACATAGCCTGGCGATACGTCAATGGCTTGTCGATATGCGGCCTCGGCGGCGTCGAGTTTCCCCAGGCGCCGCAAAAGCCCGCCGAGCCGTACGAGGGTCTCTGGGCTATCCGGACGCAGCCCCAGTGCTCGTTCGTAACCGGCCCTTGCGCCTTGCAAGTCGCCCGCGACGTCGCGCGCCCAGCCCCATCTGGCGACGGCGTCGTGATCGCCGGGACACTTCGCCGCAATCGCCTCATATTCGGCGCTGGCCTCACGCCATCGCTTGCGTTTGACGAGGATATCCGCCAGCACCCTCCTCATCACAAGCGCTTTGGGCCACGACCTGCGCCCCTCCCGGGCCACGCGCTCCGCTTCTTTTAGCTCTCCCCGGCCGACATGAAGGCGCGCCAGGTATTCGAACACGCGGACATCCACCAAACCTGCGGCTATCGCGGCCCGGTACTGGGCGATAGCGGCCGTCACCTCTCCCTTCCGCTCCAGCGCGAATCCATAGAGCGCGTGTGCAGAAGCGTAGTCCGGCTTGAGCCGGAGCGCCTCCTTGAGCGCAGCAATGGCGCCGTCCCAATCGCAGAGAGCCACAAGGTGATATGCGAGGCTGCTCCAAGCGACCGGGACCTGGGGCCGGAGCTCGACGTACTGTCGATAAAGGGAAATACTTTCCTCGTGATTTCCCGATTTTGCGCACGCCTTCGCAGCGCGAAACAGGTCGTCCCCGCTATCTGTCATGAGGGATCCGAACCGGGGACGTCATGCGCGGATTCGACGGTCGCCGGCGAACCGGCGCCGCATTCCTCGGAGGGCGCCGGTGGAAGCGCGCCCCATGCCGCGTACGGGCGCAACTCCGCCCGGGGGAAACGGCGAAACTCCCGCCACGCCGCCCATGCTCGCCTGAGTTTTCGCTGCCGAAGGGACCAGAGTGCGAGAAGGAAATGGTAGTCCGGTAGACCTGGGTGCATCTGCGCCCCGTTCTCCAGGATCTGCAGGCTTCGCTGCCGGTTCCCCGCTTTCCACTCTATGTGAGCGAGTGTCAGGACCGCTGCGTCGGCGTTTGGCGCCAGCGCTAATGCCCAGTCGATCTCCCTGCGCGCAGCCTGCAGATCTCCCTCGGAGCGGGATACCCGCCAACGCCTGCAAAGTAATCCGGCGAGCCATATTCGGCTGGAGACATGACGTGGCGATAACTCGATGGCTTGTCGATAGGCGGCTTCGGCTTCGTCGAGTTCGTTCAAATTCCACAAAACCCGGCCGAGGCTAACGAGAGTTTCCGGTCTATCCGGACACAGCACCAGCGCCCGCTCATAGCCGGCCTTCGCCCCCTGCAGATCGCCAGCCCTTTCCCGCACCCACCCGAGCATGCATGCGAGACCGGGATCGTCGGGACACTTCGCTGCAATCGCCTCATATTCGGCGCCGGCCTCGCGCCATCGCTTGCGTTTGACGAGGATATCCGCCAGCACCCTCCTCATCACAAGAGCTTTGGGCCACGACCTGCGCCCCTCCCGGGCCACGCGGTCCGCTTCCTTTAGCTCTCCCCGGCCGAGATGAAGGCGCGCAAGGTATTCGAACGCGCGGACATCCACCAAATCGGTCGCGATTCCCGCTCGGTACTGGGCGATGGCGGCAGCCACTTCTCCCTTGCGCTCCAGCGCGAATGCATAGAGCACGCGGGCATCCGCGTAGTCCGGCTTGAGCCGGAGCGCCTCCTTGAGCGCCGCTACGGCGCCGTCCCAATCGGAAAGGGCCAGGAGGCTGTACGCAAGCCCACGCCAGCCACCCGGGCTCCGGGGTCGGAGATCGACGTATTGGCGGTAGAGCGAGGCGCTTTCCTCGTGCTTTCCCGATTTCGAGCATGCATTCGCCGTGCGAAACAGGTCGTCCGAGTTATCTGACATGAGAGATCCGAGCCGGGGCCGTCGTGACCGAACGGTTGACGAGACTGTTGCGAAAGGCCACGGTGCTTCTCCCCGGCTGTCGCAAACGAGAAATGTTACCATCCAGAATTATTATAATTCGGACCGTTCGGGTCGGAACCGAAGAGATTCGGCGGATTGGAAGCCTCATTTCCCATGCCGTCGGCGCAATCCTTCATCCACGGCTTGATCTGGTTCTGCCACAAATTATAGTAGGTTGTTCCCACCGTCACAATTGTCGCGCCCACAGCCGCGATGGGTCCCAGCGCCACTCCGCCGCCAGCCTCGACGGCTAACTCGCAGGTTGACCCCTCCGCGGGCGTGGCGGCGATGACGCCATTGCCCGGATCCATACTCGGAGGTATTGCTTGCCCCAGATTTGCGCCTGTAACT
>DASRZA010000525.1:0-15037 GCA_035686845.1 Armatimonadota bacterium | reverse complement strand
GCTCTGGGAGGCAGCCTCCTGTGCGGAAGTTTTGCCGGCGCGGCGCCTTCAAAAGGGGCCGGGCATGGAGCGAGCGCGATGGGCTTTCTCAATGTATCGGACTTTGGCGCGCGCGGCGATGGCGCCGACGATCAGACGACCGCCTTCCAAAATGCGTTGGACGCCGCGCAGAAGCTCGGAGGCGCAACCGTCTACGCCCGGCCCGGTCGGTATCTCTTCAGAGGCAATCTCAAGATCCCGAGCGCCGTCACGCTGGCGGGGAGTTTTCACAGCGTCCCCGCCCACAATGGGATTCGCGACGCCGGTCTCCCAAAACCGGGCGAAGACGGTACCACGTTGATGCCAACCGCCGGCCGCGGCGCTGAAACGGGTGATCCATTCCTGAGTTTGACGACGAACAGCGTCGTTCAGGGCCTGGTGATCTATTACCCGGACCAGGATCCGAAGGCGACGCCGGTCCCCTACCCCTGGGCGATTGCGATGCGCGGGAAGAATCCGGCGGTGTTGGACGTGGAGCTGCTCAACCCATATCAGGGGATCGACGCCACCAATAATGAACGTCACAATATCCGCAATATCGCGGGGCAGCCGCTGCGGCGCGGGATTCTGATCGATCAGATTTATGACGTGGGACGCATCGAGAACGTCCACTTCAATCCGTGGTGGTCGGTGTCCGATCCGGTGATCAAATTGATGGTCACCGAGGGAGAAGCGTTCATTCTGGGTAAAACCGACTGGGAATATATGCTGGACTGCTTCAGCATCATCTATCACACCGGGTACCGGTTCACCCAGTTCGCTCATGGACCCGGCAACGTGATTCTCACCCAGTGCGGCCATGATATCGCGCCCTACTGCGTTCGGGTGGAGTATTCCCAGGGGCACGCGGGCATCGCGTTCAGCAACAGCCAGTTTATGGGCGCCGTAGAGGTGTTGGAGACGAACGCCGGACCGGTGAAATTCAATAATTGCGGCTTCTGGGGCGTGGGGCCCGGAAACTTTCAGAATCCCGGCACCGCATCGCAGGGGACCCTGGCCGGCGCCGGGCACGTGACGTACGTCGGCTGTCATTTTACCGGTTGGGGGCAGCGCGATCCGGCGGCGCCCTGCATCCGGGCACGCTGCGATTCGCTTACGCTAATGGGGTGCGACCTCATGGACGACAAGCCGCATCTGAGCCTCGATCCGGCGGTGAAAGCGGCAATTATCGTGGGCAACCGGTTTCGCGGCGGAGCGCGAATTGATAACCGGGCCGCGAGCGCTCAGATCGGTCTGAACTCCGACGTCTGAAGGCGCCGCGACCCTGGACTGAAGAACTACCCCATCGCCTCAATGATGGCATCGGCCATCTGGCTGGTTCCCACGGCCGTGGGATCGTTTCGGTCTGGTTTCATGTCGTAGGTCACGCTTCTGCCCTCTTTGATGACCTGCGCGACAGCATTCTCCAGCCTGTCGGCCGCGGCGGTTTCTCCAATATAACGGAGCATCAGCATACCCGAAAGGATCAGCGCCGTGGGGTTGACCTTATTCTGGCCCTTATATTTTGGCGCGGACCCGTGCGTCGGCTCAAACAGCGCCACGTCGTCGCCAATATTGGCGCCTGGCGCTACTCCGAGGCCGCCGACGAGCCCCGCGCAAAGATCGGATAGAATGTCACCGTAGAGGTTCGGCAAGACCAGCACGTCATACAACTCCGGCTTCTGAACAAGCTGCATGCACATGTTATCGACCAGTCGCTCCTGGTATTCGAGATGAGCGGCCTTTCCCGCCATACCAGAAAGCTGTGGATCAGCGTCGACGACGTCGAGTTTGGGATCTTCAAAACGAGCGCCGTACGCCCGGGCGACGGCCCGAGACTCGCGGTAGAAGAGACCATCGGTAAACTTCATGATATTGGCCTTCGCCACGCTGGTGACCCGTTTACGCCCGTTCTTCACGGCGTAATCGAAGGCAAAGTTGGCGACCTGGCGAGTGCCGGTGGTGGAAATGGGTTTGATGGAGATCGCGGAATCTTCGCGAATTTTGCCGCCGGCCATATTGATGATCTGCTTTGCTTCATCCGAGCCGAGATCATATTCAACGCCGGCATAAAGGTCTTCCGTATTCTCACGCACAATGATGAGATCGACATCGGTGTAACGGGAGCGAATACCGGGATAGTACTTGCACGGGCGCAGGCAGGCGTAAAGGTTCAGTTCTTTACGAAGCTGAACATTGACGCTCCGAAAGCCGCTTCCGATCGGCGTAGTGATGGGGCCCTTGAGGGCGACTTTGTTGCGCCGGATGCTATCGAGCACCGGCGCCGGCAGCGGCGTGCCAAACTTATCCATCACATCGATACCGGCGTCGTGAACTTCCCAGGCGATTTTCGCACCGGTGGCGTCAATCACGCGGCGCGCTGATTCCGTCAGCTCGGGACCGGTGCCGTCACCGGGAATCAAAGTGATCTGGTGTGCCAAGGGTTTCTCCAATCAATGAACGAGTCCGCGCCCCAGAGCCTTGTTCGCGTTTCACCCTGAGCCGAAGGCATTGTAAAAGAGGCGCCCGCGCGTTGTCAACCCGAGTGATCGAGCCTTGATAGGAAACTGAACTCCGATGGCGAAAGGATTGAGAGGGAACGGTGCGGAAGAACCCCGATTCTCCATGGCTCTCATGCAAGTGGCGTATAGGAATAGGCCAGACGACGTGGAAGATCCCAACGCAGAGTTCGAGAGATTGAAACTAGAGCTGCAGCAGCGGACGTCAGAGCTCGAGAAGATGCGGGAGCAGCTTGAGACCACCCGCAAGGATCTCGAAGTGGTTCGCGCTAAACAGGCCTCGGGGGATGAAGGGTTTCGGCGTTTTAGCGAAAGTGGTCTGATTGGAATCGCTCTTTTTGATCTCGCGGGACAGATCCGCTTCGCGAATGCCGAGCTGCAGCGGATGCTAAACGTTGGACAGGAAGCTATCGAGACCGGAAGCGTCGGATGGGAGGATTTCGCCCCGCCGGCGGGAAGAGTTCAACTGGCCCGGATCACAGAAGAGCTGAAAAACCACGGCAGCTGCACACCGGTTGAACTGGAGTTTCTGCGGCAAGATGGCGGAACTTTCTGGGCTCTCCTCGTCGCCATCACGGTAGACGGAGTCTCAGCGGTCGCGTTTGTGCTGGACGTGACCGAGCGAAAGCGCGCCGACACGCGCCTCAGATTCCAGGCCAGCCTATTGGACGCCGTTGAGCAAGCGGTAATCGCCACGGATCTCAATGGCGCCATCACGTACTGGAACCGATTTGCGGAGAAGATGTTCGAATGGCCCGCTGATGAGGCTGTGGGGCGCGACATCCTGGAAGTGACGCTCGCGCCGGAGGCAAGGGCGAACGCAGGAGAGATCCGCGAGCGGATGAATACGGGCGAAAGCTGGAGCGGCGAACTTCGGCTCTCGCGGCGGGACGGAAGCGATTTCGACGCCTGGATTACCGAATCTCCACTGTTCGACGCCGCGGGATCGCTCGCAGGGATTGTCGAAATCTCGACCGATATCTCGGCTCGCAACCAGATTGAAGATGCGCTGCACGCCTCGGAAAACCGGTTCCGAACGATGTTTGATCAGAGTCCACTCGCCATCCAGGTGTTTACTTCCAATGGCGCCAGCATCGCCACTAATCCGGCGTGGTCAGCGCTCTGGGGCGCGGATCCCGGCGATGCCATTGGTTATAATATTCTTCAAGACGAGGAGCTGCGGCGAAACGGCTGCATTGAGCAGGTTGAGCGGGCGTTCCACGGCGAAACAACGGCCATCCCGGCGGTCTACTGGAAATCCCGAACCCGTTGTCCCAAAGCGCGGGATCGTTGGGTAGAGTGCAACCTTTATCCGGTGAAAGACGAGACCGGCGCCGCTAAAGAGGTGGTGTTGATCTTTAACGACGTCACCGACAGGATGGTCAACGATCAGGAGCGCAACAGTCTTCTTCTGGGAGAACAAGAGGCGCGCGCCACGGCCGAAGCGGCCCGGCTGCGGCTGGAGTTCCTGGCGGAGGCCAGCCGGATACTCTCAACTTCACTGGATTATCAGACGACTCTCGAACAGGTTGCGCGCATTGCAATCCCCGTGCTCGCCGATTGGTGTGATATCCACGTGCTGGATGAAACCGGGGAGATCCAGCGCGTCGTTGTTGCCCATTGCGATCCGGCCAGGGTCATCTTCGCAGAAGAGCTGGCGCGGCGGTACCCGGTCGATCCGCGTTCTACCCACGGCATCGCCCAGGTGCTCAGGACGGGCCAACCTGAGATCTATCGGGAGATCCCGGACGACCTGTTGGTTAAGGCGGCTCGGGACGCAGAACATCTTCGAGTCGCGCGTGAGCTTCAGCTCAGATCCGCATTGATCATGCCACTCAAATCACAGGATCGGACGCTTGGAGCGATTACCCTGGTGTATTCTGAATCCGATCGCCGCTACAGCGCGGACGATATCGCGCTCGCAGAGGACCTGTCGCGCCGGGCCGGAGCAGCGATTGACAATTCCCGGCTCTTTGCTGAAGCGCGGCGGGCGATCCTTCGACATCAAACATTGGAGCAGAAGCTCACACTTCTTACTGAGGCCACCGCCGCCCTTCTCGGGTCGCTTTCGATCGAGAGGGTGCTCGCGGAGATTATGCGTCTCTCGCATCACTTGATGGCAGCGGACGCCTACTCGGTGTGGCTCACGGATTCAGATACCGGAGAGTGGCGGGTGGCTTCGTCAGCAGGCCTTCCTCAGAAATTCCTCGACGCCGCTGCCGATGAATTCAAACAGTCGCGTGAACCGATGAACGAACCACTTATCGCAGAGGATATAAGCGAACTGTCAGTAACCCCGGCGTTCAAAGATATAATCCGCAGCGAAGGGATCGCCGCCCTCTTAGCGACACCACTTAAGACGAACGCCCAGACGAGCGGATCGCTGGTTTTCTATTATTATGCGCCACAGCGAATGGATGAGATTGAGCTGAAAGTATCCGGCGCGCTCGCGAATCTGGCTTCGTCCGCCATCGCGACGACCGGACTTTATGAGGCGTTAACCCGGCGCGCCGATGAGTTAATCGAAGCTGACCGCCTCAAAGACGAGTTTCTCGCCATGCTGGGTCACGAGCTTCGCAACCCACTTGGCGCCATTAGTAACGCGGTTCAGGCGCTCCACAATTCCGGGGTGGACAGCACGCTCTTCACCCGTTCCAGAACTGTTTTAAGCCGGCAGGTACTGCACATGACACGGCTGGTAGACGAGCTTCTGGACGTTTCTCGGATATCCAGGGGTAAAGTGGCGATGCGTACCGAACGGCTGGACCTGGCGGGATTGGTACACGCCGTATGTGAGGATCACCGCCGCATGTTCGAGCGAGCTGGCCTATCACTTGACATGAAACTCTCCGACGAGCCACTCTGGGTGGATGGCGACCCCACCCGGCTCAGGCAGGCGATCGGGAATCTCTTTCAGAACTCAGCGAAGTTTACCGATCCGGGCGGACGGGTCGAGGTCTCCCTCGAAAGCAGTCTTGAACCGGGCCGCGGTCTGAGTCGTAGTGAAGTCGCATCGCGCGACCCGGTAGAGGGGATGGCGGTTGTATCAGTATCTGACACCGGAATTGGCATCGCCCCGGAGCTCATGGCACGGCTGTTCGAGCCTTTTGTTCAGGCAAATCAGAGTCTGGATCGAACGCAAGGTGGACTGGGACTGGGTCTCGCGCTGGTGAAATCGATCGTTACCCTCCACGGGGGTCGTGTTGAGGCCCAGAGTGACGGGATTGGAACCGGCGCTACATTCATTGTGGAAATCCCGCTCCAGCAGGAGCCAATGCGTCCAAAAGAGCCTCCCACGGATGCTCCCGCCACGTTCAATCGGGTCCGCGTGCTGCTGATCGAAGATAATACGGACGCCGCCGAGACCCTTCGCGATGTCCTCGAGCTGCGCGGCCACGAGGTGCATTTAGCGATTTCCGGACCGGAAGGAATCGAGCTGGCGCGCCGGGTTCAGCCCGAAGTGGTACTGTGTGATCTGGGCCTGCCCGGTATGAGCGGCTACGAGGTCGCCGCGGCCCTCCGATCCGAGCCCGCGACCGCCTCATGCCGGTTGATCGCAATTTCGGGTTACGGGCAGGATTCCGACTTACGGCGCTCCGTTGAAGCGGGATTCGAGAGTCATCTCACCAAACCGATTAGCATAGAGCAGTTGAATCTGATCCTGGCAGCGCCAGCTCCGCCACGGGATAATAATGCCGCCGGCGGCGCTTCGTTCGCGGGCACGGTCAGCTAAAAACCACGGTTTTGGCCCCATAGACCAGGACCCGGTGCTCAAGATGGTCCCGTACCGCCCGGGCGAGCACGATCTTCTCGAGGTCTTTACCTTTGCGAACGAGGTCGCTAAGGTTATCACGGTGCGTCACCCGCACAATGTCTTGCTCGATGATGGGACCTTCGTCGAGTTCCAGGGTCACATAATGGGCCGTGGCGCCGATGATCTTGACCCCTCGCTCGAACGCGCGCTGGTACGGAGCGGCGCCCGGAAAGTCGGGCAGAAATGAGTGATGGATGTTGATCGCCCGCCTATCCAGATTGCCAACGAGGTCGGCGCCGAGAATCTGCATGTATTTCGCCAGAACGACAAGATCGATCTGGTAATCACGCAAGACCTGTAGTTGAGCGGCCTCCTGCTCGGCCCGGTTCGCCGCCGTGATTGGGAAGTAGCGATAATCGATGTTGAACTGGTAGGCAGTCGACTCCAGCTCGGGATGATTGCTGACGATCAGTGGGATCTCGGCGCGCAGGTCGCCGGCTTGCTGCCGCCAGATCAGATCGAGCAAACAGTGATCCTGTCGCGTCACCCAAATTGCGACTCGCTGAGTGATGTCGGCGAAGTCGAGGCTCCACGCCGCCGATATGGTCTCCGCGAGTTCGCGGAACGCCGGCGCTATTTCATCTCTGGCGAGGTCGAACCGTTCCAAATCCCATTCGATCCGGGTTAGAAACTGACTGGAGTTGAAGTCTACGTGGTGGTCCGCCGTTATGATGTTGCCGCCGTGGCGGTCGATAAATCCGGATAGGCGCGCCACCAACCCGCGCTGATCGGGGCACGAAACGAGTAGTATTGCCCTGTTCAGGTCATGCTCTTCCATCGCCGTCTACCATCCTTTCCCGCGCGACGCTGCAGATAACGCGGCTGCCCGGATCGGGGAACAAGCTGCGCCTGAAGAATCGTTCGCTGACCATTATATATTGGAGTATAGTTGACCCATAGTTCACGCGTTGTTAGGAGAAACAATGAGTCCACTTATCACCAGCGTCATGAGTGATCCCGCGGCGGAACCAACGGTCGAAGCCACAGCCGCCGCTGTTCCAGCCCCGGCGGCTGACACGGAAGAGACCACGTGCTGCATCGTGGGAGGAGGCCCGGCCGGTATGATGCTGGCCCTCCTGTTGAGTAGGAAAGGAGTCCCGGTTATCCTGATCGAAGCCCATGGCGATTTCGACCGGGATTTTCGCGGTGACACCGTACATCCGTCCACGATGGAGATCATGGATCAGCTCGGGCTCGCCGACCGACTGCTCGCCCTCCCGCACGGCAAGATTTCGGTGCTCACTTTGAATGCGGGAGGCGAAACAATGCCCCTCGCCCATCTCAGTCGTCTACACTCGCGCTTTCCGTACATTACGCTGCTGCCGCAGGTCGAGTTCCTGAATTTCCTCGCCGCTGAGCTGCAAAAGTATCCCCAGTTCAGATTGATTATGGGCGCGCACGCGTGCGATCTGGTTCGTTCCTCCGGCGCCGTCCAGGGCGTGCGTTATCGTACACACGATGGCATACACGAAATCCGGGCGACGCTAACAGTTGGCGCCGACGGCCGATTCTCCGAAATCCGGCGTATCATTGGCGAAGAGGTGAAAGGGGCCGCCCCGCCGATGGACGTCTTGTGGTTTCGGCTTTCACGTCGAACCACAGACGCCGTAGAGGCCGCGCAGTTTCGGACCGGTCCGGGCGCCATGCTCATACTCCTCGATCGCCGCGAATACTGGCAGCTCGGGTACATCATTCCGAAGGGCGGCTTCGCACATTTGCGAGAGGAAGGAATCGCGGAATTGAGGCGTCGACTCGGCACACTGGCGCCGGAGTTTGTCGAACGGTTAGATGAGCTTCACGACTGGAAAGAGATGGCGGTGCTCTCGGTAGAATCAGGACGGGTCCGAAAGTGGTACCGTCCGGGTCTGCTGCTCATTGGCGATGCCGCGCACGTGATGTCACCCGTGTTTGGCGTGGGAATCAATTACGCGATACAGGACGCCGTCGTCTCCGCCAACATTCTCGCCAGCTCACTGAAGTCCGGGCAGATCCAGAACTCTCTGCTCGAACGCGTACAGCGCAGCCGTGAATGGCCCGTTGTGGTGATGCAGGCGCTGCAAGGGGTGGTGCAGCGGCGTGTCATTCGCGCCGCGCTGGCATCCGGCAAGCCATTCACGATTCCGCCCCTCGTGCGGCTTCTCCTCCGAATTCCGTTTGTGCAGAAATTCGCCGCGCGGATGATTGGCTACGGTCTCACGCGCGTTCGGGTAAAATGAGAAGTTACTATCGCTCCCCATGCTGAGCATTCTACATCGCGCCGATAATCTATATGGCTGCGTCTGGTAGTATAATAAGGCACGCCGCCCCGGGCACGCGAACCATGTATTCCGCACAGGCACGGAGGCCTGCGCCACCGATAATGTCAGTGGCGCAGGCGTCGCAGACTGTGGGATACCTATGCCCTGCGCAGTCGAATTAGAGAGAGCTTGCCGGCTGATGGTACGCCGGCCACGATCCGAAAAGCGAGGGAATAGTCCTCGAAGCGCCAACAAAGTTTGATCGGTTATTTGAAGCGTCTGTCGATTTAAAGCAGCCGGTCGGGTGACAACACGGGAGAAACAGCCTTGGACAACGCACGAGCAGCGCAGGTTCCGATTCGGTCCGGCGGGAATACTGTTATGGAACGACGACGATTTCGACGAGTCAGCCAGAGTGTGCCCGCGATGCTCTCGTGGGAGACGGACCAAACCGAGCGCGAGGGAGCGTTGAAGGATCTCAGCTCGGCGGCGATGTGTTTGCTGCTGCCGCAAGATTCGCCGCCACCTCCTCGCCGCGGCGCGCGGGTTCAGATCTTGATGGAAGGTCCCGATGGCGCCCCGGCTCTGGAGCTGAATGGCACCGTGCTTTATACCCTCATCACGTCCCGCCCCTCTCGAGAGTGTGTGATCCTTTTCGACCGCGTGCGTGAGGATGCGTTTGAGGCGATCGGCAGCCGGCGGAAGATTCGGGTCCGGCTTTAGGACAGGCGCGGGGCGCCGGGTTCGGGTGATCCTCACAGGCGCGGAGGCCTGCGCCACCCGTCACAGTGGCGTGGGCGTCCCCGCCCGTGCCCTCTAAGCGGGATTGTTACTGCCGCGGGTGCGGCCTCGCTTCGACCAGGAGGCTCTTCGGGTCGAGTTCCAGCCCGGTTTCTTGCTCAGCCTCGGCGATGAGCTTTCCGGGCGGGGCCTTGAAGAAGGCGTGAACCTTGTTCATCATCCAGATTTGCACTCTGCCGTCCTGGCACGCGCCAGCGAGCATCCGTCCGTCACGACTGAAGTGGGCAGCCCATACCGGGCCGTCATTGGCGGTAAGGATGGTGGGTTGATGGGTTTGGAGGTCCCAGAGACGAAGGGTGCCATCGTTTCCGGCAGAGGCGACCGCGCCGCCTTCGGGGTCGAAGTCAACATCCCATACGGCGCCGTTATGCCCTCGCAGCGTGCAGCGAAGGGTCCCATCTACGGCATTCCAGATCCAGATAACTCCATCTTCGGCGCCCGCGACAATCCAGCGTCCGTCATGGCTGAAGGCTACGTTCCACATGGGGCTGTCGTGTCCGGCGAATCGATGGATGCAGCGGCCATCTCGACTCCAGAGGCGGACGGTTCCATCCTCACCGCTGCTGGCGAGCGAATCCCCGACTGGATCGAAGACCACTCCGAGCGCCTTGCCCTGCCCTGTTCTGATCACTCGGACCAACTGCCCACCTGGCACGGACCAGAGACGCACTGTGCCATCCTCACTGGCGGAGGCCAGCAGCCGGCCGTCGGCGCTGAAGTCCACCCCCCAGACCTGGCCATGATGTCCGCGGAGGGCGCGTGAAAGCGTTCCATTGGACGCGTCCCAAAGGCGGACGGTCGAGTCCTTTCCACCGGACGCGATGTACCTGCCATCGCCACTGAAACTAACGCATGCGACCTGTCCGTGGTGACCGCGGAGCGCCGCAATCTGGGAATGGCTGCGAAGATCCCAGAGTCTAACGAGTGAATCGGCGCCGGACGAGGCTAGCAGCCGGCCATTCGGACTGAAACTGCAAGCGGTGACCTGGCCGCGACTTCCGCGCAAAGTGGTGACTTCCGGACGATTTCCGAGCTCCGCGATTCCCCAGAGCCGGAGCGCGCCATCTTCGCCACCGGTGGCAAGCTCCCGTCCGCCCTGGCCAAACTCCACAGCTCTGACGGATCCCGAATAACCGCGCAGCGTGAGGATCTCCTTCCCTATCTCAGGATCCCAGAGGCGCACCGTATTGTCATCACTTCCCGATGCGAGCATGGCGCCATCCGGCGTGAAAGCAAGGCTTCGAATACCGCCCTCATGCCCGGCGAGCAGCCGGAGACGATTACCGGAGTGGATATCCCACAGCCAGATTCGGTTGTCGAAACCGCCGGTCGCGAGTGTTTTTCCGTCGGGGCTGAACGCCGCGCTGAGCACCTCATCTTCATGTCCCTTGAGAACCATGCTGGCGCGGGTCGCAAGATTCCAAACGCGGGCGTCATAATCGGCGCTGCCAGAGGCGAGCAGCCGGCCGTTCGGGCTGAAGGCCACACAATCGATCTTGTCAGTATGGCCCTTTAGCGTAAGGATCATTCGACCGGAGGCAATGTCCCACAGATGAATGTCCTGATCCTCGCCTCCCGCGGCGATCCTACGCCCATCCGGACTGAAGGAAAGGCAGGTAATACGATGCTTCCGGCTGGGAATCGTTCGAGTTCTTCGGCCGGTCATCAAGTTCCAGATTTCAATCCGATACAGTCCACCGAGACCCAAAAGGGATCCGTAGGGGCTGAAAACAGCGCAGAGGGCCGGCTGTCCGTCGCGCGCGAGTCTCCGGACCACCCGCTTCGTGGCCATGTCCCAGATAGTGATATTCCCGGTACGATCCTGCGTCAGAAACTCGCGGGCGTCCGCGCTAATGGCCAGTATCGGCTGATCGGAACCACCCGGCCCCAACCAATCGAGCCGGGCCGTCCGGGAGCGGACCTGCAGCAGCTGCTGTCGCGTCTCCGGCCGGTCATCATGTGTGAGCGCCGAGGAAAAATAGATCTCCGCGCTCAGCGCGTCTGCATGGGCGAGCGCGAGCGCCCCCTTTTCGTGCAGCGCCTCGCCCAGATATTGATTCACTCTCAGACGCTGCTGCCAGAGGAGAATGGAGAGAACCGCCGCGGCGAGGATGACGGTTCCTATCGCGCTCAGGGTGAATCGCTGCCGCTGATTGGCGCCGCGGCGGCTCTCCAGGATGTATTTGGTCTGCAGAGGCGTGGGGTGGATGCGCCCACTGACGCCCGCCTGAGCGAGCCATGATTCCGCGCGCTGCAGATCCTTTCCCCGCAGCGCAAGGCTGTACTCGCGCCCTCCCTTATCCCACTCTATCGCCCGGTTGAGCAGCCGCGTGTGCGCGCGCACTGAGTCCAGATCGGTGTCCATGGCGCCGAGCAGGGACTCGATGTCGGCGTCAAATTTGTCATCGTCTACGAACGAGATCCAGTTGTGTGAGGCGAGCGCCTCGGGCAACTGGCGAACGTCGACCTCCCGCCAGAGGACAGGAATCAGTCGCTTGTTATGGCTGACCGCGTGCGCCAACTCCTTCGCGCAGATTTCGGAGGCGATAGAGTCGGGGCTGATGACGAAAACCAGGGCATGGGCCGCCTCGACTCCGGCGCATACTTCCTGGAGCCATTCCGCAGTGGGCGGGATACTCTCCCAATCGACCCAGGTATCTCGACCGGCGTCCTTTAGCGCGGAATTGAGCCGTTCGACGAACGCCTTATCCCGCCGAGAATAGGAGATGAAAACGTCAACCATCGATCACTCCCGCGCGCGCCTTCGGGGTCGGGTTTGAATGCAGGATTTCACTTCTTAGCTGAGCGCTGCGCTCCATTTAAGGTTCCACGCGGAAGCCATCCACGTACACCAGGTTCCCGGAAGACCGGGACGCATGGTCGCCCGTGACGGTGATCCGTAGTCGATGATCGCCTGCCGGACTCCGTTTCTGGTAAACGCAGACACCCCAGATATCATCGGCGGAGTAGGTGTCGATGGTTTCGATCGGTTCCTGGTCGAGCTGCGCGTGAGCCACTCCGCAATCGGAGCCGAGTTTGGAGAACCAGAGGACGCGCCCGCCACTGAATGTGATTTCGACGGACGCGCCGGGCGCCTCAGTCGATGAGATGGTTCCCGCGTGGGCCGGCTCCAGATCGGTTTCGCGCCGCCAGGGGCCGGTGAACCGCGCCGCCGGATCCGCGTCATCAACCACGCGCGCTCGCGGCGCGATGGGGCCATCCGCCAGGACGCTGCCGGAACGATTGCCGGCGCCGTCGACGGTGACGATTTCATAACGCGCGGCGGGATCGGCCCCGGCTGAATGATCGAAAAAGTAATGACCCTTTGCGGCCCGGCCTATTCGATCGCCATCGCGCACCGCCTCGTAATACGAGACCCAGTTGTTATCGGAACCGGGCGCCCAAACAACCTCGACCCCAGGGTATCCCATGTTCTCGGCTAGTCGCTTCTTGGCGTTCGCGGGCGGGGTTGGTGGAATGGTATCCACCTTGCTGCCCGGATGCATCGGGAGTTTCAGGTAGATTAATTCGCCCGGCGCCATCGTTTGCAGCGAGATTCCCCGGCCCATCAAATCCGAACCGGATCGTTCCATCGCGTCCGGCGTCACCTGGAACGAAACAACGTAGCGCGCATTTGCCAGCAGGCCCTTCGGCCAGATGGTGACGGGACCGGGCGTCGACCTCTTGGGAATGATCATCGCGCGCAATCGATCCCGGCTGAGCCGCTGGAAGTAGAGAACCGGATCATCGCCCACAACCCGGCGCCGGTAGACGCGCGCCCAACGACCTACTACACCGTGGGCTTGAAGATAGTGATAGATGTCGATCTGCTCCCGCAAGCCTTCTAGCTTTACCGGGTCCCAGGTGTCGCCGGTCATGTCGAAGTTGGAGCAAAGGAGTCGCCGCCAGGCAGCCACGTCGAAATGATCGGGGTTCCATTGGTCCGGGTTATCGTTCGTTTTGTCGGGCGGGAAGAGCAGCGACGCGTAATGGTTATGATGGATGCCGACGGCCCCGTCGCTGAACTGGATCGTAGAGGAATAGCGTACATAGTCGTATCCGGCGTCATTTCCTCCGCCGTTGACCGACTGGAAGGCGCAATCGGGATGGCGATCCAGAAACGCGCGTATCACCTGCCGGAACCCTTCGTCCTGTTTCAGGAGCGGGGTATCATCGGCGCCATGTGGACTGGTGGGGGTGCTGTCGTTGCGCCACTCAAAATCAGACCACTTTTGATAGAACTGCTCAAGCTGGCCTTCGATAAACTGCACGACCTCGGGGCGAGAGAGATCGAGAGTGCTGCCACCGAGCACCCAGTTGGGATGATCCTGCGCCACTTTCGACTTCGGATCCACCGTGTACAGGAAGGCGTAGATGAGCTGACCGATGCCGTACTTTCGGAGGTAATCGTGGGTGGATCGGAAGTCGGGACCGTTCCAATCGCCGGCCCGGTCCCACCAACCCCAATCGCGATGATAGACATCGCCTCCAACCTCTCGCATGAGATCCGCCACGCGGAAGATCTTCCGAAAGGCGCTGCCAAAATCGGGATCGCCGCCCGTCCATCCCACGGCCGGCCGGCCCCAACCGGTTCCCTTCCACCAGTATCCGAGCATGCGGATCGCGGGAAACCAGCCCTCGCGGGTGTAATCCCAGAGATAGCGGTACTGCCAGTCGAGAAGCTCGTTTCCAGCGTCGTCGAGATCGTCCCTGAAGAGCCCGGCAAACGCCTGTGGAGCGCTCACGGATTCGCCGGGCGCGAGGGTTTGATGATGCCCGGCCACGCGCATCCGCGCCGTCACCACGCCATTACCATCTGCTTCGTACGAGGAGGCCCAGTGGCCGAAATAATCCCAGCCAATGAAGATTCCCGCGCCGCTATCGCGCCGCTGCAGCGCTACCCAGGGCGCGTAGCTGCTGGATCCCATTCGAAAACCGTACGTCCCGGTGGAGAACTGGTTGCCGGTGTTGGAGATGGACCCGGTTATGCGAACGTGACCGTCGTGCGGCGCCGTCCAGACCCGGGCAGCGTCCTGACCCGAATCCGGATGCTGCGCCGTGGGACCGACGAATGGCGTGCCAGTCGCGTTATCCACAGCCTTCCGCCACTGCTGATGCTGCGGATAGTAAACGAGATCGATAAACCGTCCGTTCTCACGATACTGGTACCGCCAGCCATTACGGCCCTGCTCGCCGCTGAATTCGTGGGATGCAATGTGCGTCTCGCCTGTGTCGTACCGGATTATCGGGTCAAACGTAGTGGTGTCGAACCCGATGTTCTGATTCATGTTGACGAGGAAAACCAGCTTATCGCCGGCCCTGACGCTGGTATTCAGATCAAAGGGAACGGTGACGGTCGCGTTGGGCACGTACTGCCAACCATTCGCGGGCCAGATCGGGTGGTCGTTTAGAAAGATCCTGGCCCGGATTCCGTCGCCGGGGAACAACGCGCGCTTCGTAGGAAACGGATCGTAGGAATCGAATCTGCGGGGCTTTCCGGGCGCCAGTTGTTCGGTTTGGAGCAGCCACATATCCGGCTGGTTTTCACCGCCCGTCATCCAGTGGAAGTCGTGCGGACCCACGGGTTGGAGCTGCAGACTGAAAATGCCCGGCTCGACCGCAGAGAGGGATTCACTCCCCGCGTTGGT
>DASRZA010000524.1:0-6952 GCA_035686845.1 Armatimonadota bacterium | reverse complement strand
GACACCACTCTCAGGAGATGGCGACGGGTGCGCAGATTGGCGCTCAGATTGAAAAGGCGCACTCAAGGACGAAGCAATGTCAGTCTACGGGAGGATGCCAGCCGGCAGCGATCCAGTACTGTCGAACCATAACACTATGCGAATTGTTCAGCTGAAGCGCCTCAACAGTCGCTCGACCTGTCGGCGTCAGCCCCACCACCTCCGCGCCCGCGTTCACCCAGGCGAAGTGATCGTGCCAACGCTGATAACGCGGGTTGTACAGGGCTACGTCAATGCCGGTGACTGGATCTCGTCCGGTTACCTGAGCACCCTTGTAAGAGTTGCAGAGCCGGCAGCTCAACCAGAGATTGGACTCTCGATTTGTGCCGCCGGCAGCGGCTGGAGCTATGTGCTCAATTTCGAGCGGAGCCAGGACGAGATGCTGTGGGGCACGGCAATACCCACAGCGCTCTCCGGCATCCTGGTGGACACGCTGGCGGAGCGCCGCGGGGATGAACCGCCGCGTCACCCTTTCGTGTCCAGTTGACGACGCAGGTGCAAGATAGCGAGGGCGCAGGCTTTGCGCACTTCGGCTTCCTGATAGGCGCTTCGCAGCGTATCCAGCCGCTGCTGTTCCTCGGGCGCCAGCGGTCCGTCTTCCTGCTCCCGACGGAGACGATCGAACGCGCGGAGCTGAGCCCGGGGGAAGCTCTTTCTCGCGGCGTCCCGGAGCTCTGAGTCGGAGAGCAAGGCCATCTCGCTGAAAACGCTTGACGAGGCAAGTGGGTACACCATCCCTTCCACCATGTTGAGGAGAACTGCGCGCACATCGGCGTGCGCGGCGCTAGCCACTCTCTCCAGACTCTGGTACGCTTCTTCCCCTAGCTCCAACGTGATCGTCTGCCCCACGACTTGGCCCTCCGGACACGGTACATCTGATTTTAGTATACTCTTGCCGCGGGGTCACGGGCATTCCGGGGCCGCTATCGATTGACTGCACGGCAGCCAGTGATTCAGGACAGGCATCCGTGGTAAAATTACCCCGTGACCGTCATAGATGATTACCTCAGCCAAATAGATCCTTCGAAGCGGGAGGCGCTCGAGCGGATCCGCACGCTGGCCAGGAAGATTGTGCCCGGCGCCGAGGAAACGATCTCCTACAAGATGCCGACCTTGAAATACAAGGGAAAACCGTTCCTCGGCTTCGACGCCCGCAAGAACCACATCGGCATCTATCCTTACAGCGGCCGGGTGATTGAGACCCTGAAGGGCCAGCTCGGCGATTACAGCCTGTCCACGGGCGCCATCCGGGTTCCGCTTGACAGCCCGATCCCGGAAAACATTCTTAAACTGATTATCGACTGCCGGCTGGCGCAGATCGAAGCGGGCGGCAAATAGAAATTCTGCGCCGCAGCTCCCCGGAGTGGCGGCCGGCGGCATGTTGAGCGTTCGTTCAGGGATCGTTCGCGCGCAGGCCGAAAGATACGATCTTCGCGGCAGCCTTTCGCGCACCGCATTGATGAACTGGAGGCCACAGTGAACGCGCATTCACGGAACATGGGATTCCAACTGTGAAGAAGACGAAGAGCGTGAATATTGAGGTCCAGGGAACATCAGTCACCATTCTCTCCGAGCAAGGCGAAGACTATGTCTGCCTTACGGACATCGCCAGGTTCAGGAATCCAGAGGCAACGGACGACCTGATCCGGAGTTGGCTGCGCAACCGCAATACGGTGGAGTTTCTGGGAATCTGGGAGCGTTTGCATAATCCCGTGTTTAATCCCGTCGAATTCGACGGGATTAAAAGCCAGGCGGGACTCAACAGCTACAAGATCAGCGTGAAAGAGTGGGTAGAAAAAACCGGCGCGATCGGTCTCAAGGCGGCGGCGGGCCGGTACGGCGGTACCTTCGCCCATCCGGACATCGCCTTCGAGTTTGGCATGTGGATCAGCCCGGAGTTCAAGATATATCTGGTCAGGGAGTTCCGCCGCCTCAAGGAAGAGGAGACTCAACGCCTCTCGCTTGACTGGGATCTGCACCGCGCCCTTTCGAAGGTGAACTATCGAATCCATACCGACGCGGTGAAAGCCCACCTCATACCGCCTGAGATCACACCCGCCCAGGCGGCCATCACGTACGCCAGCGAGGAGGAACTATCCCGAAGATGAACATCCTTTTTGTAGGTAACAGCTTCACCGGCCGCATCTTTCTCCCCGGTCTCCTGGAGCGCCTTGCGGCGTCGGCCGCGCCCCCTCGCCCGGTTCACACCCGCTCGCTGCTGGGAGGTGGCATGTCGCTGCAGCACCACTTGACCCGGGGAGAGATAATGAGCGCGCTGCAGGAGCAATCCTGGGATTATGTCGTGCTGCAGGAGCAGAGCACAAAGCCTTTGAAGAGCCCGGCAAAGATGCATGAAGCGATACGGCGGCTCGATGGCGCGATCCGGGCGGCCGGAGCGCAAACGGCGCTCTATGAAACCTGGGCCAGAAAGCACGAGCCGGATCGGCAGGGCGCCATCACCGAGGCGTACGCGTCCATCGCCCGGGGGCTGAATGCGCTCCTCATCCCCGTCGGTTCGGCGTGGAGACGGTCTCTGACAGAATACCCGGATATCGCGCTTCACGACCCGGACAACAGCCACCCATCGCTGGCCGGCAGTTACCTGGCTGCGTGCGTGTTCTACCGGGTCTTATTTCATGACAGCCCCGCCGGACTCTGGCGACCGGCAGGGCTGTCCGAGGAACAGGCGGCGGTACTGCAGGACGCAGCGTCCCACCCGTAGTTGGAGTGAACCCCTAAAACTGTGGAGGCTGTACCCCTGATCATCTCGAAAGAGAAAAAGGCTGGATATATGCCAGGTCGGTTTTCCGCACGGGATGCCGGGAGAATCAGGGTTCGAAATACCCGATTACCGTAGATGGACAGGCTGCCTGTGACTCAAGCCATACTGTAGTATGTCCGACAATGATCAAAGCGATCTTCCAGAGCGGTACGACAGACCTACCGTAGGGGATGTTGAGGCTATCTGGGAAGCATGGTCGGACGCGGAGATGAACTGCCTGTATTGGGCGGACATGGCCCGCCGGTGCTCCACACTCGACAGGTGGACAAACATTTCTGTTGCGGTTTTCTCATCAAGCACGGTCGCTTCTCTCCTAACCGGCGTTCACGCGCTTTCCGTTTCCGTGTCGCTTGTGGCCGCAGTGATAGCGATAACGCAGTCATGGCATAACTATGGGGGGTCAGCCGTAGACATGGCGCAGATAGCAGCGAAGTTTGGCGAGATAGAACTCGAGTACGAGATGCTCTGGCGAAGCATGGATACCGAGACAACATTGCCCCGCGAAAGAGTCATGTCGAAGTACCAGGAACTACGGAAGGGAGAAGGCAGTCTCACTGAGAGGACCAACAAATACACGATAAATAATCGACTGAGGGAAAAGTGCTACAATACGGTAACGCAGAGACGGGCACACTTTTCGCTCAGGGCAGGGGGGCAGTAGAATGCACTACTGGGAACGGAGTAATCCTGAATATTGCCAGATGGCTGCGGGCAGGAACATTGAGCCGCACTGCGAGTTGGAGCGGAAGGGCGGTATCACTCCTCCTCGACCATGGCCGCCACCACCGCCAGATTCGGTGCGGCGGATCACCGGTGAACACCCGGCGCCCAAGCCGGCAGATGACAAACCCAAGCCACCGAAGTAGCAGCCAGGCAACTGAAGCCCGCCGGATAAAACCGGCGGGCTTCTTGCATTGCTGGGGTTTCAGATCCCTACCCCTCTGCCATCTCCATTATAAGCGATGGCCCAGTCCCAATACAGGCGACGGTCCAATTCTACGCTCGAACATTAACTGGCGAGCTGCTGGCATCGCCTGCCGGGCAATCTGTCAGGCCCAAAGGACTATCCCCAATACCAGTTGAGTGTATCAAAGCCAAAGTCGAATGCGCTCACCAGCTCCTGGCGACCAATTATCGGAATGAAGGCGCTTGCTTCCGAAAAGAGGACCGTTCGTGTTAGCTGGTAGTTTTCGATTACAAGCTCCACCTGCGAGTGTGACCGCAATGTATCCGAAGCCCCATTGGGGAAATAGAGGGTGACTGGTTTTCCGTCTGGGTTTATCCCGATGACGCTGGCGGCTGACATTGGCAGAATAGTGTAGTCTGAACCTGTATCGACCAGGCATTCATATGTTGGACTGCGGGCGCCTGTAGTCGGGTTAGTCAGGTAAACATCCGCATAAGCCCGATCGTCCTGAGATCGTAAAGCCCTTCTGCCTCCGTTCCCGACTGTGATTACCCTCATACAGAGCGCGAAGTAATGAAAGCAATTGCGACCCTATCCAACTGAACGCCCTTTTCCTGCAGTGCCCTCATCAGCCCTGCATTGGAGGGACTCGCGCCGAGAAACCCAGAGTCATCCGCAGCCACCCATTGGTTGTCCGACAATTCTGACCGATGGGTTTCAATCCAGTCTGACCCCTTCAGACGAACATGGTTGGGCAGCTGTTTAGATTTCGTTTCGACTGACATTACTGACCTCCAGTAAGCTTACGCGAGCTGCGAGCAGCCTTTTTAATCGGCTTTTGGCCCTCGCCGGCGCGGATGGCGGCGACAAGATCCGTTGATGGCAGGGCGCTGTACTTGACTTTGATTGTGTTAGTTTCGCTTCGTTTCGCACCCGCGCCGAGGTTCACGACCCAAACATGCAGCCCGCCCTCACCTTTCACCTCGACGTCGATTGCGCAGTCAATCTCACACTCCAGGAAGCGCATCACGGGGTCTTTGCCGCTTTGCAGCAACTTTTCATCGACTTTCCTAAGCTCCCTGGAGACGAACTCGACCAATTCAGCTAACTCGGCCCTGTCGTTTGGCTTGTTCTCTGGCATCGCTGACCCTTTTCAGTCGAGGAGTTCCTGTTGATCGTTTGCCCTTGCCGAATTCGACAGGTGGCCCTCATTACTTGCTCGTCACACCCTTGTGGCGCCCCGGCTTATCACCCCTACTACTTTCCAATTACTCCACCGCCTGATCCTGGACCGTTCTACGTCTTAGGACTACTGCCATTCCTCTTCAGGTTCCCACTCGCCGCGCTGATAACCGCGATCGCGGACCTCGGCCAAAATGGGGGTGGGGAGGGTATAACTCCAGGGACGGCAGCCTATTGAAGGTAGCCATGGATTATCCGAAATCGGGATTCCTTGCCCGGCTCACATTCCCATTGCCAGTGACTGAATTGGAAGTTGCGGGTGTCGCGTTTAAGGAAACCGACCGGCCGTAAGGAAGAAATCGATCATCTTTCTGGCATCATCGACCGGTTTGCTCGATAGATTTCCGACGTTATTCGGTCGCTCCACGTTGTCAATCATGATAACGGGCGCGACCACAAAGTTAGATGACACTTCGCTGGATATGGTAATCGGGTGGACATTTTCCTCGTAGATGTCGATCCTGTGGTTTTTGAATGTTTCAGAATGAACCAATTTCCTGGGATCGTGCTGCGTCATCACGCCAACATCCTTTCGGTCAATATGGTCGACTCAACAGCCCGCCATCTGCTGGCCAGTATGCCATTAGTCCGAACTATTCACAAGAGCTGCGACGTCCCTGGCGCTGTACCCAGTTCGACGTTGCGCCGCGGTCTCCAGCGACGCGGTGTCACCCCTCTGGGCATGCCATGAATTATCCGGGTTAGATTGGAGTGAACCCCTAATACTGGAGAGGCTTTGCCCCCTATCATCTCGAAAGAGAGAATAGGAGGAGTAAATGCCACGACGATTTTCGGCAGAGTTCAAGTTCGAAGTGGTCCGCCAGTTAAAGACTGGCGAAAAGCGCCTGGCGCAACTCTGTCGGGAGCACGATCTGGACCCCGCGATGGTCCGGGATTGGAAGGTTCGCGTCGAAAAGCGAGGGGAGCAGGTGTTCCCCCGCTCCATCGGCGATGGCAGCGGCGGCGGCTCTATAATATCGGAGTTAGCGGCGGCGCAGGCGCGTATCGGCGAGTTGGAGCGGATCGCCGGGCAGCAAGTTCTGGAAGTGGAGTTCCTAAACAACGTCATTCGCTCCGTGCACCCGCCCCTCGAAGAAGACTGAGATCACGAGCAGCAGAGCCATGGCGCCGGAGCGAGCGCCGACGTTTTCCGCGGCTCCGGCCTGCGAGTTGCTGGCATCGTATGCCCGTCAACCGGCGTTGACCGCAGCTATTCCGGCGAAGAAATCCGGCCGGCGTGGAGATGTTGGTCACGGACTTCCCACCCGGTGAGTGACCCGCGTCAGTGATGCGGTCAGCATCCTGGTATAATTCCATCAGGAGACTGCCGTGCGCTTCTTCAATACCTCCGGGCCCGTCAATCGGGAAGACCATTATTGCTTACCGCCGCTGGAACGATGGGATTTAGAGGAGATTCTTTCGCTCATCGACCAGAAGAGATACTTTGTCCTGCACGCGCCCCGGCAAACGGGAAAGACAACCTGCCTCCTGTCGCTCGTCCAATACCTGAACCACCAGGGGAAGTTCCGCGCGCTCTACGCCAACCTGGAGGCGGCCCAGGCTGCCCGCGAAGACCTGTCGATGAGTATGTCGACTGTCGTACATACGCTGGGCAGCGAGGCGGCCTTTTACCTTGGGGATACCGGCGCTATAGAGTTGGCCCGGGATGTCCGGGCGACCACTCCCGCCGGCTCAGGGCTGGTTACAACAAGCGTCCGGGGGCTTTCCCTCAGAGCGTCATCCTGTGCGGCGTGCGGGACGTGCGCGACTACCGCATCCACTCCTCGACCGATAAGAGCATGATCACCGGCGGCAGCGCCTTCAACATCAAGGCCAAGTCGCTCCGACTGGGGGACTTTACCCGCCATGACGTGGATCGGCTCTACGCGCAGCACACCCAGGAAACCGGGCAAATCTTCGGGCCGGAGGCGATGGCGCAGGCCTGGGACATGACCCAGGGACAGCCCTGGCTCGTGAATGCC
>DASRZA010000523.1:0-18898 GCA_035686845.1 Armatimonadota bacterium | reverse complement strand
ACGTCCGGCGATCGATCGCCGGACGTTCTCTCAAGATTATGGGTTCTACCCGGCATTACCCTCCCTGCAGCGCTTCGCCGTGCTCCCGTCCTCCATCCTCCGCCCTCCGTCCTCCGTCCCAGATTACCCCCCCTGCAGCACTTCGCTCTGCTGTGCGGCAGGGGCCGTGTGGCGAAGGCCGAGGTTGACAAAGCCGAAGACGATGCCGGCGGCGATCACAATGGCGTTCACGCTCCCCGTAAACAGCGTTGTCAGACCCAGGGCTGAGTCAAGCGAAAGGGACCCGAATCCAACGAATGCCAGGACCAGCGCCAGCGCAATGTACATGGCGTTCAACTCATAGCCCTGGTTCTGCGCGAAGAAGCCGTTGCGGAAGTGCGCCACTCCGGCAGCCACGATCATCACGAGAACAATCAGCGCCGGCCCAACAGGACCCAACAATCCTGCCGCCGTCAGGAGGCCGCCGCCGATCTCCCCCGCGGCGGCGAGAGCAGCGAACACCGTCCCCGGACGGAAGCCCAGTGACTCGAAGAAGCCGCCGGTTCCCTTCAACCCGTAGCCTCCAAACCAACCGAACGCCTTCTGCGCGCCATGCGCCGCCATCGCCAACCCGACAACCAATCGGACTACCAGTAAAGCAATCGCCGTCAACATCGTTCTACCTTTCCCTTCAATTCCCGCCAAGAAGTGTTGCTATCTGATATACTATATACGGTAGTAAGTGAACTCTGATTGATGAATAGTTCAGTTTTATTGTCTATCCGTTCAGAATTCAGGAGAGATTGGAATGGATGTGCTATCCGACGTGCTGACCATGGTGAGACTGCAAAGCGCGATCCATTTCTGCCCTGAGCTAAGCGCGCCCTGGGGCGTGGAGTTCCCACGGCAGAGCGACCGCGCTGTCTTCTACGTGCTTTCCCGTGGGAGCTGCTATCTCGAGGTAGAGGGGTTGGAATCGCCGGAAGCGCTGGCTGGTGGGGATGTCGTGATGATGCCCCATGGCGCGCCCCACACCCTGCGCGACCGGCTGCAGAGCCCGTCCATTCCGTTCGAGAAACTATCGAGCGAAGGGTGTGTGAGAGGAACCCCGCACGCGTTCCATCATGGTGGCGGCGGTGTGAAAACGGAGATCGTCTCGGGATATTTCCAGTTCGCCAACAGCGCCGCGAGGCAGTTCATGGCGCCGCTTCCTCCACTCGTTCACATCCCCGCGGAAGAGGGCCAGAGCGTACCCTGGCTGGATGCAACGCTCAAGTTTCTCGCGTGCGAATCCAGTTCGGATGCCCCGGGCGCGCCGATCATCATGGCGCGGCTGACGGATGTCCTTTTCATCCAGATCCTGCGCGCGTACATCGCACAGGTGGACAAAGACGGTGAGACCTGCAGGAAAAAGACCGGTATGCTGCGCGCCCTGGTGGACCCCCAGCTTGGAAAGGCGCTGGCGCTGGTTCATCAGCAGCCCGACCATCCCTGGACTGTGGCGGAGCTTGCCCAGGGCGTCAATATGTCGCGGACCGCCTTTGCGGTACGCTTTAGCCAGATCGCGGGCATCTCTCCGCTCGACTATGTGACGAAGTGGCGAATGGAGAAAGCCGGTGATCTGCTCCGGCAGGGCGAAGAGAACCTGGAAGAGATTGCCTGGCGGGTCGGATACGAATCCGGCGCCGCCTTCAGCAAAGCTTTCAAGCGAGAGATGGGCCTCCCGCCGGGACTCTATCGCAAAGAACAGATCCGCTCCGCCACTCCGCTCGCCCCAACCACAATGCGGCCCGCGGCAGCCCACGGGGTTTCGTGATTCCCGGAAACCGGCGGTCCGGCTCTTAAACCCGCGCGCACGTGGTAGAATGAGGATGAGCCAGGTTCGGAGGAGGGATACTGATGAGCATACAGGTAACAGGCATCGTAAGGGGGACGCATGCCATTGAGGTTGACACGCCCCTACCATACGAGGACGGCGCACGCGTCTCAGTCGAGATCGAGCCGGCTGCTGATCCGGTGGAACAGAAATCCGCTCCCGACCTGCGACGGTTGTTCGATCTGGTCGGAATCGGCGGCAGCGGACTCGGTGACGTTGCGGAGAACAAGCATCGGTACCTGGCGGAGGCCTACTCGGCATGGGATGCCGAGCACGAACCGTGAACCATCCTGTACGGCGCCCCGAACTCTTTGCCGACAGCAGCTTTCACTACGCGCTCTCGGACTTTACCGAACGACACCACGAGCCCTGCATCAGCCTGCTGCGGCAGTTGGTTGCCTCAGGGGGGAGGCTTCTGACCACGAACCTTATCGTGGCCGAAACTCATGCCCTATTACTCTCGCGCCTTGGCCGGAAGAGTGCGCTCGATTGGCTCAGAGGTATCGGCCAGGCGGTTTCGGTGGTCAGGGTGACCGAAGCCGACGAGAAAGCGGCGCTGGAAATCCTGACCCGGTACGACGACAAGAACTTCTCGTTCGTCGACGCCACAAGCTTCAGTATCACGGAGAGGCTTGGCATCACTACCGCACTGTCTCTGGATACCCACTTCGTCCAGTACGGCCGATTCCTGGTCCTGCCGCTGGAAGGGGAGCGGCTCCCCGGTCCGTGAGACCCTCGCGCTTCGGGTTCGTTGGGCGTTAGAGAGAGGGTCTGGTACGCTCCGGGGTGAGACGGACGCAGGCGTCCCGGATTGTGCGAGAACCTTTGCCGGGGCGCAGATGGAGAGCCAAAGACGTCGACGAATCGGCCGAGGTGAGGCCCGGTTGGCCAGGCTCTCGGGTGTCGAGAGGGGACCATGAGTAAGAAGGGGCGGTACAGGAATCAAAAGCAGCCGGATCCCATTCGGCCGGCGCTTATCATCCGATGAACAAGGACGAGGCGGTAAAGGAACTGGTCCGGTGGCACTTGCAGGTAGACCCCAAAACACAGATGATTTACCGGTTCGTGACAGAGAACGAGGAGCAGCCGGAGGAGCCCATCAAGCTGTTAGAAATCAAGGACGCGGCCCTCGAGACCGGGCGCGTCGACGCCTTCGGCTTCGGCCCGGCAGAAGACTTTCCATACGGCAGCGTCGTGGCGCAGGTGACGCCGAGCGAACTGGAACGCATCAAGAAGGGGGAGATGCGGCTCCCGGAGGGATGGAACCTGAAAACGGCCGAGGTATTCCTAAACAGCGACAACGGCCGTGCCCGGCCGCGATAACTGGGCTCGCGCCTACGGGACGAAAGCCCTATCTCCTGCGCTTGTAGGCGCCCAACCCCGGTGCTGTTCTGCAGACCCCCATAATGCCGTCGCCCCTCGCGCTCGCGCCATCTGGTCGTGCTATATTGGTGGAAGTATAGGAACCGGCGGCTACATAATGAGGAATCCTGGTGATTCGTTGAGCGCTGCCGGGGATTGATGGGGAAGTCCAGGGAATCAGATTGATCATTCGTCACTCCATCGGGAACTTTCTGGAGCTGCAGGCGCCTGCGCGGGAGGCGCCTTTGTGGCGCTACAATTACGGCGGCAAGCCGAAACCGTACTTTCATCCGCTCCATACTCCTGCGGGAAGCTGCCTCTCACTGTTTGAGCCGCACGATCATCTCTGGCACCGCGGGCTGTGGTTCGCCGTCAAGTTTATCAATGGCGAGAACTTCTGGGAGGAGTACGGAGAATATGGCTCAGTGGTCCCGGCGGCGCCGCCCGGCGTGTCGCACGGAATGGATGGCTCGATTGCATGGGAGCAGCGCCTGGATTGGCAGCGCCCGAACGCGAAGGGGGCTGTCTTCGCGGAGACCCGGGTGATCACGTTTCGCCCGCTGGATGATGAATCTTATGTCCTGGATTGGGACGTACGCCTCACCGCGCTGGCCGATTTGAATCTCGATAGGACGCCGTTTACCACCTGGGGTGGCTACGGAGGCCTGATTTTGCGAGGAAGCCGCAGTTGGCAGGAAACCCGGCTGCTCTTCTCTGATGGTTCGACCTCAGAGCGGCCCACGGGCTGCCGCGCGACCTGGTGTGATCTCTCCGGCGTCTTCGATGGAGGAGTAGAGCGCAAAGGGGGCCTGGCGCTGTTCGATCATCCCCGCAACGTGCGGCATCCTTCGCCATGGTATGGCGCGACGGGGTCCGGCCACTACTTCAATGCGGCGTTCCTGTTTCACGAGCCGATGCGCCTTAGCAAAGACGAGAGCCTGCGCCTGCGTTATCGCGCCCTGATCCACGATGGAATATGGGATGTAACGCGACTGCAAAGGGCTTATGACGCCTACGCGGCCGGAGCGCCGCCGGATGACAGGGGGTCTTCAAGATTCCCGGAGGAGACGAGATGACGCAGACTCCGCTGCTGCCGGGCGCGGTGGGACTGACGCACCTGCGCGTTTATGACACCGCGGGCCCGGACGGTCTGCACGGTGGCAGTCCTCACGTGCATTTTGCTTGTACCGAGTGCTACTACGTGGAGCGTGGAAGGGGCCGCGTGCAGACTCTGTCGGCGGAGGGATATCACGAATTTGCGCTGACGCCCGGCCGCGTGGTCTGGTTTTCGCCCGGGGTAATCCATCGCCTGGTGAATGAGGATAAGCTGGAAATCCTCGTCGTGATGCAGAACAGCGGTCTGCCCGAGGGCGGCGATTTTGTGTTGACCATGCCGCAAAGCATTCTTCGCGATCCTGAAAGTTACTTTGAGCTGGCTTCTCTTTCGGCCCGGGGAGAAGTCTTTGCCAGTGGGATTGACGCGGCATACCGGCGTCGCGATGTCTCGGTGCAGGGCTTCGCAGAATTGCGCTCTCGTGTTGGCGAGGAGGGGTTGGGCGCCTTACGCGAATTCTATGAATCGGCGCTAAAACTGGTTCAGCCGAAGCTGCCCAACTGGAAACCAGTGTGGAGGGATGGACCCCTCGCGGCGGCCACGGCGACGGGAGAGCAGTTAGAGGCGCTGCAAAAGGGCGACGTATCGCATCTTTTGGAAGGCGCGGCGAGAGCGATGGCGCCACAAGACGAGCGCAGGCTGGGAGTGTGCGGCACGCTGGGAAGGTATCTTCCGGAAGGGGTGTCGATAACCCCACAGGCGCCGCTGGCGGAGCCGCGATGAGATTAAGAACCATCCTGGTGGGGGTAGGAGGGCGTGGGCGCTGGCCCGTAGAGGTGTGCGGCGCCGACGAGCGTTTTGAAGTCGTCGCCGTGGTGGATCGCAATCCTCAGTTCCTGGAGCGTGCCCGGGAGGATCTCTCCTTGCCTGCCGGCGCCGCGTTCGACGATCTGGGCGCCGCGCTTCAGACCGTCCAGGCCGATGCTGTCATCATCTGTACGCCGACGCAGACGCACGCGCCGTTGTCGCGGATCGCCTTCGCGGCAGGTAAGCACGTGCTGGTAGAGAAGGGAATGACGTTTGACTGGCAGGATGCCCTGGCGCTGGTGCGCGAAGCCGAACATGCGAATGTCCGATTCTGTGTGGCGCAGAACTACCGTTACCATCCAACCGAAGCAGCCATTACGGGAATCCTCTCCGACACGACTCATCCCCATCATCCCGGCAGGGTGGCGATTGCAGACCTGGTTCACCACCGCTACCGGCCGGATCCCCGCACATTGAACTATCCGTTCGCGATGGTGTGGGATATGAGCTGTCACCACCTGGATTTGCTGAACGCGTGGTTGGGACCCGCAGAGAGAGTTACCGCCGTATCCTCGAATCCGCCATGGAGCCACTACGAGCATGACGCGGATATTATGGCCGTCATCGAGTATCAGAGCGGCGTAGTCTGCAATTACGTATTGACCCACGCGGCGACACTTTCCGATTATCGTTTGATCTTGCAGGGCGCCCGCGGCGCTCTGCGCGCATTCGATGGGCCGCTGCGGTATTATGGCCTGCCCTCGGAGCAATTGGGTTCCAAAGAAGCCGTCATCTGCGAGACGCAATCCATACAAGTGCCGCGGCCGCGGAGTGAACAGGGAGTGATCGACGATTTTTATCGATTCATCGTGGAAGGCGTTGAACCGGGTATCAGCGGCCGCAATAACCTGCACACTCTCGCAGTCTGCGAGATGATGGTTCGCTCAGCACGTGAACGCCGCTCGGTGGACGCGAGCGAGCTCACTCTTTGAGCTGACGCTTTCCGCTCGAGATGAGCGCTCGGGGACGCAGAGTCAGAGGGAGCCGCGTCCGCGGTGTCATTTGACACGCGATGACGGCGCCGCTCCCCTGGCGACTTCCGGTGACCGGTGACGTACGGAAGGATCAGGCGGCAGAATCTCGAACGCGTAAATCGACCGATTTGCAGATCTGTTTGAGCAGAAAGAATGGGCGCGCGAGGCAATTGAGGCTCAGACATATGGGGCCTGGTACCGATTCGGTTCGTGTGGCCGCGACTACTTAAGGCCGGAGGATGGCCGGGGCCTTACCTGGGAGAACAATAGACTGAAGTCCACACCGGATACTTACCGAGACGCAGCGCTGGAGCATTTGTCATTTGCGCAGTGGCTTCACGAAAATGGCCGGTACTACCACTCCCACTACGCGGCAGGACTCGCAGTGGAGTGTATGCTCCGCGCTTTGCTGCTGCGGGTCAAGAGCAGTTCGAGAGCCGACACGATCTTTACGAACTGGGCAGGGAGGCCGGGTTTTTTGAGCGGATACCAGCGACGCGACATGAGGAGTTTGGCGCGGCGTTCTCCTTACTTAACGAACGGTGGAGGAGCACCCAGCGCTACTTGTCTCCGAACCAGTTATGGCGCTACCTCTCCGATATTGGAGCCGAGCGACGACAAAAGGGGGACCCCGGAAAGAACCATAGTCGGGCTACGCTGGAACTTGCTTTGAAGATCATTAACCTGGGTGATGCAATACGGAAGAAATGGAAGGCCGAGTTAAAGAAGCGCTCCTGAGGCGCTTTCCCGGCGCGGAGCTTGAACTGGAATATACCGAGTGTTCGGGACGCATCATTGGCCGCATATCGTGGCGAGGGTTCACTGGTCTCGATCAAATGGACCGGCAGGAGAAACTCTGGCAGGCGCTCCGCGAAGAATTGGGCGCAGACGCGAGCGGCGTCTCTATCATTCTGACCTACACGCCGCGCGAACTGAAGCTCATGGCTGCCGCCTGAAGCGGTCCCACGCGATGACAAACTCTCCACGACGATCAACACCTGAGACGGCGAGTCCGGCGGGCTCCTCTCATCCGAGAGGTGTTCAGCCGGCGCGATCGGCCGCGCCATCCCCGCCGGGCCCGCAGCGGCCCAATGTTGTGCTTATCCTGGCGGATGATCTGGGCTATTCCGACCTTGGCTGCATGGGGGGCGAGATCAGCACGCCGAACCTGGACGCGCTCGCCGGAAACGGGCTCCGTTTCACCCGGTTCTACAACTCGGCGCGCTGCTGCCCGTCGCGCGCAGGACTGCTCACCGGATTGCACCCGCACCAGGCGGGCTTCCCGCTCATGCAAGGAATGCTGCCTGCGCACGCGGTGACACTGCCCGAAGCGCTCAAGCCTGCCGGTTACAACGCGTACATGGTCGGAAAGTGGCACCTGAGCGAGCGCAGCACACCCGTGATGCGCGGTTTCGACGAATTCTACGGGATGCTGGGCGGCTTTAACTCTTACTGGCAGGAAGATCCTTATTACACCCGGCTGCCCGCCGGCCGTCCCAGACGCGAGTACAAACCGGGCGAATTCTATTCCACCAATGCCTTCGGCGATTACGCGCTCGACTTCATCGAAGAGGGGCGCCGCGCGGGCATGCCGTGGTTCCTGTACCTGGCGTTCAACGCGGTGCATTTCCCACTGCACGCGCCCGAAGAGACCATCCAACAATACGAGGGCATGTATTTCACGAAAGGTTGGGACACCATTCGCGAGGAGCGGCTGGCGCGACAGAAGGCGATGGGAGTGGCGCCGCAGGACCTGAAGCTTACGCCGCGCAGCCGCATACCCAGGAACTGGATCAACGTCCAAACTGGCTGGGCCGATAAGCAGAACCCGGCGTGGGATTCCCTGCCTGCCGACCGCCGCGCCGATCTCGCGCGCCGCATGGCTGTCTACGCGGCAGCCACGGAGATCATGGATCGGAGCATCGGCCGCCTGGTGAACCAGCTCAAACGGACCGGTGAGTTCGACAATACCCTCATCTTCTTCCTGAGTGATAATGGCGCGTGCGCCGAGTGGGATCCCTTCGGCTTCGATAAGCTGGATTCCACGCTTAACATCCTGCATACCGGAGCGGATCTCAAGCAAGTCGGAGGACCCGACAGCTACGTCTCCTACGGCAGTGGCTGGGCCAACGCTTCGAATACGCCGTGGCGGCTGTACAAGCACTATGCGCAGGAGGGTGGTATCTGTACGCCGCTGATCGCGCACTGGCCGGCGGGTCTGAAGACCGAGCCGGGCGCCCTGAGCGGGCAGCCCGGCTACATTACGGACTTTATGCCGACGCTGCTGGAACTGTGCGGCGCGCTCTATCCCGAGGAGCGTGGCGGCCGGAGAATTCTGCCATACGAGGGCGTTAGCCTCGCCCCGGTGATGCGCGGCGAAAGTCTGCCGCCGCGTATACTCTGTGTGGAACACGAGGGCAACCGCATGGCTCGCGACGGTGACTGGAAGCTGGTGGCGCTGGCGGATGAGCCATGGGAGCTCTACAACCTGGCGACCGACCCGGCGGAAATGCGCGATTTGAGCGCGCGCGAACCGGCCCGGGTGCAAAAGCTGAGCGCGGAGTGGGAAGCCTGGGCGGAACGCTGCATGGTTAATCCCCGTACAAACCCGCCGGTTCCCGATCCCCTTGAGGACCGCCGCGAGCGCACGTAAATCTATCGGATTCAAACTGCCTCAACGGATCGAACGAACCTTAAGAGCGCAGTGCCGGGATCAGTAACGCGTCGGAAGTACACGCTCTCCATTCCTGAAACCTCACCGAGCTATAATTGTAGAGGTCGGGGTTGTCGCGCCCAGCTTTACGCGGGTATCTCCTCGGTCCAGACGGTGAATTCCTGGAGCGCGGCTTGCCCGAAGGAAGTCGTGAGCGCCACGTCCACGGCATCGCGGCCGCGAGCCATGAGGGTGCGGCCGATGCGCGGCGTGTTGAACCGGGCATCGAAGGCGTACCACTGTCCGCCCAGATACGCTTCGAACCAGGCGCTGAAGTCCATCGGGTTGGGCTCCCGCGGAACCCGGATATCTCCGAGATAGCCGGTCGCGTACCGGGCGGGGATGTTCAGGCAGCGGCAGAAGGTGATCGCCAGGTGCTGGAGATCCCTGCAGACGCCGGCGCGCTCCTGGTAGACCTCACGCGCGGTCTTGGTGGACCGGGCGTGTTCGTAGCCGAATTTGACGTGAACGTTCACCCAGTCACAGATGGCCTGGACCCGCGCCCAGCCGGGCACGGTATCTCCGAAGAGAGTCCAGGCGATGTCGGAGAGAAGGTCCACTTCGCAGTACCGGCTGGGCAGCAGGAACTGCAGCGTCTCGACCGGCAGATCATTCACGTCCTGCTGGATCGCCGACTCGTTCACCGGATCGGGATCTTCGCTGGCATGCAGAATGTTATCGCTCCACAGCCGCACCCGGCCCGCCGGCGCCGTAAAGCGCGCGCACCGGTTGCCAAATATGTCGATAAAGTCCTCCACCGGAACTTCCGGGTCGATCTTCAGGCTCTCCGTCTTACGGAGATTCGCAGAGATATCAGGATGGGTATACAGCAGGGCGATCATCGAAGTAGAAACCGGCAGATCGAACACCAATTTATAGCCATAATGAATTAACATCACTTCTCTCCCGGGGCCGGCAGCGGACGGCCCCACTGCAAGGATTTCGCCATATGACTTACTGCCTTGGAATAATCACGAGACATGGTCTGGTGATGGCCTCTGACTCGCGCTCCAACGCCGGGTACGACCAGGTGAACACCTGCCGCAAGATGCATACCTTCGTCGTTCCGGGCGAGCGCGTCTTCGTGATTCTCTCCAGTGGAAGCCTCTCGCTTACGCAGTCGGTGCTCACGCTGCTGCGCAAGGATTTCGAACAGGGACGCGGCCTGGCCAGCGCCAGCTCGCTCTACGACGCGTCGCGCGTGATGGGTGAACAGGTACGTCGTGTTTCGGAACTTGACCGGACGGCTTTGGAGCGCGATGACTACCGGTTCAACGTCCACCTGCTGCTCGGCGGACAGGTCTGCGGTGAGGAACACGATCTGTACATGGTTTATCCCCAGGGTAATCCTCTCCGCGCCACGAAAGATTCTCCGTATCTCCAGGTTGGCGAGTGCAAGTATGGCAGACCGATTCTCGATCGCGGCTTGAACTTCCACTCCACTACGCTGGAGGAGGCGGCGAAGTACGCCCTGCTCTCGCTCGACTCGACAATGCGGTCCAACGTGACCGTAGGCCCACCGATTGACCTGCTCACGTACGAGGCAGGCGAGTTCCAGATCACTCGCCAGCGCCGGTTCCAGGCGCAGGATCCGGACCTCCTTGAGATCCATACTCGCTGGGAACAGACTCTGCGCAAAGGGGTGCGCGAGCTCCCGGCCGTGGTCTTTGATCCCAGCCCTGATCCACTTCATGACTGCCGGGTGACCCGCACCGAAACCTCCAGCCAGTGATCCAGTGGACCGTCGTAAACACCCTTGAACGGTGACACCTCGCCGTAATCCAGGCCAGCCTGCGCCTTCACGTAGCTCTCATCGACGACCACGCCATTCGTGGGATCGAACCCCTGCCACTGCCCGCACGGTAGAAGGCACTCAACCCATGCGTGCATCGCATCTCCGTTGGCGGGCCCGCCGCTCCAACCACCCAGCGATTCCCGAGGCGCCTCCTCATCCGTAACAGCCGGGGAAGCCGCAAATGAGGCGCTTGCCGACGGCGAGATTGTTTCGTCTGAAGCGCGGATGGCCTCCGTATCCCCCGTAAACAGATAGCCACTCACGTAGCGAGCCGGAATCTGTTGTCTCCGGCATGCAGCGAGCATTACGTGCGCGAAGTCCTGGCACACGCCGGAGCGATGCTCGAGCACCTGCTCGAGGGACGTGTCTACGGTCGTCGCTCCCCTGGTATACGAGAGTTCGGACTGCAGCGTGCGGGTGAGCGCAAGAAGGAACGCGCCGGCGGGCGCCACGTCCCGTTCCCATGGACCCGCTCCGCCGGCCGGTGCGCCGTCGTCATTGGACAGCCGCTGTCGCGCAGTAGCGGCGAAGTCATCAACCTCGGAACGTAGGGGCACCTGCGGAGTTGGCTGGAGGTACTCGGCATAGCGCTGTTGTACGGTGGGGTCCTGGTAGAAGGTGAGCGGGGCGCGGGCGCGCGCCAACCATTCCGCCGTGCCCGGTTGGGTGATCACCTGCGAGAGTCCTTCCACTTTCAGTTCGGTGTGGGCCGCCCGCACGTCGAAGTGATGAACCCGGCCGTTCACCGATTCGTAGGACAGGACCTTCGCCGCAGGTGTTGTCGCAAGCTCGAAGCTGTGACAGATCTGCCGGTCGTCGGTTGCCGGCATGATCCGCACCTCATTATAGCTCGCCCGGACCGGCGAAGGGTATACATACCGTGTCACATGCAGAATCTGGAACTTCACGTCGCCCTTCCTACGCCGCGGGCTGCTCACACAGCGCCCGTTGTGTATCAATACGAGAAACACTCACGCCCGATCGTGTATCAATACGAGAAATACTCATGTGTGATAGCGCTGCCGATCTGCGCGCAGCGCGACTGTACGTCCAGCGCAAATTCATGCAGTCCACCGATGATGATCTCTTCCGGTCGGGCATACGTGAGGTCCGCCTGCAGCCGGCCGATCAGCCGCTCCGACTCCCCCGCCGGCTCCTCCGAAGCGCTGCCACTAATACGCTGCAGGCACTGCCCGACCCGGTCGACACAATGGCGGATTGAAGCGGGAAAGGCAGGTCCCAGCACCAGGAATTCCACGATCGCCGGCGGTCGGAACCCATCCCTATGGCGTTTGCGGAACATCTCAAACGCGCTCACGGAGCGCAGCACGGCGATCCAGCCCTGGATGTCCAGCGGGCCACCAATGCCGTATGTTTCGGGCGACACGCTTCCGGGATCTGCGGATCGAGTCGCCGGTAAAAGCTGATGGTACTTAATATCGAGAAGTCGCGCCGTCTGTCCGCCGCGCTCCAGAAACCGTCCCACGTCCAGCCAATCACGCGTCTCATCGAAGAGGAGCGTGCGGTCGAGGACTCCCTGGAACAAGTGCGACGCGTTTTGCACTGACTGGAAGAACTCATGCGGGCTGCCATCCAGGACCCTGTCGAGCGTCCACTCCTGAAGCTGGAGGTAAGAGACATTCAGGCACTCCCACATCTCGGAGGCGATCATTTCTCTCACGGTCCGGGCATTCTCCCGCGCCGCGCTCCAGATACTGAAAATGGAGTTGGAGTTCTCGCGGTCGAGCACGAAAAACTGAAGCACATTCCGGTCGCTCGCTAACTTGTACCGGGGCTCGAAGGCATGGGCGCTTCCGGTGACCGCCAGCACCGCCTTCCACGGCGACAGCGCTCCCGAATCCTCGGGATCATCCACCGAAGCCGGGAGCAGGCTCTCCAGGGCTGCGTGATAGTGGACATCCAGCGCCCGGGCGGTCGCCTCGGCGCGCTCGACGCACCTCCCGATCCAGTAACACGCGTCGGCATGCCGGCTGAGCACTACTGGTTTCCTCGATAAGCTCCCGGTATCGGGTGAGCATCGGCCACGTGCGGCGCGTCCATCTCGAGGCTGCTCAGCGCAGGCTGCATTCTGGCCATCGCCTGGTTCAGAGCGCCCATCGCCTGCGCTGCGACCCCGCCAGGAGACGTCTCCATCGACTGGGACATCCCCGGCATCGATTGCGTCATCCCCGGCATCGACTGGGACATCGAGTCGGTCGTGAGGACCCAGGTGTCTTTGCTGCCGCCCCCTTGTGACGAGTTGACGACATAGGACCCCTTCCGCAGGGCAACGCGCGTCAGGGCTCCGGGAACCAGCGTGATTCCATCCGGACCACACAGGATGTAGGGCCGCATGTCGATATGTCGACTCTGGAACTCCCCGTCGATGAAGGTGGGGGCGGTCGAGAGGTGGATCAACGGCTGCGCAATGTACCCTCGCGGCGCTGCGCTGATCCGTTTGGCAAACTCCTCCCGCTCCTCAGCACTCGATTGCGGCCCGATGAGCATACCATATCCGCCGGACTCGTTAGTGGCCTTTATAACAAGCCGATCCAGGTTCGCCAGGATGTAACTGAGATGAGCCGGATCGGAGGCCAAATAGGTCTCCACGTTCGGAAGGAGCGGCTCTTCACCCAGGTAATACTCGATCATGCGGGGCACATAGACGTAAACGGCCTTGTCGTCCGCCACGCCGGTTCCAATCGCGTTCGCCAGCGCTACGTTGCCGGCCCGGTAGGCGTTGACCAGGCCGGGCACTCCGAGCATTGAATTGGATCGGAACGCCAGGGGATCCAGAAAGTCGTCGTCCACCCGACGGTAGATGACATCCACTTGCTGCGGACCCCGGGTTGTCTTCATGTATACGACGGCGTCGTGGGTGAACAGGTCCCGGCCTTCCACCAGTTCGATTCCTAGCTGCTGCGCCAGGAAGCTGTGCTCGTAATAGGCGCTGTTATAGACGCCCGGGGTGAGAAGCACGACGTTTGGCTCCGCGCGGCCGCGATCCGGCGCCAGGCGGCGGAGGTTCTCCAGGAGCTGCGTGGTATACGAATCGACCGGCCGGACCGATATGTCTCGGAACAACACGGGGAAGATTCGCTTGAGGATGGTCCGGTTCTGCAGCAGATAACAGACGCCGGAGGGGGTGCGCAGGTTGTCCTCCAGCACCCGGTAGTCGCCTCTGTCATCGCGGATCAGGTCCGTGCCGCAGATGTGGACGTAGATCCCATCGGGCGGCCGGAAACCGATCATGGCGCGCCGGAAGTGTGCGGCGCTGACTACCAGGTCGCGAGGGACTACTCCATCGTGGAGGATCTTTTGATCGTGGTAGATGTCATAGAGGAAGAGATTGAGAGCCGTCAGGCGCTGCTTGAGACCCCGTTCCAGACGGTCCCACTCGGCGCCGGGCACCACCCGCGGCGCCAGGTCAAACGGCCACGGCTTTTCAATCCCGCGCTCGTCGCCATAGACCGTGAAGGTGACGCCCTGGTGTACAAGGCTGAGCTCCGCAAGATGCCGGCGGCTCACGAAATCGTTCGGGGACATTTCCCCCAGACGCTCACACAGCCGGGCGCAATGAGGGCGCGGCTGTCCGTCGTCATCGAACATCTCGTCGAAGTGCCCCGGTATCCGGCAGTCGTTCAGAAGACCCATCGTCTCGTTTCCATCACATACCCAACTGACACGTGCGCCGGGAGCGATCCATCATCCGTATTCTCAAGCGCGCCAGAGTTAAATTCTACCCGCGAGATATTGCCGGCGGGCAACATCCATGTTGCGCGGAGGTTAACGGCCTCAAGCTGCCCGCTGTTGGTGTGTCGAGTTAGTGGCCGGGCAGTTCGTCTCCAATGAGGTGACAGCAGGCGGGCCCGAAAAAAGTGGAATATAATATCAGGAGCAAAACAGAGATCCTTGACCGGGATCTGGAGAGAAGCTCCCGACTTTGCGCATCTCATTCGACATTGATGACACCTTGATCTGCTATCAACCCGGCACGCCTTGCGAGCCAGTGCGAGTGCCCGGTCTCTTGCGATGGTGGCTCCGAGAGCCACTCCGAGAGCCCCTGCGGCAGGGCGCCATCGAACTCATCCGTACGCTTTAGAGGTACGGACATGAGGTGCTCATTAACACATCCTCCGGTCGTTCACCAAACGCCCTCAGGTTCTGGCTTCGCCTATACGGCATCAAGGTAGCTGAGGTGATCAATCAGCCAACCCACGAGCGAGTCGTCTGGCGTGAGCGGCGGTACCCACGCTGCACAAAGTATCCTCCCGCGTTCGGCATAGATCTGCATGTCGATGACTCCGAAGGAGTAGAGATTGAAGGTCGGATGCACGGCTTCCGCGTACTGGTGGTCAGTCCTGACGACCGCGAGTGGGTCCGCCGCGTACTGGACGCGGTGGGCGTCCCGGCTGCAGATTCTCACCTATGATGAGGATGCCCGGCCCCCCGACAACCGGCGTGCCCATGTGATCTCCGTGGCCGCGAGGTGCGCTCTGCGGGGACGGCCAAAATCTGGTATTGTACACGCAACTATTGTGGATCGGACGGGCATCGTTTTTGGGAGGAGCATTGAATGCGAAGTATTGAGGAAACCGCGAAGTATCTGGCATCCGAGCATGCCAAAGAAGATGGGGGGCTTGAAGCCGTCTATTGGGCGCCTGCAGAGGATGAGGTTCATCTCCTGGAAGTATCCAGCTTAGTGCCAGACACGGGCGAAGTGCTGCCGTTCCGGTTTGTAAGTGATCCGCCCGACGTACCGTACCCGACCGTTATTATTCTTCTGAGTCCCGGTGACTGGCGCCAGATTGAGAACGGTTCATTGGAGCTGCCTCCCTCCTATAAAGGGAATCTCAACAAGCTTGAGGTCAGTCCGGTCATCCATGGCAACTGATCGCGAATGGGCCAATGGCTATTTTCAGCAAGCCGCTGCTGACATGCGCGCAGCCAGCGATCTTCGTGGAGCCGCGCCATCCGTCGTGGCGATGCTGGTTCAGATGGCTCTGGAGAAATTCGGCAAGGCTGCGCTTCTCAGAAGTGGCCAGTTCGGTATCAATAGCGCCCGAGGAAGCCGCAGGGGCGCCAGCAAAATGGTACGGGTACTGACGCGAAACCACGGGGCCTGCCGTCGTCTCGGTTACTCGGGACGTAGTATTGAAGACGACCTGCTGCCCCTGATCTATGATTTGGAGCGAAGTCATCCGGTGCTGAATCGCGATGGACCACATCTCGAATACCCCTGGGAAACGCCCGCGGGGCAGATCGAGTGGCCCGCGCAGCATCTCGCAGTGGGCAGGCGTTTCCGTCCTGAAAATACTCAAGGTATTAGACTGATTAAATTCCTTCAGCAGCTATGTGATCGATTCGACAGGGTGTTTCTATAGGGCCTGGGCGGTTATTCAGATGCCAATTTCACCACTCGCTCTGCTCTTTTTGCTGACTCCTCAATCGTCTCTGTCAGCGAGACGTGAAATCCCATAACTTCTGAATGTATCGCGATGCAAATGGCGCGGCGGGATAACTGCACGGGAGGCGGGCAAGGACTCATGTCATACTGCTCATGTCCCGAGGACTGGCCGCCGGAGGCACGGCGGAGCGCGGTATCTACTTTAAGAGGAATCCAACCATGCGTCATCCGAGTCCCAACCTCAACCAGACTCACAAGCGGAAAATGAGTGCGTCATGCGTTTTGAAGCGCGCCATTCTGGCCGCGATCGCGTTGATCGTCTGTTCGGCGCTCGCTCTCGCCGCCCGGGGTCAGAATCCGTCTGACGCGACCGCTGCCTACGCTCCCTCCGCTCTGAAGATCCCGGTCGTGTCCGGCCCGGAGATCTGGAAAGATCCCTCGCAGCCGCTCGACGCCCGGGTCAAGGACCTGGTGAGCCGCCTGTCACTGGTGGAAAAGGTCTCGCAAATAAGCTGTGTCCCCGCAGCCATCCCGCGGCTCGGGATTCCCGCCTACAGCCACAGGAACGAATGCCTGCACGGCGTGCTCGGCGGCGTTGCCACGGTGTTTCCGCAGGCCATCGGGATGGCCGCCACCTGGGACACGCCATTAATTCATGAAGAGGCGGACACGAATGCCACCGAGGCGCGCGCCAGGTCCAACGATTACGCCGCGAAGCATGCCGGCGATCTCGCGACCCACTTCGGGTTGAGTTACTATTCGCCGAACATCAATATCTTCCGCGACCCGCGCTGGGGCCGCGGCCAGGAAACCTACGGTGAAGATCCATTCCTGACGGGGCAGTTCGCCATCGCGTTCATAAGCGGATTGCAGGGCGATAATCCGAAGTACGTCAAGATCATGGCGTGCGCGAAACATTATGCGGTCCACAGCGGGCCCGAACCGGAAAGACATCGGCTTGACGTCAGACCTTCCGAGCGGGACCTTTACGAAACGTATCTGCCGGCGTTCGAAGCGGCGGTGCGCGAGGGGCACGTCGGCTCCGTAATGGGCGCGTACAGCGCTCTCTACGGGGCGCCGGACTGTGCGAACAAGTTTCTGTTGACGGACCTGCTCCGTAAGCAGTGGGGTTTTAACGGCTTCGTGGTTTCCGACGGCGGGGCCATCGGCGATATCTGGGGGGCGCACAAATACGCGATCACGCCGGAGGAAGCCGCCGCGGACGCCGTTAACGCCGGCTGCGACGTGGCCTCCGGGAACGTGCGACCCAGGCGGGGAGAACCGGGGCGCGCCAATAACCGGCCTGCCGCTGCGCGGGGCTGGCTGCGAGGCGGTGACGCTTTTGAAGTACTCCCGCAGGCGGTTCAGCAGGGGTTGATTTCAGAAAGCGCGATTGACACCGCCGTGAGCCGGGAGCTGACGGCCCGGTTCCGGCTGGGTCTGTTCGATCCGCCTTCGATGGTGCCCTGGTCGAAGATCACGATGGCTCAAAACAACACGCCCGATCACCAGGCGCTGGCGTTGAAAGTGGCCGAAGAATCCATCGTGCTTTTGAAGAACAATGGCATATTACCCCTCAACCGCGCACACATCAGGCGGATTGCCGTCATCGGTCCCAATGCTGATTCGGTAAGAATGCTGCTCGGGAATTATCACGGCACGCCTTCCAATCCGATAACCATTCTGGATGGCATCAAGGCTGCCGCCGGACCTACCGTCCAGGTGAACTATGCCCCCGGTTCTCCACTGGCGCTGAAGAATGACAACTCGAATAGACCTGCGCCCGCAATGACGGCGGCGGCCGTTGCGGCGGCCAGAGCGGCGGACGTGGTGATTTACGTGGGCGGAATCGACTCTTCGCTGGAGAAGGAGCAAGGCAGGGTGAATTTTCAGGGCTTTTTGGGCGGCGACCGGACCCGGATTGAGCTGCCCCCGGTGCAGGAAAACTTGCTCAAAGCCCTGTATGCTGCCGGAAAGCCGGTGATCGACGTGAACTGCAGCGGCAGCGCAATCGCGATGCCGTGGGAGGCCCGGCATTTGCCGGCGATTGTGCAGGCGTGGTATCCCGGCGAAGAGGGCGGGAAGGCCGTTGCAGAGGCGCTTTTTGGTGAGGTGAACCCGTCCGGTCGGCTGCCTATCACCTTCTACCGTTCAACCCGGGATCTGCCTCCATTCGACGACTATTCCATGTCCAATCGCACATATCGCTACTTCAAGGGCAGGCCATTGTTCGCGTTCGGCAGCGGCCTGAGCTATACCCGGTTCCATTACGCCGGAGGGAAGTTGAATGCCGCAGCCTTTGGCCCTGGCAGCACGGTGAAGCTGTCATTCGTCGTTCAGAACATCGGCAAACGCGATGGCGACGAAGTCGCCCAGGTCTACTTCCGCCACCTTCATTCTCGCGTGCCCCAACCGCTGCTTTCGCTCTGCGGCTTCACGCGTGTTCATCTGTCGGCAGGACAATCGACCCAGGTCGAGATAGACATCCCCGTTGAGCGATTCCGGTACTGGGATACCGCAATAAAGCAGTATGTCGTCGAGCCGGGTGATTACCAACTGCTCGTCGGCGGCGCTTCCAATGCGATCCGGCTTCGCGTGCCGCTGCGGGTCAGGTGAGTAAGCGAGCGCGCCTGTCGCGCGCAAGGCATCCGCGGCTCACCCCATCCTCCGCGGCGTGAGGCGGCATGAGCCCAATCAACCGCTGTCGTCGGAGAGGAAAACGACAGGCGCTGAACGTAGGGATCCGCCGATCGGCTCCCAGTCGCCCCATTTCGATCCGTCGAACCTCCTGTGCATCACCACGCCGCGAGGGCCAAGAGCGAACACGTCGAAGCGGGATCGGTCCTGTCTCCGGCCGAGCAAGACGAAGTC
>DASRZA010000522.1:0-10152 GCA_035686845.1 Armatimonadota bacterium | reverse complement strand
AAAAAAGGCCGGCGAGTGGCAGACTTACGATATCATTTTCCGGGCGCCCCGGTTCGATGACGCCGGAAAGGTGATCGAGCAGGCCCACGCGACGGTTTTCCAGAACGGGATCCTGGTCCAGAATAACGAGGCGTTCACGGGTCCTACCGGCATCCAGTACGGCGAGCTAAAAGGCGAGGTAAAAACCGGTCCGCTCATCCTTCAGGGTGACCACAACCCGGTGCAATTCCGCAACGTATGGGTGCTGCCGCTGTAAGATGGCGCGAGGCGCGAGGCGGGAGGCACGAGGTACGGGGCGCGAGATGTTTGACGCGTTTGATTCATCCGTCAGCCCTCATCCTTCGTCCTCCGTCGCCCGTCCGCGCCTCATAAACGCCATCCTGTCCGGTATTTGTAATGTACGAACTGATGAGCGGCGGGACAGTTCGTGGCGCGGAGGCGCCTCGCGTCCCATTGAATCGGCTGCCCGGTTCGCAGCGCCACGTTCCCGAGCAGAACCGTTTCGGTGAGAGGAACGGAGTATTCGAAACTCGCGCCGGTTGGACCGCCGGTTTTGCAGGCTTCTATCCATTCCAGATAATGCCCCGGAGATCGGGGAAGGAATGGCGCCGGCGGCTTGAAATCGACAAATTGCGCTTCCGGCAGCAGTTTCGGATCTCCTCCGTGCGGCGCCAGCAGCTTGCCCTTATCACCCACAAAGAGCGATCCATTGAACGTGGGATCGAGCTTCTGGCCCTCGAGCACGTCAGGCGGCGGCCGGTTACCGCCATCGTACCAGGTGACGAGGACCGGCGGCATATCCTCGCGAGCAGGGAACTGGTACTTGATGACCGACGCAAGGGGCGGGCTTACAGCGCTGACCGGCGTGCTGGTCGCTTCGACCGATGTTGGCGCCCGCAGCTTCAGCGCCCAGAATGGCGCGTCCATCAGATGACAGCCCATGTCGCCGAGCGCGCCGGTTCCAAAGTCCCACCAGCCGCGCCAGATGAACGGCAGATACGCCGCGCTGTAGTCACGCTTCGCGGCCGGGCCAAGCCAGAGATCCCAATCGAGCGTCGCCGGCGCCGGACCGGTGTTCGCCGGCGGCGTGGTCATGCCTTGCGGCCACCAGCCATGAGGCCGGTCGGTGATTACGTGAACCTCTCGCACGGGACCGATGGCGCCTGTTTGAATCAGCTCAACCGCGCGCACGTAGCTCGGGTGACCCTGAATGCCCATCTGCGTGACAACCTTCTGCTTCCGCGACGTATCCAGCATCACTCGCGCCTCGGCGATAGAATGCGCCAACGGTTTCTGGCAGTAGACGTGCTTGCCAAGCTTCATCGCCATCACGGCGGCGGACGCATGAGAGTGATCGGGGATGGTCACCACCACGGCCTCGATATCCTTGCCTTCGTCCAGCATTTTGCGGTAGTCGCGGTACTTCCGCGCGTTCGGATAGGCTTTGAATGACGCCGCCGCCCGGGCGTCGTCTACGTCGCACATAGCGACGATGTTCTGGCTGCTAACGGCTTCCAGATCGGCCGCGCCCTGCCCGCCAACACCGATGCACGCGATGTTGAGTTTATCGCTGGGCGATTTTGGCGCAGTTTGAGACCACGTCGGGTCGGTCAAAAGCGCCGTGCCAGCGAGCGATACATTCATCAGAAAGCGACGCCGGCTTAAATGTTCAGACATAATTAGCTTGCCTCCTTATAGAGAAAAGGCGCGAGGTACGGGGCCCGAGGTACCAGGCGCGAGGTACGGGGTGCAAGGTACCGCCACAGCCCGGCTCCAGAACCGGGTTGAACCCGGTCTCTGCGCGCAAAACATTGTATCTACCAAGTCGAGGGTTCAAAAACATGTCGTCCTCGGTTCTTTGAGCGCGCCTCGCCTCACGCCGCAGACCTCTCTCCCAGCCTCTCCCCTGCACGCCGCGAGTCGCCTCTCGCCCAGACGTTTGTCGACAGGGGGAGAGGCAACTATAACTCCAGCGCGTGTAATTCACACTACGCCCTCCGTCCGCGCTTCCTCTGCGGCTCTCTGCGTCTCCGCGGTGAGTTTTTCCTCCGTCCTCCGTCCTTCGTCCTTCGTCCGGCTGTTATCCGTTCTGTTGACCGGGACGGGCCATTTTGCGCGTCGGGCTGAGGGGCCCCAGGTATAGACGCGGGTTTCGTATGGTCCGAGATGTTCGGACGGCGCGCCATACGACACCGTGAGCCGGCGGAGGGTCCCTGTCCTGCGTCAATGCTCGCCCGAGCAAGCGTGCTTCGAACTCAAAACCGGAAGCAGCGGATTAAAGTTACCGTCCTGGGCGAACCGGGCCCCGGTTGATCCAGAGATCCAGCCTGGGGGTATCCTGGTTGTACGGTTTGCCGACAATATCAGGCCGTCCGTCTCCGTTCAGGTCTGCCACCCGGTCCTCGTGCGTTCCGATTCCGGTGGAGACGACGTTGGCCGTAAAATGACCTTTGCCGTCTCCATAGAAGATCCAGATTCTGGCATCCGGATTATCGGGTTTGGCGTTTGCTTCGACCCACTTGCCCATTTCCGCACAGAAGATATCGGGATGTCCATCGCCGTTGAAGTCGGCGACGGCCAGACTGTGAGCGTGCTTCACTTCGAAGCCTAGGAGGTCATGCGCCACCCAGCCATCGGACCGTTCAGGGTTTCCGCGCTGCTCATACCATTTGAGCCGTCCCACTCCCTCGCCCGGCGACATCACCAGATCCAGTTTACCATCTCCGTTAAAATCTCCTACAGCCACGCGAGAGACCGTTTGAGAAGCATCAACGCTAAAGACATCGAAACCGCCCTTTCCATCGTACTTCAGCCAGCGGCCGCCAATGACGATATCGGGGCGTCCATCTCCATCCACGTCTCCGGCCGCCAGACCCTCGCCGGGTCCGGAATAGATCTTATGATAGGGCCACGGCTCAATTTTGGGATTACGTGGAATGGGCGCCAGGTAGAGAGCGTTTGCTCCCTGGTTCCAGAAGACCAGGTCCATGCCTCCATCCGTGAACCGGCCGAAGAGCTGGTCGTGAAGCTGGCGCCCTCCGCCGGTTTTGATGACGTGACGCTTCCAGGGGATCCTCGGGTCGTAATGCGGGTAGGGGTTTTCGTACCAGTAGAGCTGGCTGCCCTCATAATCGTTGCCCGCGACGATGTCGAGATCTCCGTCGCCGTCAATATCATACGCAGCGCCGCCCGCCTCGAGCGGCGTCGCCGTGTCATCGATGACGTAAACCTTCCAGCCCTTCCCCGTGTTGCGATACCAGACGAGCGCGGGGGCCTTTGTCCGGCAGCCGATCACAATATCGGTACGGCCGTCATGATCCACGTCCGTGGCCAGGCACAGCGTCTGCTGATCCGAGCCGGGCGGTGTTGGCAGATCCCCTTCGCGGCTCGAAAGATGCTTCCAGCTCACCGGGACCGGGGCAGCCTGCGCATTTGAACCTTGCGCCAGCAGCCCGGCCGTGATCAGCAGGAGAGCTGTCAACAGTCCTTGCCGAAACCAGTTCATAAACTCTCCGAACGACGGTGATATCGCCTTCTCAATGCTTTAGACGGGTAGAACACGCGTCTTTGTATCACCTTGGCGCACTGCTGCGCAAGGGTGTAACCGGTGGCGCCGATTTCAGTCTTATCTCGCGATTTTCCCGGCGGCGGCCGAGGAACCCGGATCTTCGCCGGCGCGTCTAACTAATAGCATGAGGATTTACCTTAAGTTAAATGATCATGGCCTATTTGGCTGGCTGCTCGCCGTGGTTCTATCCGTGGGCGTTCTACTCGTGGCGGGTTATCCGTGCCTCGCGTCTGCACCCGCGCATTCGCGGATGGCGTTGCGCGGCGCCGGCAAGACGCACGTGCGCTCGCTGTCGGCGCCGATCCGGTCCGGTTCAAAGAACAAATTGCCGGGACCTTCGCGGACGGCCCGAATTGCGGGCGCCCTGGAGATCGATTCTCTTCGCGGCTCCCTCAACCTGGCGCCTGCGCTCACTTCGTCTGAACTCGTGGCTTCCGAGCGTACCTACCGCTCGGTAACACGCCCCGGCCATCGTGCTCCTCTGGCCCCTGCGTTCATCCTGACGCCTCTGCGCTGCTAAACCCCTTCCACTGGATCCGGCATGCCCCTCGAGCTCCGGGCGCATTGGAACGGACAATGCGGTCCGGGCATTTGGCCCGGCGGCCCGTCTATTGCGGAAGGCGCAGTGAAACATTGAACACGATACAGCATAGAAACTTAACGATCCGGGTTGGCCTCGCGGGTTACTGCCTGGCGGCCGCGCTTTTGAACCCCCTCTCGGCTCGGGCCGAAGGACCACGAGTTTTCGATGGCGCCTGGGGAGTGAACCGGGTCGTGCGAACCAAGTCGAATGGGTTTACCCAGGCCAGGGGTATATTCACAATCGAAGGCTTTGGAGTGCCCGGTGTAGAACGGAGAAACTCAAACGGCAAGATCGTTCGTGTTGTCACCAGCGCCGCCAATCGAAAAACAAGCCGGCCCAATCCATATCTCGGCGGATCCGCCGTCGGGCATGATGGTTCCATCCGCCACGAGGTGGACGCCGGGGTGGAGTACGAATGGCGCACCCGACCCGCCCGCGTTCCTAATCCACGGCATCGGCAGGATCCAAAGGCGCCGCGATTCATCCAGGTACGGCCAATCGCCGGCTGGGCGCCGTTCATTACCGTCTCTCACATTTTCGATGGGATGGACCCATGGGTAAGCCCGCGAGTGGTCGCCTTTAGCGATGAGAAGCACCCGCTGCGAGACGCTTCCGGCGCGCCGATACTTGACGCTCATGGACATTCCACCAAGGTATGGCTTCCATTTCGTATTCCCGATACGCGCGCCGGGAGGATCATTGGTTTGAAATACCGGCTCTGGGGCGCTCCTCAAGGCCCGAACGATCCGCCGGCCGGCAGCGTAAGCCTCGTGGTGAATGGGCACGAGTTCTTCTGGATCGACAAACGGACGTATAATGAGGTGATGGACCAGGGAGCGCTTCCCGATCCGTCTTCGCTTCCGGTAGGTACCATCTGGCCCGATCGGGAGGCGGTCCGCCGGGCGGTTAGCCTGGGACGGCCGAGCGCGCCGATGGACCCTGCCCGGTTCGCCAGCAGCGACGTTAAGCGGTGTATAGCGATGACCCAGGCCCAACCGTATAAGGGCGCCGTGGACGGGTCATTCCTTCGCATCCGCTTCAGTGATGGCGCCGTGCGCCGTTACGATAGTCAGGATTGGATTCCCTGGACCGCGCAGATTGTCGATCAATCGGCAACCGGCTATGATGATGCTCGGATGACGGAAAACACGCCTCGCGAACCCGCCGTGCAGTTTCCTGATAACGACGATCCGGCGCTCGCTCGTAAGCCCGGATCCGGATCGGCGCCCGTCGGAGGCGCCAGCCGGTACGAACAGGAGACGGTCGTGATTCGATTGACGGGGGAGGAAGAAGGGGAGACGGAAGATGAAGCGTAAAATGGTTGGTCTGCTCCTTATCGCCGCTGCGCTGCTGGCGCCTCCCGCGGGCGCGCAGCCACTGCCTCCGCCTCTTAGCTCGGCGCAGGGGCATGGGGCAACGGTGACGCCGGTGGGTCCGCACGCGATCCTGATCAGATTCTTGCCCGGGGAATGGCCCAACGCGGGATGGACGGCGCCGAACGGGAAACCGTGGGATTGGCACGGGAACGCGACGATTGCGTTTAAGGCTTCCAATACCGGAAAGCAGCCAATCGATTTCAACCTGCGAGTGGACGATGATCCGAAGGCAGACGGTATCCATCACACCCGGTCCGGCAGCGCGTCGCTCGGTCCCGGGCAGTCGGGCGAGTTCTTCCTTGACCTTGCCCCCTTCGATTCCCGGACCACCATGGGCATGGTTGGCAGTCCGCCCCACCCGAATCGCGCGGGAATGGAGGACATGAAGGGCGGCGGCGGTGTCGATCCCTCGCACATTTACGCCTTCCAGATCTTTACCCATCTACCAGCGGCGCCGGAATCGCTGCGAGTCAGTGATCTGCGCCTGCTTCCATCTCTACCATCCGCCGATCTTTACCGTGGAATCGTTGACCGGTTCGGGCAGTTCACCCGCGCCGATTGGCCCGGCAAAGCGCATTCGCTCGCCGACATCAAGGCGCAGCGGGACCAGGAGAGCCGGGAGCTGGCTGCCGAGCCTTCTCTGCCCGGCCGCGACCAATATGGCGGATGGGCGGCCGGACCGCAGCTTCCCGCCACGGGCTTTTTCCATACCACGAAGTACAAGGATAAATGGTGGCTGGTGACGCCTTCGGGCCATCTGTTTCTATCGTTCGGCATTGACGTGGTGGACATGTCGGAAGCTACAATTGTGCATCCCCGCGACGCGATGTTCACCTGGCTTCCGGGCGCGGATGATCCGCTGGCCCGGTTCTACAGCACGAAATACTACTATATTTACGGGCCCAACAAAACCGGCAAAACATTTGATTTCTACGGCGCCAACCTGATGCGGAAATATGGCCCTGATTATCCCGCCGCATGGCGGCGCGTTACCGTCGACCGGCTTAAATCATGGGGCTTCAATACGATCGGCAACTGGTCCAACGAGAGCCTGGAAGCGATGGACGAAGTCCCCTACACGGCGAGGATGGACATTCCGGGCAGCCATGCCCGCGTCAGCTCCGGTTCCGATTACTGGGGTAAGATGCACGATCCCTTTGACCCGCAGTTCGCCGTCGATGCCGACGCCTACTTTCGTGCGAAGGCGCCGGCGCTCAAGAATGACCCCTGGATCGTGGGATACTTCGTGGATAACGAGCTGTCATGGAGCGGCGGGAGCGTGGATGGCGGCCGCTACGGACTGGCGTACGGAACGCTGGCCGCTCCCGCGGATCAGCCTGCGAAGAAGGCGTTTCTGGCGCAGCTTCAGGCGAAATATGGCGATATTGGCAAATTGAACGCCGCGTGGGGAACTAACCTCGCCGGCTGGGACACGCTCGAAGCTCCCTATCAGGCAAGCGAGACGCCGAACGACGCGCAGAAGGCCGATATGGGCGCGTTTGTTTACGCGTTCGCTAAGAAGTATTTTACCGTCGTGCGCGACACGCTCAAGAAGTATGACCCGAATCATCTCTATTTAGGCTGTCGGTTCGCGGGCTATACACCCGAAGCCGTGCGTGCGGCCTCCGAAATCTGCGACGTCATCTCGTTCAATATCTACCGGCCGCGGCTGGATCCCAAAGCCTGGGCGTTTACCCAGGATTTGAACAAGCCGTGTATTATCGGTGAATTCCACTTTGGCGCGCTCGACCGGGGAATGTTCCACCCCGGTCTGGTCTCGACCCCCAATCAGCAGGCGCGCGCCGCCATGTTCAAGGATTATATTGACTCCGTCGCCGACAACCCGGCGTTCGTCGGCGCGCACTGGTTCCAGTATGTGGATGAACCGCTCACCGGCCGCGCGCTGGATGGCGAAAACTACAACATCGGCTTCGTGAGCGTCACCGACCACCCCTATCCCGAGATGGTACAGGCGGCGCGGCGGGTATTTGCCGGGGTTTATAAGCGGCGGGCGCGGTAGCCCAGAAATGAGACAGTACGGCGTGAATTCCGCTGTTTTTGAGACTCTTCCGGACGCCGTCCACGCTCAGCGTGAGACAGACGAGGCTATAAGAGTCCTCGTTTGGGGCGCTTAATTGTGCTCAAATGAGACGGTTTGAGACGGTTTTCTGCGAATTTCCCGGGCCACGCCGGTCGCGGCGCACCGGCGGCGGTACGTCACCGCGCTTCGTCTGCGTGATCCCTCCCAATTACAAGGCGGGAGACATGCGCTTGTGGGAGAAGCGGGAAGTTCTTTAAGTGAATAAAGATCCGCCCAACGCGCGAGCTGGAAGCGGCGAAAGCGCTGCGGCGCATCCCCACCGATATTCCGGTCCTGAAGCGCCTGGATGAAAACTGCGTGGGCTGCGAGGGTGGGACCGGAGATAGACGAATAATCCCTCGGGAAAATCAGGTCTCTCGACGGACCGGATCTGGACATGATCATCGGCCGCGTCCCCGATGATTGGATGACAGACTTGACACGGGAATTCGCGAAGCAATTATTGCTCTATAATCTTGATCAACTATTAAAGATTTCACTATGAGTGAAAAAACCGTATTCCTGGCCTGGCAGGACGAGACGCGGCGGTGGTACCCTATCGGCCGGCTGGATGCCATGTCCGGGAACGGCTATCGCTTCCGTTATGTGCGTGGAGCCGAGAGGGCGCAGAGGGAAGCTGGTTTCGAGCCGCTGTATGACTTTCCTCAAATGGATCGATGCTACCAATCCGGGGAGCTTTTTCCGCTCTTTCGTAACCGCGTGCTATCGCGCGGACGCCGTGATTTCCAGGAGTATCTCCGACTTCTGAACCTCTCTGGCGACCCGGATCCCATCGAGATTCTCTCGGTGAGTGGCGGCTATCGGGCCACAGACAGCTTCGAGGTCTTTCCAAAGATTGAGCCAGGGGAGGATGGCGCCTTTTGCTGTCGCTTCTTCCTCCACGGCTGGCGGTATACAAGTGAGTCGGCCCAGCAGCGTCTACAGTCGCTTCTACCCGACGAAAAGCTGTATCTGGCCCTTGAGCTCACTAATCCCGTTACACAACTTGCCGTGCAGATTCAGACGGTGGACTACCAGATGATTGGCTGGGCGCCTCGATATCTCGTGGAGGATCTGACCGGCGCCCTGACCAGATCCCCGGGCAAGTACGACGCGAGAGTCGTCCAGGTGAATCCGATTCCCGCGCCTTCAAAACAGCGCCTTCTAATCGAGCTCCGCGGCGCCTGGCCGGGTTACGAACCAATGGCGACCGAGGACTTCGAACCACTGACGCAATAGGCAAACACGACCGGCGCGTCGACGAAGGCCGTACCACATTCCGCCCGGTAGGCCGCTGCGTTCAGGTCGATCAGCCGGCGGGAAGCAATATCCACTATTCACGATCTATGAAGGAGCGTTCGGACTCATGGCGAAAACAGCCTTCGGGTCGAGTGCTGCGCCCGGTCTAAACTCCGACGTTTTCGCGCACGTTCGTCTCCTCTCAAACCCATGGAAAACTCCTCAGCCCTCGGAAGCTCGTCCATTATTGATAACCGGGACGGCAACACGCTGCTCGCGGGCCTGCAGCGTATCGGCGAACAGGGGCGGGATCTCCGGATCGCCGCCGCCTTCTTTTCGCTGGACGCGCTGCTTTTGCTGGCGAACCAGTTGGAACATTACGACCGGATTCGGATTCTGTTCGGCGATGACGCCAGCCCGCGTCAGCGGCGGGCGCTGTTGCAAATGCTGCGCGCGACGTCTGATAGGGATCTACTGAACCAGCGTGAAAAGGACGCTCCCCTTCTCACCGCGCTCCGGAAAGTGGAGGCGCTATTTGCCGCCGGCCGGGTTGAGGCTCGCTGCTACACCTCTGAGAAATTCCACGCCAAGGCGTACCTGGTGCAGCGGGACGTCTTTCCGCCGCAGCTCGGCGTGCTCGGGAGCGGCAATTTTACCCGTCCCGGCCTGCTTCAGAATGTTGAGCTGAACGTGCTGCTTACACCTGAGCAGACCGCGCAGCTTGACGCCTGGTACGAGGCCCGTTGGGCGGAAGCCGCCGAAGACGTGGTCACCGAGGATCTCCTCGAGGAGATTCGCCGGCAGCTTGAGCTCTACGATCCCTACATCCTTTACCTCAAGGCGCTCTATCTCTGGGGAAAGGATCGGCAGGGCGCACCGGAAGACGCGCCCACCCGCCTCCTCGGTCTTCTGGATAAACATCAGGAGGAGGGCTATTACCAGGCGCTGCGGATTTTAGAACGCGATCATGGGGTGATGATCTGCGACGGCGTCGGCCTCGGCAAGAGTTTCATTGCTCTCGCCCTTATGGATCACTACTGTCGCGCGGGGAAAAACGTGCTGCTGTTGGCGCCCAAAAACATCCTTACGAACAGTTGGGATGGCTATCTGAAAGAGTATCTTGCGCGCTACAGGAGTCCGTTCGGCAACATCCATGAGATGCCGATGACCGAACTCGGGTTCAAGGCAGGCGATCTCCCTCAGTTTGGCGCCGCTTCATCGGAAGAGGAAAATGGGCCAACGCTGTTCACCCTCGATGACACCGCGGTCTCGACGACCGCCCTAGATCCCGAGGGCGCGTCCGGCA
>DASRZA010000521.1:0-27114 GCA_035686845.1 Armatimonadota bacterium | reverse complement strand
TGGCGTCGCCGAAAGATGGACCGCGCCCACCGTTCCCTTACGGCCGATCACGATCGTGGGGCCATTCGTCATCGCACAATTGTGAAAGCCGACCACGCCGTTTGAACCAAAGACCGGGACGCGCCCGTCGCAGCGATTACTTTGCTTCAAGCCCTTTCCATAGTTAAGCGATACAACCTGTCCGAGGGTTGTAGCCTTCCACCCGTCCGGCAGCCCTTCCACGCCGGCGGTTGATTTTAAGTCAACCGCCTTTTCGTTCCGTGCCCTCAACCGGCCACCCCGCTCCCATTTTCCAGAAGCGCCATGACGGCGTTCAGATCCTCAATCGCGCCGGCCAGTTCGGCGAGGGCGTCGGTGATCAGTTCTTCGGGTTCGGGCATTTCGTCGGGGTCGTCAAGGGATTCTTCTTTCAGCCACTTCAGGCTGTCAATCTTATAATCCCGCTCCCGCACTTCGGCGATGGGGAACCGACGCCAGCGGTCGTCGGTGGAATCGGTCGGTTTTCGAGCCGACCGGCCAAACGGATCGGCGCCGAAGCAGCTCTCGAACTCCCGGAAGTATTCCGGCGTGAGCGGTCGCTCCTTCTTCGTGATGCCGGGCACGTTGGTCCGGGCGTCGTAGACCCACACGGCTTCGGTGGGCTGGCCCTTCGTAAAGAAGACGACGTTGGTTTTTGTGCCGGGGCTGTAGGGTGAGAAGGTGCCCCGCGGCAGCCGCAGCACGGTGTGCAGATTGCAGTCCTGCGTTAAGATATGGAAGACCTCGCCGGCCTGGTCGGCGAAGAGGCAGTTGTCCGGCAGCACCACCGCGGCACGTCCCCCGCGTTTGAGCACCGTGAGCACGTGCTGCAGGAAGTTAAGCTGTTTGTTCGAGGTCGCGATGGTGAAGTCGGGCCGTTCGGGCGCCTGGTTTGCGCCTTTAACGCCGAACGGCGGATTGGTGAGAACCACGTCAAAGCGGCGGCGTCCCGGCGGGTCATAGATGGAATCGCCTTTGGAGATCACCGGCTCCAGTTGATGCAGGTAAAGATTCATCAGCGCCAGCCGCCGCGGCCGGTCCACCAGGTCCTGCCCGAAGTAGGTGGATCGCTTTATCCGGCGGCTCGTGTCCCGGTCCAGCGCCTCGCCGCTCACGCCCATCAGCCATTCATAGGCGCAGACCAGAAAGCCACCGGTGCCGCACGCCGGGTCGCCGATGGTGAAATCCCGGTGGGCGCGTGGGTCCGGCTTCACGCACCGGACGATGGATTCGATCAGGATCCGGGGCGTGAAGTACTGTCCGGCGCCCTTCTTCCCCTCGCTGGCCGCTTTCTCAAGAAGTCCTTCGAACGCCTCCGCTTTCACGTCAACATTCAGCCCGGTCCAGTTCGTCTCATCGATAAGGCTCATGAGCCGCTTGAGGCTCACCGGGTTGCTGAACCGGGACTGCGCGCCGGCGAAGATGTCACCCAGGATCCCGGGCTGCCGGCCGAGCATCTTCAGGTCATCGCCGTACCGGTCCGTCAGATCCGTGCCGCTCAGCTTCATGAGGGCCGGCCAGCCGCACTGCTCGGGCAGGGCGATCTCACGCTCATCCGCCATCTTGAGGAACAGCAGGTAGGTGATCTGCTCGATGTAATCGCCATAGTCGATGCCATCGTGCCGAAGCGTATGGCAAAATCCCCAGAGTTTTCCAACAATATCGCTCATGCCGGTTCCTTTAGGACGGACGGTGTGTGAGAGGGTGAGAGAGTGAGAATGTGGGTGTGTGAGTGTGTGGGTGTGTGGGTGTGTGGGTGTGTGAGACGGAGGACGGTGGACGGTGAACAGGCGCGGGTGCCCCGGGGCGCGAGGTATTTTGTTTGACTCATCCTTCGTCCTCCGTCCTTCGTCCTTCGTCCTCCGCCCTCCGTCCTTCATCCTCCGTCCTCCGTCCTTCGTCCTCCGTCCTTCGTCCTTCGTCCTCCGTCCTCCGTCCGCGACCCCTCACGCCGCCATCGCTTCGTTCAGTTGGTGAACCAGCGATCCGAGATCGCCGAGGGCTGTCCTGGCTGCCACGCGTCCGCCGGCACGGGCGAATATTTGAAGGTCGTCAAAATCGGCCTGGTCGAGTGAAAGGTTTAATTGGAGATGGTTCCGGATGCGGTCCATCCAGGCTTGCTGCTCGGGGGTGAAGACGCGGCCGGCGGTCACTCGCTCCACTGCGCGGGCTGCGCGCTCTCCGGCGGTGAGCAGCGGCGCATCTTCCCGGGCGGCGCGCTGCACCATCGAGATGATGTCGACCATCGCCTTGTGATACTTGATCTGGTGCGCGCTCTGCAGGTTTTCCTCGGTGAATCGCTGGTCGGCCGCCAGTTTCCGGCGAAGCTCATCCAGCGCGCCCGCGCTCCACTCCTGCGGCCGGTCCAGGAGCGCGCCGATTGCCTGAATTTCGGTCGCGTTTTCCTGCACGTACCTGGAGAACGCGGTAATGTAATCCTCGGGCCGGTACGCATTCCCGAGGAGATCCCGAATCAGCCGTTCGGACGTGACGTCGTCTTTGGTAGTGTAGTCGATGATGAATGGGCGCCACGGCCGTGGGTAGTTGAGGAGCAGGTGTTGGAAGGCCGGGTCGCGCAGCAGAGCAATGGCGCCCACGAAATCCGCAGCCAGCCGCCCGGGCAGCGCCGCGGCGTACCGGCAGAGATCGCCATCCGGAATAAAGGCCGAGAACCGGTCCCGGGCATCCCCGGACATTTCCTTATCGATTCGCTGCAGTCGCTTGACGAGCAGCCGGATGTTGTAGCTGCGGTCTTTGTTCTGCCAGATCTCCTCGATGATCGCGACGATGCTCTTGCCGGGCCGATCGGGCGGCTCGGCGGTCATACCGGTGGCGTCGCGGAAGTACTGCAGCAGCGTGCCATCGAAGCAGTCGAAGACGGTGAAATGCGACTTGTCCGGGAATTGGTCCCCTTTCCGCGTGCCCCGGCCCAACATCTGCTCGAAGAGAATGCGTGATTTCACGGTCCGTAAGAAAACGAGGAACTCCAGGTCGGGGATGTCGACTCCCGTTGTCAGCATGTCCACGGTGACCGCTATTCCAGGCTCGGGGCGGTTGCGGAACTCTCTGATCCGCTGCAGCGGCCGGTCGACCCTTCCGGTGATTTTCTGCACAAAGGATTCGCCCCTACGAAAGACGTCCCGGGCGATGACCACGAGTTGATCGGCGTGCGAAGTGTGCGGTACGTCGTTAGCGGCAAAAATCAGGATTTTGGGAGATCGCCCGTACCGCTCCTCATGCTCGGTCGCATACTTCGCGACTTCCTCCATGATCTTCTTATTTGAGTCCGGCGAGGTCACCCGCTTCTCGACGTCCGAGGCTTCAAAGCTGCGCTGATCCTCCAGCACGTCCATGGCCTGCGCGCCCGTCTCCGTATCCACGACGCCGACCTCAGCGCCCTCCTGAAGAAACATGCCATTCATCCGCACGTTCGACTTCAGCTTAACCACGTCGTAATCAACCAGGTATCCCTCTCGCACCGCCTGTTCATAGGAATACCGGAAGACAATATCCTTGAAATAGGCCATCGTGTGGGCCGCCGGCGTCGCCGTAAGCCCGATCTGCACCGCGTCAAAGTGCTGAAGTGTGGCGCGCCAGAGTGAAGCCTCCTGCGCCGTGTATCCCCGGTGGCACTCGTCGGCGATCACGACGTCGAAGGCGTGAATCGGAATGTCTAACTGGCGAGCATCCTCGTCTGGCTCATCCTCGCCCAACGGAAGCGCGCCCGCCGGTCCGAACAGGTTCATCGACATCCGCTGGATGGTGCAGACATAGACGAACGCGGCGCCCGCGTGAGGGGAGGTGAGGTAATGACCCGGCAGGACAGCTGGATCGAACCGGCCGGAGTCGCCGAGATCATCCCGGTGAAACCGCTGGCTGAACACCTCATAAATGCTGCTGAACTTGAGGTTTGGCTCGGCGTCGAACGCATCGAACGCCTGTACCGCCTGCGCCGCGAGGGCTCTTCGATCAACGAGGAACAGAATGCGTTTTGCAGCGCCGGATTTCATCAACCGGTACACCTGGTTTACCATCGTGAAGGTCTTGCCTGTTCCGGTCGCCATTGCTAACAACATCTGCCGCTGCCCGGCCGCGATCGCGGCTTCCACCGCCTGGTTCGCCTCGATCTGGTACGGCCGCAGCCGGGGATGGACGTTTGCCGTCGTTCGGAGGGACTCGCAGCCGGCGTCAAAATCCCGCTCCAACAGCTCGAGCAGCGCAGCCGGGGTGTGGAAACCGGCGACTTCTCGGGAGCGATTGAGCGGGCGGCGCACGTCGTGAAACCAGATTACCTGGCCGTTGGTGGAGTAGAGGAACGGCGTGAACAGCCCGCCATAATCCGGGCCATTGCCGGGAAGCCCCCGGGCGTAGCGTTCCGCCTGCGTCAGCACGCCCTGCGGGCCGAGCGTCAGCTTCTTGGCCTCAACGATGGCCGCCACCCGGCCTCCGAGGCAGAGCGCGTAGTCCGCCGGGCCGTTGGCCGTTGGATATTCGCAGAGCGCGCATCCTTCGGGCAGTGTCGCGTGCGGCCCGGTGGCCGTCACCTGCCAGCCGGCCTCCCGCAGCCGCGGATCCACCTTTTCGCGGCGAGTATCCTGTTCTGTTCTGATGTGTGGCGGCATCGAAACCTTTTGCCTTATTACCCGCGCGCGAGTACATCGCGGGCGCAAGTATAGCGGCAGACGTCGCCCCATTATTGGGGGTTAGGGGGCCAGCGACAACCGCCGTAGGATTTACGCCGGTCCCGCGCTAGCCGAAACGCTGCGGCGGATGTTCATAACCCGGCGTTGTCCGGGTAAGGCTCACATTATCGACAGCCCGGCTTATTCTCATTTAAGCACTAATCGGCATACCGCTGCAAATCCTGGCGCCCGGTGCAGTCTCGATTTTGCGCAGCCCGCCCCGCCTTGGAGGTTTCAAAGGCCGCGCCGGCCGCCTCCCGCACATCGAATCTTCACTTAATAAACTTCCCCCTCCTCACAAAACCGCCCCTCTCGCCGCTTACAATTAGGGAGACCTGGCGCACCGCGCACTTCCCGATCCCAATCATCCGCCAACCTGACCGTTTCCCTGCGAGCGCCATACGTTTCTCTGTCTATCTTGTTCCTTACCGTTCCGCCGCCCAATCCAGGCCTTACTTTCTCACTCACGTCCTTACTTTCTCACTCACGTCCTTGCTTTCTCACTCACACACTTTCTTTCTCACTCACACACTTTCTTTCTCACTCACGCCCTTACTTTCTCACTCACGCCCTTACTTTCTCACTCACGCCCTGACTTTCTCACTCACGTCCTTACTTTCTCAGTCACGCACCTCTCTTCTCACTCACACACTTTCTTTCTCACTCACACACTTTCTTTCTCACTCACACACTTTCTTTCTCACTCACGCACTTTCTTTCTCACTCACACACTTCTCTTCTCTCTCGTGCTTTTTCTCCGTGCCCTCTGGGCCTCTTCTGAAAAAAGGGCCGCCGTACACCGCCAAAGAGCGTCGCGGCCCGGTCGCGGCCCGATCATTTTCATTCATCGTGCTGCGCCGAAGGCTCATGATAACTCTGTGGTGAGAGAGAATCCGTCTCAAACTGTCTCATTCAAGCACGGCCGGCCCTTTCAGAATACTGGAGTCTCTCTCATGTCAAGTGCAGCAAAATCTCTCAACCATCGCAAACAGAAGGCAATTGACGCCCTTCTGTCTCATCCCTCCGTCGAAGCCGCCGCCCGCGCCTCCGGTCTCTCCCACGCCACTCTCTGGCGCTATCTCGCCGACCCATCCTTCCAGAAGGCCCTCGACTCTCGCCGATCCAGCTCTTTCGCCGCTGTCCTTGAGCGCCTCCAATCCTCGGCCGCATCAGCCATCGACGTCCTCGAGCGCCATCTCCACGCCGACGATCCTGCGCTCCAGCTCCGCGCCGCTCTCATCCTACTCCGGCAGTCCGAGAAGGCCACCTTTCATCTCGCCCTCTCCCGCCGCCTCGATCTCGCCGAAACCGCGATTCAGGATCTCGAGTACCAATCCTGACCCCGCACCGAACACCCAACACCCAATACCCAAGCCCCAATACCTTAGACCTATTTTCTTATGCTCATACTAGCGCTCACTCTCCCAGCTCCGACCACCACAGCCTTCCTTAAACGCCTCCACTGCCTTGAGGCCGCCGTCAAAAAGGCCCAGATGCTCGCGCGCCTCCGCCGCGAAGCCGCCGCCCGCGAGGCGGCCGAAGAGAAATGGCGGGCGAAACAGGAACGACAGCGACTCGCGCGCGCTGCAGAGGCCGAAGCGGCTCGCGTTAAGGTCGCTGAATCACTCCTGGAAAAACGGCCCCTCCTCGCCATACTCATCAAGGAGGGGCGTCCGGCTCTTATCCAGAATCTTCAGGCAGAGCCTCAGGTGGCCGGCGAATCGAATGAACCTGTATCAGTCGAATCCCGGGCCGACGCCGTACTGGATACGCTCCTTCGCGCCCAGCACGACATCAACCTGCGTGGGCCAGACGGCTTTCCCACCGGTCCCGACGCCTATCTGCCCTCGTTCGGGCGGGGAGAGCCACCCGGTGGTCGCGCGGCGTGGTTCGATCTTCTCGACTATCTCGAGCCCATCATCCGGAGAGCGCAAAACGCACAATCGCGCCATCTCGTGGCGCTGTCAACCAGCGAGGGCGCTCTTGTCAGCGAGCAGCCCGCGCCAGAACCCGCGCCTCCGCCCGGTCTATCCGATCAACAAACCGAGGCGCCGGCCGAGTCGCCGGCCAAGCCACTCACCGAGTACCAGCTCCACGAAATCGAGAGGGGAAAGCTGCAAGAGCAAATCCGGATCGCCCGCATGAACCGCTACATCGACAACACACCCGACCCTCCGCAGCTCTTCCCCAACTGGAGCCAATACCGCCCCCGCCGGTGGTAAACATCGCCTCCACCACCAACAAAACGCCCGCGCCGGCGCCACCAGCTCCCCCGTTATCGGGGGCCGGGGGGCCAGTCTGACCCCTCGTGGGTATAATTGTACGAGTCCCGCGCTGCACGGGCGCGGCGGCCGCTGGGACGGACGACGTGGTAAACCGGTACCTCGCGCCTCGTACCCCGCCCCCACTTTCGGGAGGATTTCATGAATCGAATTCAAGATCAGGCGGCGAAGATGACGCAAACCGCGATCGAAGCATTGTTAAGGACGGCGCGGCACGTGCCGGAGGATAAGCGCGACTGGCAGCCGATGGGAGCGGCGCGATCGGCGCTCAATCAAATGGCTGAGTGTGTGCAGTTCGCGGAATACCTGTGCGAATGGCTGACCGCGGATTACATGCCGACGTCTGTTGACCGCGAGAAGATGATGGCGATCCGGCAGGAGTTTGTGGAGCGGTGTAAAGACCAACAGTGGTTCGAAGAGACGGCGCGCGCCCGGTACAACGAGCTTGTTGAAGTCATACGGAGCACCGCGGATTCGCGCCTGGACCAGGAGTTCCTGCTGCCGGTTGGCGGCCGCACCGTAACCGGCGCGGACATGCTGTTTCTCGGCTACTGGAATCTCACGTACCACCTCGGCCAGATCAACTATATCCAGCTCATGCTGGGCGATACGGAAATGCACTGAAGACGGAGGACGGTGAGTGTGTGAGTGTGTGAGTGTGTGAGTGTATGAGTGTATGAGTGTGGGACTGTGGGAGCGCCGGAACGTGGCGGCTCACGCCCCGCGCCTGGCTCCCAACACCCAGGACCTAAAACCTAAAACCTATTCCACCCGCATTCCGCGGCTGATTTCGATCCGGCTGGCGGCGAGGGCGGGCAGCGCGCCGGCGAGGAGCGCGGCGGGAATGACGAGCACGAAGGACCAGGCGTAAATCTGCGGCTGGAAGTTGAGCTGAACGGTCCAGTGGAAGAAGGCGGGCAGCACGAAGTAGATGAGCTCGGCGGCAAGGGCGGTCCCGCAAACGCTCCCGAGCGCCCATGCGATGCCTCCAATCAACCCGGCTTCCACAAGAATCGACGCCATCACTTGCTCCCGGCTCGCTCCCACGGCTCGCAAAATGGCGAACTGGCGCGAACGCTGGAGCGCCAGCGTGATGAGCGTGCTCGCTATCCCTAAGAGCGCCACAAGGACGGTAATCGCTTCCAGCGCGTAAGTTACGCGAAACGTCTGATCAAAGATCCTTAGAATCTCCGCCCGGAGCTCTCCATTGGTTCGAATGTTGAGCGCCAGCCGCGGAAATGCGGCGTCCACGGCATCGGCGACGGCGCCGGGTCGGGCGCCCGGCTTGAGATAGAGCGCCAGCGAATTGATCGACTCATCGCGCCAGATTCGCCGGTAGGTCTCCAGCGGAATCACTATAACTCCCTGGTCCGATGAATAATCAGGAAAGATTCCCGCAACCCGAAAGCCGATCCGGCCGGCCGGAGTTGGGATTCTCAGAATCCCACCCTCGTTCACGTGATAAAGCGCCGCCAGAGTGCTGGAGACGAGCGCCGCGTTCCCTTCGCCAAGATCGTGCAGCGCCGCCGCCAGATCGCCGTGCCGGAGCTGATACGACGGATGCGCCAGCATGACCGGAATTCTCCGGGCGGTCAGCGTTATGTCGCGGCCGCGGTCGAGCACGTCAACGAAACGGTATTCGTCGATCTGCGCCACGCCCGGTATCAGTCGAACACGGCTCAGAACACCGTTGGGAAGCAGAGCAGCGCTTCCGGCGACCGCAAGCGCGGAGGGCGCAACGTAGACATCCCCGATCACTGTTTGCGCCACCCACTGGCCCACCGTCTGCCGGAAACTGCCGACCATGGTGGAAAGGCCAACTAGCATCGAGACGGCGGCGGCGAGAGCGGCCGCGACGACCCAGACACGTTCCAACGAAGCCCGCAGGAACGCGCTCCCGGTCCGCAGCGCTATTCCAGGAGCCCGGGCGGCGATAGGATCCACAATGGCCGCGGCGGCCAGGCACGCGGCTGGCGCGAGCAGCGAAAACCCGAACAGGATTGAGAAAGCGGCTGCGAAGCTCAGAAGGGGTTGCCCTGCTTCCCGCGACGCATAAGAGAAGACGACGGCAAGGAGCGCAAAGATCGCGGCGCCGACGCCGAAGAAGACCCATCGAAGGTGCGGCGCTCGTATCTGCGCCCCTTGCCGCATCACCACTCCTGGCTCAATGACCGAAGCCTCCATCGCCGGCGCCAGGGCCGCGACGAGAGAGGCCGCCACCCCTACCAGCCAGACGGTAAAGAGGAGTGACGCGGGCGCGTCGAGATGAGTCGCCTCCACGTGGACGTAGAGCGAGCTCACGGTCGTCGCCACTGCCCCGAGAATGCCGCGCGCCATGCCATAACCGCACAAAAGCCCAAGCGCGGAACCGGCAGCGCCCACGATTCCGGCTTCGGCGAGTACGAGAGTGAGAATCCCACCTCGGGTGACGCCCAGGCTGCGGAGCGCGCCGATTTCGCCTCGCCGGCGCACCACCGCGGCGGAAAGCGTGTTATAAATCAGGAACATCCCTACGAACAGCGCGATGAGGCTGAGCGCCTCGAGATTGAGCTGAAACGCGCCGAGCATTCGTTCCACCGTGGCCGTGCGGCGAGACGGCCGCTGCACCGTCGCCGAGGCGGGCAGCCATCGCCGTATTGAGGCCTTTACGCGGTCAACGTCTCCCGGCGCGGCCCGTACCAGAATCTGATCCAGCCGGCCGAACCGGTCAAAAGTCTCCTGCGCGGCGGCAATGTCCATCACGCCCACTTTCCCCCCGTACGCGCGGGAGAGTGGGTCGGCCGGCATGACGCCAACCACCTGCAGCGCTACCCGCCGGGCGCCGGAGATCACGGGTAGGCGGCTTCCGGTGTGCAGATGCAGCGAAGAGGCCAGTGACGCGGTGACTTCAACGGCCAGCGGATTCAGCAGGAACGCCAGGTTTTCAGCGTTCGCCGCGGCGCCCGACTGGTCGCTATCACTGTTGACGCTGAAAGCGACCTGCCGGAATGGATCGATTCCGAGCACGAAAATGGAGGGGCTTTCGGAGACCAGCGTTGATGCCCGGCGGGCCCCCCGAGATCGAACGGTTTGCGGAGAAGGGGCCGGGGGAAGCGGCGCCTCGACCTCCACCAGCGGCGCGGCGGCGATGACTCCGGGGGTTCGCACGACGCGCGGGAAGAGACGTTCGTCCAGGCCCGGCGCCGGCGCCGAGATCTCGAGGTTCGCGAGTCCGGCGATGGCGTTGACGGTGGAGGCGAAGGCGCCGATGACGCTTGTGTTGGCGATCCGGATCGCGAGGAAGACCGCAACTCCCAGCGCGACCCCGGCGAGCGCCAGCCCGGTCCGAATCCAATCCCGGAGGAGTCGTCGAGCCACGAACCGCGCCAGAAGGAATATCATGCGGATTCGAGCCGGCCATCGCTCATGGTAACCATGCGGTCGGCGCGAGCGGCCGCTTCAAGGCTGTGAGTGACCATGACGATCGCGGCGCCGTGGCGGCGGCAGAGATCCACCAGGAGGTCCAAAACCAGCTCCGCGTTATGGCTGTCGAGATTGCCGGTCGGCTCGTCCGCCAGGATCACCGCGGGGCTATTGATGAGCGCCCGGGCTATGGCGACCCTCTGAAGCTCACCGCCGGAAAGCGTATCGGGCCAGGCGCTCGCTCTCCCCGCAAGCCCGACGCTTTCGAGCAGCGCGTCCACCTCACGCTGGAGCTGTGCCGGCGGTCGGCGCATCAAACGGCCGGGCAGCATTACGTTTTCGGCGGCCCGGAGCGTGGGAAGCAGGTTGAACGATTGGAAGATGGTCGCCACGTCCCGCCGGCGAATTTCAGCGCGCTGACGATCCGTGGATTGTGCCAGATCGTTTCCGCGGATCTGAACGCTGCCTCGACTGGGCGTATCCATCGCGCCCATGAGGTTCAAAAGCGTGCTCTTTCCCGAACCGCTCCGCCCGGCGATCGCTAAGAACTCGCCGGGCAGAACATCCAGGTTTACCTCACGCACCGCGTGGACCGGTACGCCGCCTTCTTCATAAGACTTCCAGCAATCGATCACTCGAATGACCGGATCCGCCGCTTGCTCCCCTGTCCCCATAACGATCACTGTAATGCGCGCCGCGCGGGGATGCTACCACCCCGCGCGGCGACAGGTGTCTCGTTTCCTTTACGGAGTGACGGTGAAGGCCGTCGACGCCGTTCCAGTCTCATTGGTAACCACGAGGCCGCCGGATCCTCCTGAAGCGCCCTTCGGAACGTAAGTCCAGAGCAGATTATCGTTGGCGACCTGGAAATACGCCTTGACGCCGTTGAACGTCACGCTGCTCGTTGTTGCGAACGCCGATCCCTGGATCGATACGAACGTGCCCGCGCTGCCGCTGCCCGGGCTGACCGACGTAATCGTGGGAGCGGGGGGAGCGAGCACGGTAAACGATGTCGAGACCATGCCACCTGCGGTTGTGATATTGATCGTATCCGAGCCGACGTGAGCGCCCGCGGGAACGAAGATCCAGAGTAAACCGTCATTCGGCGCTCGGAAGTTGATATTGATGCCGTCGAAGGTAACACTGCTAGTGGTTGTCAATCCTGTTCCATAGACGTAGAGCAGCGTCCCCGGCGTTGCGCTTCCGGGGCTGATCGACGTGACTGTGGGAGCGGCTGGGGCGAGCACAGTAAACGAAGTCGAAACCGACCCGCCCGCGGTTGTGATGTTGATCGTATCCGAGCCGACTTTAGCGCCTGCGGGAACGAAAACCCAGAGCAGACCGTCGTTGGGCGCCCGGAAATCAACATTGATGCCGTCGAAAGTGACGCTGCTCGTGGTCGTCAATCCCGTGCCGTAAATGTATAACAGCGTTCCGGGCGTCGCGCTGCCCGGGCTGATCGACGTGATCGTCGGAATGGAAGGAGCGAGTACGGTGAATGACGTGCTCGCAGCGCCCGCGGCGTTCGTAACGGTGATTGTGTCGGACCCAACGTGTGCGCCCGCCGGAACGAATACCCAGAGCAGGCCATCATTGGGCGCCCGGAAGTCTACCTTGATGCCGTCGAACGTAACATTGCTGGTCGTCGTAAAGCCCGTGCCGTTAATGTACAGCAGTGTTCCGGGCGTCGCGGTCCCCGGGCTGATCGAGGTGAACGTAGGTACCGCTGGAGCGAGTACGGTGAACGAACCGGCGGGCACGGAGGCGCCGGTGGTATCCGTGACGGTCAGGCTGTCCGAGCCGACGGGAGCGCCTGCGGGTACGAAAGCCGCCACCAGTCCATTCGAGAACGTCCGGAAGGCAGCGGGTGTTCCGCCGAAGTTGACGCCGGTGACCAGCGTAAGGCCGGTTCCATACAGCGACACCAGCGTTCCCGGCGTGGCGCTATTCGGCGACGCTGTGGTCACCTGCGGCTCCAGATCCTGCTCAAAAAGCTGCGCCAGCAGAGCGTAGCCGGTGTTGTTGGGATGGAAACCGTCTGAGCTAAAGTTTGCGGGGTTATAAGAACCGGCGTTATCGAAGAGATCCACAACCGGAACCGAGTTAGCGGCCGCCACGCTCGTGATCACGTTGTTCACCGCAATGGAATCGGCGTGGGCGAGCGCCAGTTGTGTGGGAGTCAAATGCGCCGCAACGGGAACCATGCTTAAATCGGGGATGGTAGCGGTTATAACTAACGCACGGGTACGCGTGCGGAGCTGGTTGATAATGTCTGTATAGGCGGGCTGAAATCGGGCGATCAGGCTGGCGGTGGACTCCCCGGTGAGGACGCTGTCTTTAACGTCGTCGCCGCCAACAAATATGGTAACCACGTCCGGCGCATCGGCGATGGCCGGTTGAAGAGTGTTGTTCTCGATATCGGGCGCCCGGTAACCGCTAACGCCGCGGTTTATCAGCGTCCAGGAACCTGGCCTCGCCGTGTTCAGGGAGTTGGCGATCAAATACACGTATCCGTCCGTCATCGGGCTGGCGCCGACGCCGACGGCGTCACTCGCGCCGAGGGCGGTGTAGGTGTAGGCAGACGCCATTCTGGGCGTGAAGCAGAGGAACGAGAGGGCAAACGCCAGGGCGACCAGGCGCCGGATCGAAGCGCGGTTCGGGACACGGTGGTACACGGGGATACTCCAATCTAATGACGAGGTAGGGAAACGCAGCCGATAAACGGATCTTATCCGATCTCTGGCATCAGGTCAAGCGCGCCTGCACCGGACCGAATTAAAGGAATCCCTCATCACGGTATGGAAGCTGAGAAATCACTGAGTGAGCCCGGCAGCCTCATTTTCAGTTCGCCGCGGCGCGGGACAAAAGCTCCCCCGTCATCGGGGGCGGGGACAAAAGCTCCCCCGTCATCGGGGGCCGGGGGGCCGTCGACGCTTCATCGGTAGAAGAACTGGAGACAGATCATGCAGCGTGCCACACTCGTGGGTCAGGAGGCGACGGAATGGTGCGCGGGGCTGCCCCTTGTTGAGGTGCGCCCGCTGGCCGATTCTGAATTGACGGCGCTCCGTTCGGAGGCTCGAAAGTACCGCTGGTGGGGCGTTCTGGCGCTGCTTTCGCTGCCACTGACTATCACGGCGTTCTGGCTCGCGTCGCTTTTACCCGACTCCATCGTACCCAACAGCCTGGGCTTTAACGTACTGGTTATCTTACTTATACTCGCTGGCGGAGCGATATTCGTGATCTCTCCGATATTGACATACAAGTATCTCAGCCGGGCTGTCGCCAGCGCGAGTGACACGCGCGCCGGCTGCCTGAAGCGCTTCGAAGGGTGCGTGGGAGAGGGAACGTCAATCGATGGCGCGTTGACGCATAACGATTTGCTCCGCGCTGATGCGAGCGCACGGCAATGGCTGGAGTTGCTGCCATCTTCCGGACGCCTCTGGAGCGCAAACAGCCGCATGGCGCCCTTCTGGATAACGCTGCGAACGACCACCGTGGCGAACACTCCGGCAAACGCGTATGCGGCGGCTCGAGAGATTAACAATGCAGAAGAAGCTGCCAGCGCGAAGCTGATGGGCGAGCGGATTCTTTCAGCGAAAGAGCGAGAGGAACTGGCGGGCCATATCGAGAGAGCATGGGGAACGAATGCCGCCGCAGCAGTTCTGCTCACCGCGTGGCTTTCGTTTGTCTCGCTCTTCGATTTAGCCTATCTCACCTGGCCGGCTCCCTGGTTTGTCCTGGTGTGGGCTTGTTCTTTTGTCATCACGATCTGGATAGACCTTGCGTTCATCAAGGGAGTGGTGCGAGCCTACCGGCTGAATCGCGATCGCAAAACCGGCAAAGCCCTGATGATCTCGCTACCGGGCCAGGCGAAGGACGAAGCAGGCGGTGAAGCTCCGACGCGAGAAATCGAGACGCTGCCTTACTCCCGCAGCCTCTGGTCCTCATCCGGCGCCCCCGCTGGATGGCGGAAGACGAGAATATAGGAGCTATCCCGGATGCCAGGCCGTGAGTCTATCTTCAGGCGTGCGTTGGAAGTCCCACGACTCACCGATCAGGCGCGCCAGGCCGTACTGCGGCCGCCATCTGAAATGAGCTTCCTGCTCCCGCACTCACACGATCATAGCGGCGTGAACGTCGTCCTCAGCTCCTGCGCCTGGCCGTTTTCGGCGGACCGGTAGGCGGACTCGATGATGTCGATGACGTGCCGGGCGTGATCGGCTGAAGGAACTACGGGCGTCCCGTCAAGCACATAATCCACGAGCTGCATCACGTCCTCGTAAACGTGGGCCTCTTCCATCGTCCGGTGGATGCCTACCACGTGCGGAAGCGTATTGGTCGGCTCGCCACCGTCGGGCGCGGCGGGCGGTTCAATGGGCTCGTCGTTTAATCGATGGCCGACGATGCTGCCGCGTGTTCCAAAGAAGCTCGGTCGTCCAAACTCCTGGACTACGTTGCCCGCGAACGTGCCATAGACGAACGCAAAGAGGGCGTCACCAAAGTCGAGCACCATCAGTGTGTTGTCGTCGGTATCGCATTGAAACATTTTCCCCTTGTATTCTCGTTCTTTCAGCCCGACGCCGGAGAACGAGGTGACCCGCCGGGCCGGTCCCAATACTCCGGTCAGCGCGTGGAGGCCGTAAACGGTCATGTCGTACAGTGGCCCGCCGCCCGGTTTCCGGTAGTACCAGGAGGGATCGACGTTGGTGAGCGGCGTATCTCCGAGCCGCACCCGCTCGTTTTCATGGTAGGCATGCATCGCCGCGCCGGTCGCCGCCCAGGCTATCTTACCGAGCGCGCCTTCCTGAATCAGCTCTCGTATCCGCCGGTTCAGGGGAGAGAGCATCTGCCCGGGCGAGGCGACCAATTTCACACCCCGTCGCGCCGCCTCAGCGATGAGCCGGTCGGCTTCGTCCACCGTCGTCGTCATTGTCTTATTGAAATGGATATGCTTTCCCGCCCGAACCGCCTGCATTCCCTGCTCGTAATGCAGGCCAATCGGAGTCGCGATCGTCACCGCGTCCACCGCCGGGTCGCTCAGAAGAGCGGCGTAATCGTCATAGCCGTAAGGCACGCCGAACGTCTCGGCGGCGGCGGCGGCGCGGCCCGGCACATTGTCGCAGACGGCCACAACCTTCACCCGATCCTGCACGTCCTCCTGCGTAAGATGCGGCAGCAGACCGCGAATAGAAATGCTTCCGGCCCCCACGACTCCAAGACCAAGCGGCTGGCTCATAAGCTGTTCTCCCAACGGAACGAATGACCGGGCATTCGAAGTAACCCTGATATTGTTCAGGGAGCGAACGCTCCCCCTGCGACCCAGTATACTATCGCATTTCGGCGCGTGCGTCGAAACGCGGACGAAGGACGAAGGACGAAGGAAAAGCTCAACGCGGAGGTTCGCGGAGGTCCGCCCGCTGTAGCCCCCGGGGTTCAGCCGGGAGTCGGATGTGAAGAGCGAGGCATGTTTTTGAACCCTGAACCCGCCGCGTATCTCACTATTCTCGCGGCATCGAACAACCGCCAAATCAACCCGACGTCTTGAGCCTGTCACAGCGGTCCGCCCTTAGCCAGACTTCCGACGACTCCGATCCCGCGGATGACGCGCGGACGGAGGACGGAGTCGGAGGACAGGGGGCGATGCGTGAGGCGTGAGGCGTGAGGCATAGATCCTGTTGAAAGGGTCCGGCAGATTAAGTTCCCGCATCACCCGGCTGCAGACCCCGCTCATCCAATGCGCACAGTGGCGCAGGCGTCCCTGCCTGTGCGGCCGTCGTCACCCGGCTGCAGACCAGGTTCATCCAATGCGCAGAGTGGCGCAGGCCAAGGCGCGCGGGATGTTCGGCGTTCTTGACTCGTCCTTCATCCCTTCGAGGTCCTCCGTCCTCCGTCCTTCATCCCTTCGAGGTCCTCCGTCCTCCGTCCTCCGTCCTCCGTCCTCCGTCCGCGCGATCTTCGGGTTTTCTTCATCTTCACGCTCTACAATGGCGGTACAGGAGGACCAGATATGGCAGGTACGATTACGCTTACGATTAATGGATCGAGCCGGACGGTCCCGGTTGCGCCGGGGCAAAGTCTGCTCATCATGCTGCACGACAATCTTGACATGACCGGGGCCAAGTATGGCTGCGGCGAAGGCGTCTGCGGCGCGTGCACCGTTTTAATGGACGGTGAGGTGACCCGGTCGTGCATCACCCCGGCGGAGATGGCGGCGGGCAAATCAATCACCACCATTGAGGGACTGGAACAGAATGGTAAGCTCCATCCCCTTCAGGCAGCTTTTATGGAGAACGGCGCTCTGCAGTGCGGCTACTGCACATCCGGTATGATAATGAGCGGAGTGGCGCTGCTCCGGAAAACACCGCATCCCACCGACGCGGAGATAGTGCGCTTCATGGATGGGAATGTCTGCCGCTGCGGTCTCCATCCCCACATCATACGCGCAATCCGGCAGGTGTCCGAGGGAGGCGAACATGTCTGAGAGAGCATTCCATTCAACTTTGATCGAAGCCGACGAGGGCTGCTTTGAGCCCGAACGGTACGAGCTGCGATCGGAGCCGGGATTCCAACCCTGTGAGATGAGCCGACGCGCGTTCCTCCAGACGGTTGGCGTGGGTCTTGTTGTCGTGCTCGCGCTGGGAGAGTCGCCTGCTGCCGACGCCGCTCCCCGGGGCGCGCCCCAGGAAATAGGCGCCTGGATCCATATTGACGAGAACAGTCGGATTACCGTCTTTACCGGGAAGGTTGAGGTAGGGCAGGGGATTCGCACTTCGCTCGCGCAGGCGGTTGCCGAAGAGCTGCGAGCGCCCATGTCATCGATCGAGCTGGTGATGGGTGACACCGACCTGACGCCGTACGATATGGGAACTTTCGGAAGCAGGTCTACGCCGGACATGGGCTCGCGCCTTCAGAAAGCGGCGGCGGCTGCCCGTGAGCTGCTCCGTGACCTGGCCGCCGCACAGTGGAAGGTGGACCGGACCCGACTGGTAGTCCGTGACGGCAAGGTGACGGACCCCGTGACCGGCGCCTCCACTCCAATTGGCAAGCTCACACGAGGCGAGAAGCTGGTAAAGACCATTCTGGACACGGTTCCGACCACCCCGGCGGCTCGCTGGACCATCGAGGGCACGTCGGTTCCCCGTGTGACCGGGCATGAAATGGTGACCGGCAAACATCGCTACGCGTCCAACATCATGCGACCCGGGATGCTTCATGGCAGCGTGCTGCGCGCCGACCGCCTCAACGCATCGCTCGTCAATGCGGATACGACGGCCGCCGCGGCGATGCCCGGCGTAACGGTTGTTCGGGATGGCGATTTTATCGGCGTCACCGCGCCCGATACGACCACGGCGGCGGACGCCGTCGCCGCCATTAAATCCGAGTGGAAAGCGCCGCCGCAGCCGTCTTCCACCACAATCTATGATTATCTGAAAACCCACTCGGCGGAATCATCCGGATGGGAGCGAGGAGGAGCGCGTGAGACGGGATCGGTGGACCCGGTCTTTGCCGCGGGAAAGCCGCTCAAAGCCACGTATACGATCGCCTATATCGCCCATACTCCCATGGAGCCGCGGGCGGCGGTCGCTGAGTGGTCCAACGGCAAACTGACGGTTTGGACCGGCACACAGCGGCCGTTTGGCGTTCGAAGCGAGCTCGCCACCACGTTCCAGATACCCGAGGAGCAGGTCCACGTCATCATGCCGGACACCGGCGGAGGATACGGCGGGAAGCATACCGGCGAGGTCGCAGTGGAGGCAGCCCGGCTGGCGAAGGCGGTGGGCAAACCGGTGAAGGTGCGCTGGACGCGGGAAGAGGAGTTCACGTGGGCCTATTTCCGGCCGGCTGGAGTGATCGACGTGACGAGCGTCGCGGCGCCCGATGGCTCGATTACAGCCTGGGAGTTCCACAACTACAATTCCGGTTCGTCTGGCATTGGACCGCCGTACGACATTCCCAACCAGCGCATCGAATTTCATCCTGCGAAATCACCACTCCGGCAGGGGTCCTATCGGGCGCTGGCGGCGAGCGCCAATCACTTCGCGCGAGAATCGCACATCGATGAGCTTGCGCACTCGGTCAAAATGGACCCTTTGAAGTTCCGTCTTCGTAATTTGAAAGACGAACGATTGCTCGCGGCGGTGAACGCCGGGGCCGACCACTTCGGTTGGGACAAGCGGACGCCCGGTCTTGGTTATGGCATGGCCTGCGGCACGGAGAAGGGAAGTTTCCTATCGACGTTCGCCGAGGTCGGGATAGAAGGACCCGCCCGGCGTGTTCGTGTCCATCGCCTGGTGACCGCGTTCGATTGCGGCGCCATCGTCAACCCCGCCGAGCTGCGGAGCCAGATTGAAGGCGCCGCGATGATGGGACTCGGGGGCGCGCTCTTCGAAGCAATGCGGTTCGAAAATGGGAAGATTCTGAATGGCCGACTTTCCGAATACCGCGTTCCTCGATTCAGCGACATGCCTTCGATAGAGGCGGTTCTGATAGACCGCAAGGATCAGCCATCGGCCGGCGCCGGTGAGACCGGCCTCATGCTGATCCCGGCGGCGATCGGAAACGCTATTTTCAACGCCACCGGCGTGCGCCTCAGATCAATGCCGCTCGCGCCCAAGGGCGTTCCCGCCTGATAATGATGAAGAGCTGAGGATTCGGTCGGCTGCGCCGGCGCCGGGCGTATAAAACACCCGGCAGCGGGGCCTGCGGCCGACCGTCCTTCGGACGGGAAACCGGGCGCCGGGCGTATGAAGCGCCCGGCAGTTGGCTATCGGCGCAGCGTGACTGCTATTTCGCCGACATCCAATCGGGGCCGATGCCGGCTTCCGCCTTTAGCGGTACCTTCATCGGGATTTCATCATCCAGCGCGTGCGCCATCTCTTCGCGCACGATAGCGGCGTGCTTTTCGGCGAGCTCGGCCGGGCTTTCCATCACAAGCTCGTCATGGATCTGCAGCAGCATTCTTAGCGGCAGCCGGTCGTCTTCAATCCGGTTCTGCACCTTTACCATCGCTGCCTTGATCAGGTCCGCTGCGCTCCCTTGCACCACCGAATTGATCGCCAGGCGCTCTCCCAGGCTGCGGGTGTTGGCGTTCCGGTCGCGCACTTCGGGGATCATCCGGCGGCGACCGAGGATCGTCGAAACATAGCCGCACTCCATCGCCTGATGTACGCAGCGCTGCATAAAATGATCGATCCCGCTGAATCGAGCGCGGTATTCATCAATGAGCTGGCGCGCGGCTGACACATCCATTCCCTCAATTCGCCGCGAGAGTCCGAATGCCGTGATGCCGTAGATAATCCCGAAGTTAATCGTCTTTGCCTGTGCTCGCTGCTCCCGCGTGACGTTCTCCAGGGTTGTGCCGAACACCTGCGCGGCCACCGCAGCGTGGATATCCTGGTCTTCATCGAACGCCTTAACAAGCGCCGGATCTTCGCTGAGGTGCGCCAGCAGCCGCAGCTCAATCTGGGAGTAGTCGGCGCAGATGAGGAGCTGTCCGGGAGCGGCCGGAAACGCCTTTCGGATCTGCCGGCCGATGTCGGTGCGGATCGGTATGTTCTGGAGATTGGGGTTGGTCGACGCCAGCCGCCCGGTTGCCGCAACCAGTTGATGAAACGTCGTATGAATCCGGCCGGTATGTGGATCAATGGAATCGCGCAGATTGCCGAGATACGTGCTGATCAACTTGGTGAGCTGCCGGTACTCAATGATCAACCGGGGGACGCTCGTCTTTGGATCGGCGGCGTCTTCCTGCGCCGCCAGTTTCTCGAGCACCTGAACGTCGGTGGACCGGCCGGTCTTGGTGCGCCTGCCGGACGCCAGGCCGAGTTTATCGAAGAGGACCTCCGCCAACTGCTTCGTGGAATCCACGTGGAACTCGCATCCGCACCGATCCTGAATCTGCTGACGCAGCTCGGCCGCTCGTTCTCGCAGGCCCTCGCCCTGCCGCTGCAGCTCGTCCGGATCGCAGAGGATTCCGTTATGCTCCATTTCGGCCAGCACCGGCCCGAGCGGCGCCTCGACGTCGCGCAGGAGCACAGACATCCCCTCGGCCTCGATCTGGGGCTGGAGATGATCATAAAGCTGCAGCGCAAGATCGGCGTCTTCCGCCGCGTAGGGGGTGATCTGTTCCACCGGAATCGTTTCCATCGAGACCTGATCTGGTCCCGAACCGATGAGCGACGTGATCGGAATCATTTTATAGTTCAGCTCCGAGAGCGCCAGGTTGTCCAGCGCCGCGTTCCGCTGCAGCAAGAACCCGGCCAACATCGAATCGAAGACAACACCGCGCAGCCGCACGCCGGATCGCAGCAGCATTCCGGCGTCGAACTTGAGATTATGACCGCATTTGGGAACCGACGGGTCTTCAAAAATCGGGCGCAGGGCCGAAAAGACCTGATCGTGGGTTAGATGCTCTACGGGCGCTGGGGAAAGGATCGGGATATAGACGCCGCTGCCGGGCGCCCACGACAGACTGATCCCACAGATAACCGAGTCGCGCTTGAGACCGGTGGTCTCCGTATCCACGCTGATGATCTTTTGCTGGCGGAGCGTTTTCACCAGGTCGTTTAATTGCTCCGGCGTGGTGATAGCGCTGTAATGAGCGGCGGCCGGGTCGTACGCCATTGCGGCCGACGCCGGCTCCTCCGGGGCTTCTTCTTCGACCGGTTCGACCGGCCGGGCGTGCGGCATGGCGCCGGATTCGGCGAGTCGGCGCACTTCATCCTGGAAATGATTAAAGCCGAGCTCCTGGAAGAGCGGAAGAATCTTTGCCAGGTCGATCGGCCGCACCCGCGAGGCTTCTAAAGAGAACGGAACTTCAGCCGTACGATGGAGCGTCACCAGTTGTCGCGAGAGTGGAAGCTGATCCCGGCCTTTTTCCAGGTTCTCCCTTCGCTTACCTTTGATCGCTTCGATGTTCTCAAAGATACCATCGATGGATCCGAACTCATGGATCAACTGCGCTGCCGTTTTCGGCCCGATCCCCTCTACACCGGGCACGTTATCCACCGTATCGCCGGTAAGCGCCAGCACGTCGATCACCTGGTCCGGCCGGATGCCCTTGTTCGCCATGAGCGCGGCGACGTCGATCGTCGTATCGGTATGAATATCGAACATCGTCACCCGGTCGCCAAGAAGCTGCTCCAGATCTTTGTCTTTAGAAACGATACGGATATTGACGTCGCCGCAAGACGGGTCCTGAATGACTTTGTCGGTAATGCTGGCGATGATGTCATCCGCTTCGAGGCCCGGCTGTCCAAAGATCGGGATTCCAAAAAGATCGATCACCTCAAAAATCCGGGGAAACTGCGCCGAAAGATCATCCGGGGTCGCCTTACGCGTCCCCTTGTAATCCGAGAAAAGATCGTCCCGGAAGGTTTTTCCCGGCATATCCACCGCTACGATGACGTAGTGAGGTTGAAGCTGCGAGAAGAGCTTTAGCAGCATGGCCGTGAAGCCGTAAATCGCATGCGTCGGCTCGCCGGTCACCGGGCTCCGCATGCCGCCCCGAATAGCGAAGTAGGCACGGAATATCTGCGCGTGACCGTCAATTAGATAGAGTGTTTCAGACATTTAAACCCCTCAGGAGCGGACGGAGGATGGAGGACGGAGGACGGAGGATCGGCATCTCTCCCTCTCAAGCGCCCTTAAGAAGTGATCCACTTCGCTTCAACGATATAGCCAGTTTTCGCCGTCGTTTTCCGCTTTCCTTCGGCATCTGTGGTTTTGGCAGCGGGGCCAAACGCGCTGCAGCAGCCGTCCATGTTCAACTCCGTGTAGCTGCTCACTTTTCAAACGGAGTCAATGGTGCGGCCGGTCGCTCACCCCGAATGTCGCGCCCACGCAGCGTGAGTCGTTTCAGGTCCGGCCCCGGCAGGGATCTGCCCCTGGCCGCATCGAATGTACAGACATGCGATGGACACTGATATCCAGGCGCCATGGAAAGGCAGACCTCACTCCTGCGGGCCGAATCTCAACTGCCGGTCCCCACACACGAGTATTGCTCGCGCTGGCAGTGGCGGCGATGTGCGTTTTTGCAGCGGCGGCGTGTGCGAAGCCAGCGCCCGTACGGGCCCGCACTGCCGACTCGTTCGTCGATAGTATTGGCCTGAACGGCGTTGGCGGACCTTACCTGTTTCACTACGGAGACAGCCGCCGGAGTCTCTACGGAACGGCGCCGGTGGATTCGAGGTACGTCATGGGGGTTCGATACGCCCGCTGGGAGATTCGACCCGACACCAATCCGCAGCCGATGATCAATCTCTGCAGGGACCAGGGCATCCGCGTTGACGCCCTTGTTTCATGGCTCTGGACCGACCCCTACGTCAACAAGGCTGCCCGGATCTCCGACGTGCTGCCGGTCCTGAAACGGTTTCCACCCGGCGCCATTGCGACAATCGAAGGTAACAACGAATCCGACATGCCGTTCGAGAGCGGTGACTTTCCCCGCTACGCCTCGTCGACACAAGCGGCCCAGGCAAATCAGGCTGCGCTCTACCGTGCCGTCAAAGCGGACCCGGTTTTCAAGAACACGCCCGTCATCGCGTGGACTCTCGGCAAGAACTGGCCCTGGGGCGGCGATACCGGCTACGGAAAATTCACTTCGACGGCCTTCGATTACGAATCAATGCACTCCTATCCCTCCGGCGACACCATCGACGGATCTCTCCATGCGCCGGGACACTGCCAGTGGCTTAAAGTGGCCGACAGCATCGTTCCCCCCGGAGGCCGCGCCAAACCTATCGTCGTCACGGAGACCGGGTTCCAGCACGCAATGACAGACGCTCGCAAAGTCGAGCACAAGAGCGAGCTCGCCCAGGCGAAGCAGGAGATGATGCTGCTCGCTCAGGATTACAGCATCGGAATTGTGCGGACCTTCCTTTACAGCGTCGGCGGCGAGAAGCCCTGGGCGATGGATACCCGGGCCGACGGCACGCCGCTCCCTGCAGGTCGAGCGCTTAGCTTTCTGACCTCGACGCTCGGCGAAGCTCGCTGGAAAAAATCTGCCAAACGCTGGGTGGGACCGCATTTCCGACCGGGGACGCTCCGCTTCGCCTTATCGAAAGCGCCGGACAGCGTTCACGACACGCTCCTTGAGAGGAGCGATGGATCGTTCTACCTCCTCCTCTGGAATGACGTCCTGGTGTGGGACGGCAAGGCGATGACAGACATCAATAACCCCCCGGTGAACTTAACGCTCACCTGCGACACCCCGCTCCTCCGCGCCGAAATCTCCACCATGAACCCGGACGGCTCCTACACCACCCGGTCCGCAGCGCTCAAAGGCAAGCCTGGAGACCAGACTCTCCAGCTCGCTGTACCGGACAGCGTTATGATAGTGCGGCTGGACCCGGCGAAGCGCGGGGCGCGTCCTTCGTCCTCCGTCCCCTCTCTACCTCCCAAATAACGGCGCGGAAATACGCAGTCGTTCGATGACCCGGGCGAAGAGTAGGGGCGCGACGATAGCGCAGGGGTAGTAGACGAAAAAGGCGCCGATGAGACCGGCGGACCGGTGGAGGCGGATGATCTGATCGAGCCCGATGAGTACGAGGGGGTGCGCCAGGTAAATCTGCAGCGAGTAACGGCCGAGATATTGCAGTCCGCTCGAAATCCGGCCGGCGCGCTCCAACCGGTACGCCAGATACAGCAGCAGAAAGCTGCCGGCCGTCGTGTAATCCCACCATCCCCACTGGTAGGCGGCGGCGCTTACCGGGAGATGGAGCAGATCGGCTCGGATGGAAAGCGGAAAGTAGATGGCTGCGCCTGCTGTCGTCAACAGCAGCGCCGCCGGCCAGCCGCGGCGCAGGATCTTCCGCGAACGTCCTGGCTGGCTGCCGATCCACAAGCCGAGAAAAACGGCGGGCAGATAGTCCAGAATTGAACGCCCGAGGTCGGGAACCCGGTAGACGAGCGCCCGGTTCAACTCTTCGAAGGATGCCGTGCAGATGAGCGCTGCCAGCAGGGCAGCCCAGAACGGCGGCCGGCGGCGCAAAATCGGCATCAAAAGCGGCAGCGCCACGAGCATTTGCAGCAGCGCCCAGAGGAAATACAGGTGCGAATATGCCGTCCCGCGCAAAAGCATTTGCCCAGCCGCGCTCCAGTGAAACCAGCCGGGGTTCTCCCACGCCTGAAATCCAATAAAAATGGCGCTCCAGCAGAGATAGGGCCAGAAGACGCTCTGCACCCGGCTGCGAAAGAAGCGACTCAGAGCCGGGTTCCGCAGAAGACTTCCGACGTTCAGGAGCGCGCTGATGAGCAGAAAGCCGGGAACCGCGAATTGCGCAGCCCGGTTCGAGATGGCGATGACGTACCAGGTATGTGAGGTCGGAGTCGTCCAGCGGAGGAACCGGGAAAGAGTATGGATCAGAACCACCGCTAAAATGGCGGCGCCCTTAAAAACATCCAGGAACAGCATGCGTTCCCGCGCGCCGCTCTCTCTGGCTGACCCTTCATCCGGAGCAGGGGCCGTTGGAACGCTCGCCGAAGTGATTGGCGGCGCGAGACTTGCAGGGATGGAATCGGGCTGAATCGTCACTGGCGTTCCAGACGGGTGTTCCCGAAGAAGTTGGAATCGAGCGTTCGGCGCCGGATATCCATAGTGTCGAGCAGTGGCTTCATCTCGTGCCGCTCGACGTGACGGCCCCGGCTTCAGTTGGTGACAAAGGCGCTATAAATCGCCTGAACCGCACGCTCATAGTCGCTGCTGGCGACGCCGACGATGATTGTTATCTCGGAGGCGCCCTGGTTGATCATCCGGATGTTGACCTTTGCATCGGCAAGCGCCACGAACAGCCGGCTCGCAATTCCTATCCGGTGGCTCATCCCCTGGCCCACGGTGGCGATCAGGGCCATATCCTCCAAAAGCTCCAACCGATCCGGTTCCAGAACTCGCTGAAGATCACGCATCACCGCCTCACGATGATCTCCGAGCTCTTCCGTGCGCATGACGACCGACATTGAGTCGATGCCGGTCGGGACGTGCTCGAAGCTAATTCCGTATCGCTCCAGCACCTCGAGCACGCGGACGCCGAACCCGAGCTCCTGATTCATCATCGATTTTTCAACGTAAATCGTGCTGAAGCCGATGCGGCCGGCCACTCCCACGATTGGCAGTTCAGTTTCTGCGCGAGAGGAGACAATCCAGGTCCCGCCCGTCTCCGGCGCATTGGTATTGCGCAGCAGAATCGGTATTCCCGCCTCTCGCACGGGGAAGACCGCTTCATCGTGCAGCACTGTGGCGCCCATATACGAGAGCTCTCTAAGCTCTTTATAGGTGACTTCTCGGATGAGCCGCGGAGACTCCACCACTCGGGGATCGGCCATCAGAAGGCCATCCACGTCAGTCCAGTTCTCGTACGCCGCGGCGCCGACCGCGCGGGCCACGACCGCGCCCGATATATCCGATCCGCCCCGTGGAAAAGTCTTTACCCGGCCATCGGCGTCGGAACCGTAGAACCCTGAAATGACGCTCAGATCGCTGCCGGCAAGGGCATCGGCCATGAGAGAATAGGTGATCGGATCCAGCCGGCCGTCCGGGGTGAACCGGAGGCATTCCGCCGCGTCCACGAACCGGGCGCCAAGATGACTCGCCACCAACCGGGCGTGCAGGTATTCCCCGCGCGAGGCGATCCAATCCCTGGTGACGCCATCTGCCAGCGCGGCCTCCACTTCGTCCAGCCAACCGCCAATCGCTGGAACGTTCAGATCGCGCCCGAGCTCTTCAAATCGATCCCGAATGACCTTGAATACCGGGCTGGTGTCTACCCCCTCCTGCGCCGTGTGGTAACAGAGATAGAGCAGATCCGTTATCTTCCGATCCGCCGCATAACGTTTACCCGGCGCCGAGACGACGACATATTTTCGCCGCGGGTCGGATCGGACGATGGAGATCACTTTCTGAAGCTGCGCCGCATCAGCGACTGAAGTGCCGCCAAACTTACAAACGAGCGGTGAACCGGATACTGTCCTCGTCACACGTTTCCTTCCTGGTTATTAGCGGTCAAAGCCTCAGCTCCTTCAGCGCGCCGGGGCGAATTCATTTGTGCTTTCGGTCGACGTCTTCGAGTTCTCATTTCCATTAGAATCCGGTCTGACTCCGGCTGAATCCCTGCTCCGTATTCGTCGTTGGCTTGCTGACATTCCTGGTGAAGCTTCGCCGTCAGACATTCCGCTTCCTGCGGAATCCCTCGCTTCAGATTGCCATCCGCAGCATCGGATTGCTAAAGCTAACGTGGATGACGTCGCCCTGTCCGTTCCGTGTGCCGGGAGTCATATAGTGGATGGCGAACGCTCGCCGGGGTCCATCGGTTCTGTTGGGCGGCGTGTAATGGAGTGTCTGGCAGTGATGGAACATGCAGCCGCCGGCGGGCAGATCCACAACGACTGCCTTTGAATCGTCCACCTGTTTACCGAGATCCAGAAGAGCGTCGGTGCTGTCGCTCTTCTCATGGCGCATCGGCTGAAGATGGCTGCCCGGAATCAGGTGCATCGCGCCGTTCTCACGCCGGACATCGTCTAGCGTCAGCCAGCACGAGAGTAGATTGGCCGGCACACACCGCCAGTACGCGTTATCCTGATGCCAGAACACCGGTCCACCGGTGCGAGCCGGCTTGGAGAGCGCCTGGTCATGAAACAGCATGATATTCGGGCCAATCAGATCCTGAACGAGGTCAAGCAGCCGGCGGTCGTACGCGAGCTTTCGAAAATGGATGTTCTTCTCGCCCATCTGCAGA
>DASRZA010000520.1:0-4151 GCA_035686845.1 Armatimonadota bacterium | reverse complement strand
CCAGTAGATCCCGGCTGCAATGATGATCAACGCGAGCACCCACCACCACCCGTAAGCGTGGCTGGTCCGCGGCTGAATATGCGGTTGTGGCATGATAACCTCCTAAGTTTACAATCCGTCGTAAAATGTGATGCTCTTCCGCTCCCAATAAAAAGAACTTACCGAAGGTTCCTTCGGGAGGAAACTACACTCAGGAGGTTCCCAACTGCGCAAGGCATGAAACCGGCCCGAGTCCTTCGTCTTAAAGATCACCGGGCCGAAGTGAGGAGATTTCAACGCCATCGGGGCGAAGGCGAAGGGCGCCGATACGGAGAACGCGGACAGCCCCAAGGTCGGTAAAGGGAGAGGCAAGGGTTACAATCAGGTTCGTGAAATCGCAGGATTGTAGAATGCAAAGATCGAGGAGATTCCCGGCGCCATCCTCCAGCCCGGCCAGCAGGCCCTGCGTAATGTTTGGAAGGTGGGCGCGAATTTGCAGACGAGAGAACCGCTGCTGAAGAATCGCGATCCCATCTTTGGACGGCGCGCGCGCTGTGATGACGGTGAGGCGGTCGCCGGTTAGCTCGGCCCGGAGCGCAGGCGCACGCAGCATCTCGGAGACACGCAGAAGCGCGGCAGGAGAGAGAGTGCGACCGCTGAAGAGGCTGGTTCCCGAGATCCCGAGACCGCGCAGTGAGAGGCGCTGAACACGCGCGCCCTGGAAGTAGTCGCCGAAAACTTGCTGACGGTGCGCCCGGCGCAGCGCGGCCGGTTTTACGTGGGCGCCCGGCGGCGCCGGAATACGGTGAACCTCGCAAAACTCGCAGGCTTGGGCGAATTGCGCCAGCGGATGCAGCTCGCGCCTTCGTTCGATAAGCGCCAGGTGATTCGGGCGCAGATGCCGCAGTTTCGCCTCTTTAAGACGAAGACCACCAAGCGTCGGCGCCACGCCAGTGGTGTCGACAAGCGCCAGATCGGCGCCAGCGTCAAGCGCCTTATGGGTAAGCTGGCAGACACCGGAGACCATTTCCAGGAAGAAGCCGAAGGGCTGGGTGGATCCCACGAACGAAAGCGCGTCCGGCCGCCGCACCCGGAACTGATCCGGCGCCTCTCGGAACAGGCTCATTCCGATGGCGCCGGGCGGCCCGATGTTGGATTGTCCCACGTCGGCATCGATAATCGCCACGGCACGGCGCTGCGCGAGGGCGGCGGAGGCTACCCGTTGAATCAGCGTCGTTTTGCCCGTATCGGACGCGCCGCAGAAGAGGATTACGCCGGTGAGCGCGGCCAGCCGTTCCACGATGGGATCGGGAGCCGCAGCGGTCCCCGCGGAGCTATTCTCGGCTGTCGAATCCATACGAGGTCCTCAATTCTCACGATCGGTTTCCCCGCAGTCCGAGACGCCTGCGCGCCGGGACGTAAGCTGTGGGGAAGGCCTCGGTTCCTTGCGCCTCGCGCCTCGGACCTATCCCCCGGCCCCTTCCCGCTTCGGGAAGGGGAGCCGTACCTCGCGCCTCGCGCCTTCTCAAAGCAGGAGTTCCAGGACACCGGCGTTTGGAGCCGGCGATTCTTCATCCTCCTCAAGGGAGGCTGCGGGAAGTGTAACGGAGAAGAGGCAGCCGCCGCCAGGACTATCTTCCACCCCGATCGCGCCGCCGTGCTCCAGGGCGATGGCCCGGGCGATGCTCAGACCCAGGCCGCTCCCGCCTGTGGAAGAGGAGTGAGAGCTATCGACCCGGTAGAAACGGTCGAAGATATGTGTACGGTGCTCCGGCGCAATTCCGGGGCCATTGTCTTCGACTTCCAATATAACCTGATCGCGGTCGCCCTTCGCTCGGACGGCGACACGTCCTCCGGCGGGGGTGTATTTGATTGCGTTTTCCACCAGGTTCCCCAGCATCTGACGTAGAAAAACGGCGTCGCCCCGCATTACTAATCCGGGCGGCGATTGGTGTTCAAGACGGACGCCGGCGCGCTCTGCCGCAGTCTGGCAGCCCGCTGTCACCTCGTCTACCAGGTCCCCTGCCTCGACGAGCTCCAGCCTGATGGGAACGGAGTGATCATCGGCGCGGGCGAGCAGCAGCAGCGATTCGACAATTTCGGACATCCGCTCAGATTCTTCCACAACCCGCTCTAAGATCTCTCGGTATTCCGCGGCCGATCGCTGGCGCATCAGGCCGACTTCCGCGTCGCCTCGAATTGAGGTGAGAGGCGTCTTCAATTCGTGTGAAGCGTCAGCGGTAAACTGGCGCATCCGATCGAACGCCAGGCTGAGTCGATCCAACATCTCATTGAAAGTTTCACCAAGCTGCCCAATCTCGTCGGGGCCGCGCTCGGGCAGCCGCTCATTGAGGTTTTGCGCGCCGATCCGCCGCGCCGTCCGCGCCATGTCATCGACGCGGGCCAGCACACCGTTGATCATCCAGCTTCCAGCCGCCGCGGCAATCAATAGAAGAATGGGCGTCACAACGAACAGGATTAACGATACTTTAGCCAGCGCTTCCGTGACTCCTAAAATCGGCGTAGCCACTTCCAGAACGTACCGATGACCGTTTGCCGAAACCGGGTAGAATACCGCCCGAAGCTGCTCCTGGCCGGGACTATAGGTCTCCAGCTTCTGCGGTCCGCCGGTCGTCAGCGTGGCGAAGGCCGGCTTTCCCGAGAGCGCGCTGAGAACCGGTTCACGGGGGGTTGGGAGCGGGGCGGTCTTGAGCACCGGTGTGCTGGCCTCAATCCCCTGATCGCTCACCAATTGGGCGTAACGGGTCGAGGTGAGCAGCGCGTCTTCGAGCACGCTCTGCTCGACATTCTCTTTCACAAGGTCGGGCGAGGCAGCGCGGTCGGTGTTATAACGGTCGATCGCGGCGACGATGGCCCGGGCGCCATTGTTGCCGGCCGCGAGGAGGCCGGCGTCGAAATCGCGGCGAAGTCCCCAGACGAGACCCTGATAGACACCGACGCCGAGTAAACTGAAGGTAATCGCCAGGAGACCGAGATAGCGCAAGCTCAACCGGCGGCGAAGGGTGGAGACCTGCATTGCTATTTACCGGCCATCGGCTTCTCTTCCCGCAGAACGTAGCCCACGCCCCTCACCGTATGGATATAGCGTGCCCCTCCGGGCTCCTCGAGCTTCTTGCGGAGATAGTTGATATAGACATCGACGACGTTGGAAAACGAATCCGGCTGACCACCCCAAATGCGATCGGCGATAATCTGCCGGGTGAGCGGCTCACCATTTTTTTCGAGCAGCAGCTCCAGCAGCGCGAACTCTTTATTGGTGAGGTCAACCGGGCGCCCGGCAACGGAGGCACGCCGGTTCCGCACGTCCAGAACAAGGTCTCCGCTCTGCAGCGCGCCGGGCGGTACATCGACGCTGCGGCGGGAGAGCGCCCGGAGCCGGGCGAGGAGCTCAGAGAAGGCGAAAGGCTTCGCCAGATAATCGTCGCACCCGGCGTCGAGCCCTTCGATCCTATCAGTGACTCCGGCGCGAGCGGTGAGAGCTAAGACGGGCGCGGTGATTCCCCGAGCGCGGGCGCGGCGAATTAACTCCAGACCGTCCATGCCCGGCAGCATCATATCCAGGATCATCAGATCGTGGCCGCCTTTAAGCGCTTTTCGCAGACCTTCTCCACCGTTGGACGCCAGCTCAACGTGGTAACCGGCTTCCTCCAGTCCGCGCTGCAGGAAGCCCGCAACTCGCGACTCATCCTCCACCAATAAGATTGTCAATTCACCCATCCATCATCCCGTACCGCCCGTTCATTGAGACGCCCGCATTCTAGAGATTCGGCGTGGATCCTCAAGTTCCCTTGTGGGGGACGCGGAATTGAAGACTTTGACCATTAACGCTCTCTAAAGCCGTAGAGATGGACGAGGTTCAATCCGCCAATGGGCCAGACTGGTCCCCGGCAAATATGAACGGCGTAAACGATAACATCGGTCGATTTCTTTGCGCCTGAGCGGATAAACCTGATTCCATCACGATTATTGGTCCCCCAGGCTTGCGCTCTGGCGCGCCGCCGGGAACCGCGGACGCGCCATACGAGGAGGAGGTTGCACAATGAAGCTTTTTCCACGTCGTTCCACACTCTGCATCACCCTGATGATGAGCGGGCTGATCGCGGCGCCGGCGGCAGTGGCTGCCTTACCGGGACCAGCGGATAACGGCGGGC
>DASRZA010000519.1:0-4871 GCA_035686845.1 Armatimonadota bacterium | reverse complement strand
GCGCCCGGCTTTCGCGGTTGGCGCCAGGAAACAGCTCAATAAAGGTGGTATTCCCACACTTCAGATAGACGATCCAGACCGTGCCATCGGGGCGGGTGAGGCGAAAAGCCTCTTCTAGGCCAAGTTTGCCGCAGTAAAAATTCAACGCCGCGCTCAGGTCGCTCACGCGAACGGCGACGTGCGCCAGGGATTGGATCATCGGTCAGGCTGCCTTTCATAGATGGAGGGATACCGGCTGAAGATCCACTGCCTGAGCGACAGGCCATTGCCGGTCTTGCGATAGAGGTCAAAAAAGTGATCCATCGCCCTGGAGCTGCTGAATTTGAAATGGCCGTACCTCAGCGTAAGATCCTGCGCCTCGGCCAGGTCTAATGGCTGATGCTGGTACATGTCCATGTAAACCGTGCATGCCAGCCCGGTGCGGTCGGCGCCGCCCATGCAGTGCATTATCACGGGATACTCGGATGTGTCGAACGTCTTGATCAGCTTATCAATCTGAGCAGGAGGCGGCAGGTGGGTGGCGCTGAAGCTGATATCCACGTGATGCACGCCGAGCTTCCGGCAGACGCCGATCTCACTCTGGTACCAGGCGTCGGTAGGGCACGACCCGCGCAGGTTAATGACGGTTTGAATATGATCCTTGCGAAGAACATTCGCGAGCGTTCCATCGGTTAGCTGCGCGCTCCGGTAAACGTGATCCGGAACCACCGTACGGACATTCCCACCGAAAACCCCGATATACCAGAGAAGCCCGAGCACGACCAGCAGGAAGATGGCGAAGGAGCCGAACGCGGCTCGGAGCACACGTACAAGCCTCGATCTTCGTGGAGGAGACCCAGAATTGCCCGGATCGGAGGCGCCGTCGCCCTGCGCCAGTAGGGGTGTATGGGTGTCCATGTTCTCAGTTCCTGCCTTCACGTTGGGTCAGACCGCCTCTTTGAAAAGCGCGATCGGGGATTCAACTCCTTGCGTCAGGCTGGATTTCACGAGTCGCAGCGGAGCCTTCCACGGCAGTTCATCGTCGAACGCTTCAACGAATGGAGCATCCCACCGGATCATCTGCCATTAACAATCTATCACAATCCGCCGCTCGCGTCCAGATCAGGCTGCCGCTGGCCCTATCGAGGCAGCAATATGGAACCAGAATTGTAACATCCGCATGTATTAGGGCTGGGTGTCTTCTCGCTCCGCTCGATGTTCCAGCCAGAAAGCCACACCGAAGACGATCAATATATGGAATCGCTAGGGCCTCGCGAGGTTACTACGCCCAGAAGGTCAGCAATAAGGTCAGCAATAATGTTGATGATACATTTGGTAGGTTGTGCGAATTGCGGCCCTCGGACTGCAAGGTCTACGTCTCTGAGACCAAGCAGGGTCCAGTCACAGATTTTAGGTATCGCGATCCCGACGAAGGGGAAAACGTGTAGTTTTTGGTCGACTTTGCATTCTCGATGAATGGCAGTTTGCACACACTCGGCGGCCACCTGACCCGGGCCATCCTCAATGGATGAGTCGTTGATATTCGGGAGATGCGCGGGCACATAGCTATTCGCGACCCGAATCACTTTTCCATTGGGTTTTGTTTCCGCGCTGGAGGCCGTAAAGTGGCGTACAGATTTGACGCTCGCGTGCGCCCGACTTGGGGCGAAAAATGCTAAAGCTCGCCGCGCCATTCGATGCGCCTAAAGCCGTCAAAGACGAGATTCGGAAACTGCAGCAGAGGCGGGAAGAGCAGGAGCGGAGAAACCAGCGACGATTACTCAAAAAGCAGGAATGGCAGGCTGAACAGCAGCGGGAAATCGATACTCCAGGGAGTGAGATCGTTCGACACAGCGAGATGATAGGACCGGCAGCAACGCCGAACATGCTCGCCTCGAAGGACTCCGCGATCGGAGAAAAGATCGCACGCCTCGAGGCACGGCGCGCTGCCACACACGCTGAACTCGCGGCCCTCGACGCCGAACTCGCGGCCCTCGCCGGCGAGCTCGCCGGCGTTAAAGCCGGCCCTTTCAGGGCCCCGACGGAACAGCCGTGCGTCGTTGCCACACACCCGGAGACGCCCACGCCAACCGCTGTGCCTCCGAACACCCCGCGCCTGAGCCGGCCCTTGCACATCCAGGGAATCGAGCTTTGGACCTGGCAGCACGAAGCGCTGCTCGCATGGCAGAGACGCAACTACAAAGGAGTCGTTGAGGCAGTGACCGGCGCCGGGAAGACCCGTGTTGGTCTCGCTGCGGCCGCATCCTGCCTGCACCAGGGAGTTCCAACTGCAGTGATCGTTCCAACGATTGATCTGCAGCATCAGTGGGTGAAGGAAATCCAAAAGCATATTTCGCGCGCTCGGGTGGGTCGTCTGGGCGATGGAGGGAGTGACAGTCTTTGGAGTTGCGATATTCTGGTTGCCGTTGCGGCCTCCGCCTGCAATAATTTGCGACCCCGCGGTGGACCGGCCCTTCTCGTTGCCGATGAATGCCATCGTTATGGCTGCGACGCATGGCAGCGCGTGCTGCATCCGCGATTCAGCCATCGCATCGGCCTGACAGCCACTTTTGAACGCGCAGACGACGGCGTCCAGCAGTACCTCGCTCCATACTTCGGCGGCAAGTGCTATTCCCTAAACTACGCGCGGGCGCTCAATGATGAGGTCATCGCGCATTTCAAGATCGCATTTATCGGCGTCTCATTTACACCGCAGGAGCAGATGGAGTACGATCGGTGCGACGCCGTCCTGCGGCGAACCCGCAAAGTACTGACAACAAAACTCGGCCTTAAGGAAGAGTCATTTGGCGCGTTCATAAAGCAGGTCTCAAAACTCGCCAAGTCGGAATTACCGGGCCACATGCCAGCTCGACAATTCCTGAAAGCGTGGACAATACGACGAGGGGTTTTGGCGGGCGCGAAAGGCAAGATGCTGCGGATCTCGGTTTTACGCGGCGCCATTCAGGCTGCTAACAAATCGATTGTATTCACGCAGACGAAGGATGCAGCTGTCAGCGCAGTAGCGATTCTTCGAAAGGTAGGGGTGGAAGGAGCGATGCTGCATTCTGGATTGGATCGGCGTCAGCGAGCGCAGGTCCTCGCAGAGTTCGAAGACGGAGACGCGGATATTCTGGCCGCGCCAAAACTGCTCGACGAAGGTGTCGATGTTCCCGACGCGGATCTCGCCTTAATCGTGGCGTCCAGCCAGTCCCGGCTTCAGATGGTTCAGCGAATGGGTCGGGTGCTTCGGAAGAAGCCCGATGGCCGACTTGCTCGCATCGCTATCTTTTATGTCAAGAACACCTCAGAGGATCCGCGCCGCGGGGCACACGAGAGCTTTCTTGACCTCATCACACCCGTGGCGGATAGCAGACGTGATTTTGGACCACTTGACGCCGAGGAAGCGATCTCTCAATATCTGAATGATTGGAAGCCATCCCCGAGCGGCTGATCTTTCTGACCGAGCGATCCGACCCGCTTTAGCGCTCCCCATCAAGCTTAGAGATCCTTGAGATCGGGGACCATACAAGAGCTGCCTTGTTTTTTTTAGCCGCCAGGATTGGGTAATGCGCTGTAGTACTCCATCATGGATTCGAGGGCGATTTCCCGGTTCCCGCGCTCTTCAGGATCCAGGCCCACACGCGCCTTCTTCCAGGGCGCTTCCGCGTGCGTGAGGTCACTGAGCCACTGGGCATTCCGTTTCGCATAAAACCGCAGAACAGCGTTGATAGTCTCCTTCGCATCATTGTCTAACCGCGCAGGATCACCGCTCGGCCATTGATCCACTTTAAACCGCCCCTTATGGACCTCGTAAGCCTCACGAACAATAGGTCCGCCGCTCCATGCCTCAATCCGCTCATTGAATAGCGGTCGATCATCCCACACCAAGGACCATGCCTGGGAGTAATACAAAAGCTTCTGCAGCTTCATCGCAGACATTGGCCCATGTTTTTCGAGGATATATTTAGCTACGTCATGCACGCTCGCCGACATTTTGCGCTCCGATGCCATTTCTGCTACAATCGCCATTACCCGACCACAGGTCAGAAGAGATCTACGTTAGTATACTTGATTAGACGCCAATGTCAAACAATTGTTCACCGTTGGCGCCTCCAAGACGGTCGCGCCGTCACACTATCCCAAGCGGCGAGCGGCCATTAATACGCCCGCGCAACGATGACCTGCTGGCCGGTCTCCTGACCGGTTACGATGCAGCGGCCGGCCCGGTCGGGCTGATCCAGTGGAATGACACGGATCGTGGCTTTTAATTCTTCCTGAATCCGTCGTTCGTCGGTGGCGCCGCCGGCCCAGTAGGCGCGGCCGAAGCCAGTCTCAACGGCGTGCCGGAGCTCCTCGTAAGTGGTGACATCACGCATGTGGGCCTTCTGGAACGCCAGCGCCCGGTCGTAAAGTCCTTGCTGAATCGAGACGAGCAGCGCTTCAATCCGATCGATGAGGCCCTCTTGCGGAACGAACTCCTTGCCAGCCTTGCCGGGGATGTCGCGGCGCGCCAGGGCAACCGTCCCCTTTTCAATGTCGCGCGGTCCCAACTCCACCCGGACCGGGACTCCCTTGAGCTCCCATTCATTGTATTTGAAGCCGGGCGTCAGATTATCGCGGTCGTCGACCTTGAACCGGATCCGTCCCTTAAAAGCTCCGGTAATCCGGGCTGCCGCCTCCATGACCTGCGCTCGCTCGGAGTCGGTCCTGTAGATCGGCACGAGCACCACCTGGATCGGCGCCAGGCGCGGCGGCAGCACAAGACCGTCGTCGTCGCTGTGCGCCATGATCAGAGCGCCGATCAGCCGGCTGCTAACGCCCCAGCTCGTGGTCCACGCGTGCTGAATCTGGTTGTGCTGATCGCTGTAAGTAATATCGAACGCCCGCGCAAA
>DASRZA010000518.1:0-4999 GCA_035686845.1 Armatimonadota bacterium | reverse complement strand
CGAGGAGTTTGTCATCCCCAATCCCACCGCCATTCAGCAGCCGCTCATTCAGACCATCGTCGATGAGCTGAACGGCGGCCCGCCATGCCCCAGCACCGGCGTTTCAGCCGCCCGCACCTCACGGGTGATGGAACAGGCCCTGTGGGAGTACTACCGGGAATAGGTATTAGGTCTTAGGTTTTAGGTCTCGGGTGTTAGGGCTTTGATTCATCGATCGTCCTATCGCGGTCCCGCGCCCGCCCCCCGGCTGAACGCGGGGGCTGCAGCCGAGGGAACCCCGCTAAAGCGGGCTGCCGATAAACCGGGCGATGATGTGAGCGAATCGAAGCCGGCCAAATGGCATATCCCATGCGGCTCGCGCCCGAATCCTGACACCTAAGATCCAAGACCTAACACCTAAAACCACGCCTTCTTACGCCACTCTTATTCCCGGGCCAGCGCTCTTCTTGATTCCTCGGATGGCGCGGTGGGCGGCGTCGATGATGGATTGATCGTTGGGGATCGCGAGGGTCTCCAGGTTGCGCGCGTAGGGCAGGGGGACGTCCGCGGCGCCCACTCGCTCCACAGGCGCATCCAGATCGTCGAACGCCTTCTCGTAGATTTGCGAGGCGACCTCGGCAGCAACGCCGATGAACTTCCATTCTTCCTGGCATACCACCGCCCGGTTGGTCTTGCGCACCGATTGAATTACGGTGTCGATGTCGAGGGGGCTGATGGTTCGAAGGTCCACCACTTCCGCTTCGATGCCCTCTTTCGCCAGGGTTTTAGCCGCATTGAGGGCCACGGGAACCAGGCTTGAGTAGGCGACGATCGTGAGATCGCGTCCCGGCCTGCGAATCGCCGCCTTGCCAATCGGGCAATCATAGTCGCCTTCGGGAACTTCTCCGCGAGTGTTGTAGAGCCGGCCATGCTCGATAAAAATGACCGGGTTATCGTCCCGGATTGCCGTTCGAAGAAGGCCCTTTGCGTCCGACGGCGTCGCGGGCATCACCACTTTGAGGCCGGGGCTGTGAGCAAACCACGATTCCAGACTGTGCGAATGCTGGGCAGCCAACTGGCTTACCGGGCCGCCCGGGCCGCGGATGACCATTGGAACGGTGAACTGTCCATCGGACATATAGCGCCACTTGGCGGCGTGATTGACGATCTGGTCCATTGCAACCATCGAGAAGTTGATCGTCATCAGCTCTACTACCGGGCGCAATCCCATGAGCGCCGCGCCAAAAGCGATCCCGACGAACCCGGATTCGGAGATGGGCGTATCCACCACGCGGCGGTCTCCAAATTTCTCCAGAAAGCCCGCGGTAATCATGAAGGTTCCCTGGTACTTGCCGATGTCCTCACCCATCATAAATACCGCCGGATCCGCCTCCATCTCCTCCAGCAGCGCCTGCCGGATGGCGTCTTTATAGGTTAACTCTGGCACTGCGCTGCCTCCTGCAATGCTCTCAACGGCTTCGGATCACGCATAGACATTCGTGTACAACTCCTTCGGGTCCGGCATTGGGCTCTGTTCGGCGAACCGGGCCGCGTCGTCCACGGCCGCTTTCGCTTCGGCGCAGGCCGCTTCGACGCCGGCGTCATCCAGCAGATGAAGCCTTCGCAGTGTGTCTTCCGCCAGGATGAGCGGATCGCGCTTCTTCCACTGTTCCACTTCTTCAGCCGAGCGGTATTTGCCCGAATCATGGGCGCCATGGCCCGAAAACCGGTACGTCAGCGATTCCAGAAAGATCGGCCGGCGTTCGCGTCTAACGCGCCCGACAAGCTCATCCGCCGCGGCCCGTACCTCGAAGAGATCCATCCCGTCCACTTTGAACCGCTCCATGCCATAACCGGCGGCGCGCTCCGTCATTTCCGGCACGGCGTTCGCCCGGCTTACGTGCGTGCCCATGCCGTAAAGATTATTTTCGCAAACGAAGAGCACCGGCAGTTTCCAGAGACCGGCCATGTTCAGCGCTTCATGAAACGTGCCCTCGTTGACGGCGCCATCGCCGAAGAAGCAGGCGCAGATCGAATCGCTGTCCTGGTATTTAAGCGCGAAGCCAATTCCGGCGCCCATTGGAATCCCGCCGCCCACAATCCCGGACCCGCCCATGAAATGCCGTTTCGCGTCGAAAATGTGCATTGAGCCGCCCTTGCCATGTGAGCTTCCAGTTCTGCGGCCATACAGTTCCGCCATCACCTCGCGCGGCGGCAAACCGCGCGCGAGCGCGTGACCATGATCCCGGTATGACGTAACGAGATAATCATCCTCGCGAAGCGCGGAAATGATTCCTACTACGGATGCCTCCTCGCCCGTGCAGGTGTGGAAATAGCCGGCGATCCGGGTCCGGGTAAAGCCCTTCGCCGCCTCCTCTTCAAAGAGCCGGATCAACTGCATCCGGCGGTAAAGCGCCACCGCGTCCACTTCGTTTACTGGCAAAGGCGAAAGCAGCGCCTCCCCGGAATCCAGCGCCTTCCGCTTCTTAACTCCCATGCCAACTCCCGCCTCGTCCGCGCCGGGGGGAATCGACCCCGGCGTTCATAGACTGCGCATTTTCGTTGAACATCATTCTTCCCGCTGAAAAGAGATCGGGTCCGATCAATACCTACGTTGATCGCCCCTCTTCCCTTACGACTACTATACCCCTCTCGCCGAAGGGCGAACACGCGAGGCGCGAGGCGCGGAAGAAGGCGCGACGCGCGAGGCGCGAGGTACGGGATGCGCCTGTTATTGCAGCGCTTTTGATTCATTCTTCATCCTTCGTCCTCCGTCCTTCGTCCCCCCATCTCACACACCCACACACCCACACACCCACACACCCACACACCCACACACCCTCCCTTGCGCTATCCCGTCCTTTATGTTATACTTTCAACGATCACTTCGATCGAGGGGGTTTCGAACTGACCGGACCTCGCCGGTTTCCACCCACGCGCGCTGTCTATCAGGCCGGAACAGCAGGTTCTTCTTACGAAAAGGAGAGGACCATGTTCGGTTTCATCCGCACGACCCGCAATTCACCGCTCGCTGGGGGGGGGTAAACGCACAGACACCCGCCTGACCCGCTCCCTGATTCGTTCCGTAAAGGCGGCAGTTCTGCTTTGCGCCGTCACTCTCGCCGCCGGCGCCGCTCAAGCACAGGATTTGAGTGTCAAGGTCGGATGGACAAGCGATGCGACGGCGAGTCCCCCGGTGGAAACCTGTTCCGCCTCCGGCTCGGTGGGTGGAGACGCCACTATTCATATGCGATTCGGCATTCCCCCGGGCGCCGCTCAGATCTCATTGAAGAGCCTCACCATCCACGAGGAGGCGGGCCATTATCCCGATACCGTGGCCACTGAAGGCAGTGTCTATCTGAACAATGGTTATCCATGCGTCGCGTGCGGCGATCCCACCACGGGCGATTTCCAGTATTGGGATTACACCTGGCTCACCCCGGAACTGCATAACGGCCCCCACGATCTTACGGCGGTGGTAGAAGTGCAATGGCAGGGGGCCTATCCCAATCCACCACCCCCTCCCACCGATTACACCGCTGCGATTACCGTGGACGTGGAGAACCTGCTCATCACCTCCACCGTTCCAAACAATCCCAAACCAATCCTCTGGGACCCGTCGACAATGACGAGTACGCCGGTCACGGCCAACATCAGCTGCTGCTATAAAATGAATCAACCCTGGACGCTGCAGATTTACGACAGCGGTCAGACGAAGGTGAAGAAATATACCGGCAATCAAGTCATCGGGCCGGGGAGCACAGCGGTGACGGTGAAATGGGATGGAACCTCCGACAACACGATGCTTTACCCGAACGGGATAGCGCCTATGGCTAAAGGCGTTTATATATTCCAGTGGACCGTCGGAACCCCAGGAGGAACGGGGCAGGACTACGATCAGGATAAGTCGGCGCTGCTCTCGATCCCACAGACGGACAGCTATATCACCGATTACGACCCAAGCACCGACCTGAATAGCATTAACGACAGCTGCGTTCTAACCGATGGTGGGAATCCAATAGAGAGCGCGGCGCAGGTACAGGACACCATTTATTACCCGGACCTCACCGTTGCAGTGGGTCCACTCACTCTGCCGACTACAACGAATCCGCCCGGAGACACCAGTCCCGCGCAGGACGAAGCGCAATCTACGATCTCCATTTCTCAGGCCGGGGGTTATACCCATCTCTTCGCGGCGCAGGATGACCACGCGGCGCAGGATAAGGGGCATCGGCAGCGATGGGCCCTCCAGAAGAACAAAAAGCCGCAGCACAACCGGGCGGACGATTTTGACGAGGTCGCCAATGTGGCGCCGTACGCGGATACCGACGCGCAGCGATGGCAGAAGAAGGTGATCGTTGGAACGCTGCCTTCAGGCGCTTATCGATTCGGCGCCTACGCAGCTTTTGCGAAGGGCACCCAAAGTTGGGACACTGTTCTGCAGGCACTTGAGAATGACGCGCTGGTTCTGGTGGATTGCCATGCCGCGCCAGGGAATATAGATTGCGTTTCAGACCCAAACGGCCCCCCGTTGGCTACTCTGTACGCCCAGAACGATCCGGCCGGGCATAACATCGCCGGGAATAACCTCGCCAAGCTACGGGTGGTCGTTTTTTTGGGGTGCGAAACGGGAGTAACAGACACGGGGACGAGCAATAATGGCAATCTCCTGAGCGTTTCGGTAACCGCCGGCGCCGGCTGCGCTGTGGGGTTCCTGCAGGAGATTCAGCTCACCTATGTCTACGGCGATGCGAAGGAGGAGCTGTCTCCCAGCCGCGTCTGGTCGGAAGCATTCTGGCGTGCGATGGCCATCGGAGAGTCTGTTTACGGATACCCCGGGACGCCGGACACCGTCCATAATGCCTACCTGTACGCGCAGGACCAGGTGAAAGCGGATACGCGATCCGGAGGGACCTATTGTGGCTATGACACCGTCACCGACCAGGGAGACGACTCCCTCACGATTGACATCCCTCTGCGCTAAGTACTGCCTCCGTCAGCGGCCGTTACACCACTGACG
>DASRZA010000517.1:0-14699 GCA_035686845.1 Armatimonadota bacterium | reverse complement strand
GAGAAGGTAAGGTGCGAATCGCCACCCGCAAAGAAGGGGAGGATCTGTTCGACAACAGATCGCGCCAGCTCATGAAGATGTCCGGGGAGGAATTCGTCAGGCGCTACGATGCGGGCGAGTTTAACAGTCCAAAAGAAGACTCCAGAGTCATTGAACTGGAGATGCTCCTACCGTTTGTAGACAAGCTGCGTAATGGCAGGCGACACTCCCCGTAAAGCGGTCGATAGCTTTCTCACACCCATTCGAAAGGCGCTGTCATGTGTTACCATGGCAGTGCTTTTTGTGGATGGCAAGGACGAAAAAGCGGAACACTCGCTTTCGTTTCCGGGCGGCGAGCCGGCGACCCTCGGGAAAGACAAGCGGTACACACTCAATATCAGACAGATGTACCGCGTGGTGAAGCGTGAAGACGAGCGAGGCCCCTGGAAGGTTCAGACCACGGGCTACTTCTACGCGCTAACCGGTGAGGACGGTGCAACAATCCTTGAGTACCATTGGCACCCTGCGGGCTCAAGTCCGGTCGTTGTCCCCCACCTGCATTTGGAGAAGGGCGCCGGCAATCTCCGCGACGATCTTCACCGCGCACACATCCCCACTGGCCGCATTGCAATTGAGGACGCGATCCGCCTTGCGATTGAGGCATTCGAGGTCGAACCTCTCCGGGACGATTGGGACGCAGTTCTCAAGAGTTCCCAGGATAGTTTTGAACGGTGGCGGACCTGGGGAGGCTCTGGCCCACGATAATCCCATTGCTCCTCCGAGATCCGTTACGACCATTGCGGAGTCAGCGGAAGGGGAACCGCATCGCAAGACCTAAGAAGGGAAGGCGCCGCGTGCGACCGTTTGAGACCGCGTCGGAACCGAGCCTGAGATGGCGGCGCGCTGTTATACCAGGGGATCTTATCGGCGTCGCAGTCGCCGCCGCAAGTCCTTGACGATGTGGTACACCGCGGGACACGTCAGCTCGTTGGCTGAATGCGAGTAGATCCGGTGGGTGAAGCCCTCCTTATTGGTATGGGGGTAATCACGACATGCCTCGGGCCTCACATCATAGATGGTACAGCGGTCGTCCTCGCCTAAGAATGGACACGGCGTCTGCTTCGTGAAGTACTCGCCCTCCGGAGGATCGGCTTCCAGGTGGGCCGCGATGAAGGCCTGCGGGGACATCTCCAGATGCGCGGCGATTCGTTCGACGTCCTCGCCGGTGAACCCGGGCCGTATCGTCTTGCAGCAGTTCGCGCACCGGGTGCAGTCGATTTTAGCGAAGGTTTCGTCGTGCAGTTCATGGGCAAGCGAATCGATACGGCCGGGATTGTCCGCCAGCTTGAGGCGGCGCAGGAAGCGGAAATCCGCATCCTCCTCACAGAGCGCGTTCTCTTTCCAGGCGCGGACCATCAGATCGTGGTCGTTTGACATGCTTCTCTCCCTGGGCTGCCGGCCGCCACATCCCATTGGTTCTTGTGGCGACAAGGGTACCGCCGCCGACCGTGCCCAGCCAATAGCGTAGGATACCGCTTGCTCATCCCATCTCTTGTTAGCGGAAAGTAAAGTATATCCTCTTCTATAGACAAGGAACCCTCCTCGCGGGGCCGAACTATAATAGCAGGCGGCTTTCTCCCGGCGAACTCTGCGCGGATTTTGCGAATTTTATCCAATATGATCAAGCCAGGGGCGCGACTCCATCCGCAGACCGTGTACGGCGCTGGCCGGTAGGAAGGCCGCAATCAGGGGTAATATCTCTGTGCAAGCGTTTTTCTGTCGCTGGCGCGCTGGCCGGCGGACGGGATTGCCCGAATTGTTGAGCGATGCAACTTTGATTAAGGATTCCACCTTTGGTTCGGCGGCGCCGGTTACGGGTGGGGGAGCCTCCGCATGGCGTTGGTGACGACGGAATCGCTGACCCGGCCCCCGGCCGGCCAGCGGTGGACGGATCCGGATCGGCCGGGCTCATCACGACTGGCCGCGCTGCGGACCGAATGGCGGAATCTGGGACCCGGCGATCGCCGGCTGGCGATGGTACGCGCGGTGGGCGTGCTGATCTGGATTGCAATCCCAATCTGTCTTTTCCTCTGGCCGCAGAATGGAATGGCCCCCTACGTCGAGTGGCCGGGAACGCGCATCGTCTGGACAATCATCGTCGCATTCCTGCCGATTGGCATCGTAGCGGTTGGCTACTATAACTGGCGACAATCGTGCCCCCTCATGTTTTTTGCGCGGATGAGCGAGTGGATCGGTTGGCCGGACCAACGATCCACTCCCGCCCGGCAGCGCCGACGGCGCTTCGTGCCGCCCTGGGTCGCCCGCAATTATCCACTGATCACGTGGGGAATGTTGTTTATCCTGCTTACGCTGCGGATTCTGGTCATCAATTCCGACACCCGCGCCCTGGCCTGGACGTTTATCGGGCTGCTCACCCTGGCGATGTTTGTTGGTTTTGTGTACACGGGCAAGAGCTGGTGCAACTTCTTCTGCCCGGTGAGCATCGTCGAGAAGATTTATACCGATGGAGACCGGCCGCAGTGGCGCGAAAACTCACAGTGCCCAACCTGCACCCGGTGTAAGACCGAGCTCACCCGGGGCCTCTGCCCGGATATCAATCAGGAGAACGATTACTGGCAGGAGCTGAAGAACGGCGCACGGTCATTCGCTTATTACGCATTCCCGGGCCTGGTGCTTGGCTTCTACACCTGGTACTTTTTGCACCGGCCGGACTACTGGAATCAAATGCACGGCATCGCTGCGCCCGGCCATGAAATTCGAGGACACGACGGGATATACGACTGGGGTTACTACCTGAGCGGTGATTGGACTCGGGAGACGCATCCGCTGCGGCATCTCATGGATCGGGGGTTCGGTTTCAGCGGCGCGCCCTATATCCCCACCGTGCTGGCTGCGCCGCTGACCCTGGCGGCGTTCGCGCTCGTGAGTTATTTTCTCTTCAAGCTGGCCGAGAAGGCCTGGGTCGCGCTCCGGGTGAGCCAGGGCGATCAGCCCGACGCGGCCATCGATAAAGTTCGGCATCCGCTCTTTGCGTGGGCGGGATTCATAGCGTTCAATATTTTCTATATGTTCGCCGGCGCCCCTACCCTTCGCGAACTGCCGTTAGGGATATACGCGCTGCTTCAGTTTATTGTCATCGTCTTTTCAGCGTCGGTGCTTTACACGCGGCTCCGCGGCACGCGGATGAGACTCTGGAAGTTCGACCAGGCGCGCAAATGGCTCTCGCGATGGCCCTGGTCCGACGAGCCGCCGCCTTCGGACCTTGATGAAGCGTATAACGCCTATACCCTGCGCGCCAAGTTTTCCGAAGGGCGGCTCCAGGCGTTCAAAGACGTGGTGCGAGGCAGCCTGGCCGAAAACCTGGTGACTCCCACGCAGCTCGCCATGTTGGACCGGCTGGCGTCGGACCTGGGCGTTGACGAGGCGGACCAAAAACGGATTATGCGCGAGATTGCCCGCGAGTATCCGGAACTGCTGGATCCTACGACCGCCGGCTCTCTCGACGACCGTCTTCGACTTATTGGGTACCGGGGAGAATTGGAACGGGCGCTCTCCAGCGGAGCGCTGCCAACCGAGGCAGAGCTGCGGCAGATGCAGGAGCGCTACCGGGTGGATGCCGAGGAGCACCAGGAGATTATGCTGGAGGTGCTGGATCCGGAGGGTCTCCGGGCGCGGCAGCTTCGGGCCGAGGTCGACGAAATCCGCGTTACGCAGCATGACCTTGCGCTGCTCACGGCTTACCCGGCGCCGCCGACAATCTTCCTATCCCACGAGCTTCGAGACGACCTGGCGCATGCCCGCCACCATGTATTAGAGGTCGCCAATTTGTATGGCCCTCCGGGCGCGCTGGTTTCGATGGGCGAACCGATTCTTGGCGCCGGGCGAGGATCGGCTGCGAACGCATGTGATTGGATCAACTATCATTTGCCCGCTCAAGTTGCAGGGTTGGTGATCGACGCCCTCTTCCCCGAGGAGCCCGCGGACCGCGTCGAAACAGACGAGACGGCGTTCACCGAGACGCTGCTGAGGATCGGCCATAACCTGAACCGCTACACGAGCTCGGCGGCGATATGCGCGCTGGAGCGAGTGATTGACCAGCCGGACGCTTTGAACCGCGCCAGACTGGCTTTGCAGGACCCCGATTCACTCCGCCGCGAGGCGGCTATCGGCGCGCTCGGGCCGCAGTTGACGCCGGAGGAGTGGGAAGACGCCATTCATGATCCGTCCGCGGCGGTGCGAGAAGCGGCGCTGCTCAAGGCAGCGGCGCCACTTCGGCCCTCGCTCCGACCGCTGGTGGCCGGCGCGGCCGACGATCCCGATCACAATGTCGCGGCGGCCGCCTCCGCGCTTTTAGAAGACGAAGCCGCTGCCCGGCCTGCGGGCGCACATCGGTTGAGCCGGCTGGAAAAGGTCTTCGCTCTCCGGAACGTGCCGCTGTTTGAGCATCTTCCCGTGGAGCACCTCTACGATCTTGCCGCCCGCGCAGAAGAGGCGACTTTCGAGCCGGGTGACCCGATCTGCAGCGAGGGCCGGATTGGGGACGCGGTTTATATCCTCTTAGAGGGCCAGGCGGAAGTCCTGCAGACTCGGCGCGGCGAGCCGGTTCGTATTGGCATGAGCCAGGCCGGCGAATGCGTCGGCGAAATGTCGATCTTAGATCCCGGTCCGCAAATGGCGACGGTTCAGGCTGTCACCGTCGTCCGCACCCTCACCGTGCGGGGCGAAGCGTTCCGCTCGCTCATCGGCCGCGACCCCACCTCCGCGTTCAGCATCATCCGCCTCATGATCCGCCGGCAGCGGGCGACCTCGGAGCTTGCGGCGCGGGCGGAGGAGGGCGGACGGTGAGGGTGTGTGGGTGTGTGGGTGTGTGAGGGTGTGGGTGTGTGAGCCGGGGAACGGGGGACGGCGGCGGGAGATCGTCCGCGGCGGAGACCGATCGAGCAGATCGGGTAGGCCACGGTGTTAGCGGGGAACGCTGCCATTGCCTACAACGACCGTCATCTCCCGGCGACTTTACCCCCCGCCGGACGGCCGGCGTGCAAAAGCTGATCGGCGGTCGAAATACGCGTGATTCTCCGGGCATCGGCGTTTTATGCAGTGTTTGTGAAGGAACGGCGTGTGCTGGGAGCGAACTGTTTGGCAAGAACGCAAATGTTCGAGGCTCGGCCGGATAAAGAGGGCGCCGCAGGTCATGGCTCGGTTATGGGATATCAGGCTGCTGGGCGGCGTGGCTATCTTGAGCGGCGATTACTCCATCAGCCGCTTCAAAACGCATAAGACGGCGCTCCTCCTGGCGCGCCTTGCGCACGCGTGTCCCGCGAAGCTCTCCCGTGAGCAGCTTGCCGAGCAGCTCTGGCCGGAGAGTGACCCGGAGGTGGCGCGGAGCATTCTGCGCTCCATGCTCAGCTCGCTGCGGCGCCAGCTCGAGCCACCGGGCGTTATGACCGGCAGTGTCCTGACGGCCGACCGCATACACATCGGCCTCGACCCTGGCGCGGTCCTCGTGGATACGCGTGAGTTTGAACGGCTGGCGACCGCAGCCAACGACGCCGGCTCAACAGAAGCACGCGCTGAGCTGCTGGAACAGGCCTCGGAGCAATACGCGGGAGAGCTGCTGCCGGGGTTCTACGAAGACTGGATCTTATGGGAGCGGGATCGCCTGCAGCGACTCCATCAATCCGTGCTCTCTGGTCTCGCAGAGGCCCTCCAGGAGCTCGGTCGTCCGGATCGGGCCCTCCACCAGGCCCTCCGCGCCATCAGCGCGGATCCACTCAACGAGTCGGCGCATGGCCGCGTGATCCAGATCTATCTGGACGCCGGGCAGCCCGATGAAGCAAGGCAGCAGTACGACCGGATGTCAGCGACACTCTGGAATGAGCTGGAGAGCCGTCCGTCTCCGGAGGTATCCGCCCTGGTCGCTCATCTGTCGCCGACCGGCGAGACTCTCATTTTACCGCGGGATCCCAAACGGCAAGGCCGGCGGCAAGGGCGCACGACCACTCCCGATCGGACGTACCGGCCCCCCGCTGATACGGAAAAGAGCGGTTGGGAGCCCGGGCGCGGCCGGCCCGTGTTCCAACCGGATCGATTCTTTGGCCGGGAAGACGATCTGGCGCGCCTGGACCGGCTGCTTGTTCCCCCTTACGGCCGGCTTATCACGGTCATCGGGCCTGGCGGCGTCGGAAAGACGCGGCTGGCGGCAGAGTTCGCGGAGGCCGCCGCCACCACGCGCAGCATTCCATACTGGCTGGTACCCCTCGCCGATCTCTCCGACCCGGAACTTCTTTGGGAGGAAATAGCTCGCGTTCTGCAGTTCCCGTCGGTTATCGGCGCCACCCCATTTGAGGAGCTGGTCATTACGCTCTCCGGACGCCCGTCGCTCCTGGTCCTGGATAACTTCGAGCACCTGGTGGAGGGGGGCGCGGAGGCTGTGGCAGACCTCATGGCTGCGCTGCCCGATCTCTGCTGTGTGGTTACCTCGCGCCAGGCGCTGGAGATCGCGGCGGAACAGTTGTACCGGCTGGAGCCGCTGCCGGTCCCTGCCGGCCCGGAGCCGTCCGATCGCCTGGCGGAGTACGCCGCGGTCAAGCTCTTCGTCAGCCGGGCGCGCCGGGCTGTCCCGGACTTCCATGCCAATGAGCGGAATGCCGGCGCGCTCGGCGCCCTGATCGCGCGGTTGGAAGGGCTGCCGCTCTCCATCGAGCTGGCTGCCGGCTGGGCGCAGACACTGACCCCGGCCGCCATGCTGGAACGCCTGGGCAGCCGCTTCGACTTTCTCGTCAGCCCCCGCCGGGATATGCCAGCCCGGCACCGGGCGCTCAGGGCGACGCTGGACCGCAGCTACGCCTTCCTTCCGCCGGATCTCCGACGCCTCCTCGGGCAGCTCTCTGTCTTCCGGGGGGGATTTACGGTGGAAACCACGCAGGAAGTCTGCGCCAACTGCCGCGCCGCGGAACGACTTCGTCAGCTCCAGGCCGCTTCCATGGTATCCCCCGTAGACCGGGAAGGAGAGATCCGGTTCCGGTTGCCCGAGGCGCTGCGGGAATACGCCGGCGAGCAGCTCGGCGCCGCAGAGCACGAGGATCTTCAAAGTCGCCATCTGGGGTGGGTCCTCGGGCTGGCGCAAGAAGCAGAGAAGGAGCTTACCGGTCGCGAACAGGTCCGGTGGGCGGCGCAACTGGACGAGGAATACGAGAATATCCGGGCCGCGCTGGAGCACGCTCTCGCCAGCGATCCCACCGTCGCCCTCGATCTGAGCGGCTCTCTCTGGCGGTACTGGTACCTCCGCGGCCTGCTGCGTGAAGGAAGCCGGTGGCTTACACAGGCGCTGGATATTTGCGAGGCGCCCGCGCCGGCGCTGCGCGGCAAGGCCCTCAACGCCGCTGGCATCCTCACCGCGCGCCAGGGAGACACGGAGGGCGCCCGACGACTTTATGAGGAGAGCCTGATAGTGTTCCGCGAGCTCGGGGATCAACGGGGAATCGCGAACGCGCTCTGCAACCTCGCATCCACGCTGCTGACCCAAAAGCAGTTCAGCCGCGCCACCACGCTTTACGAGGAGGCTCTTTCCGCCTACCGGAAGCTGAACTATGATCGTGGAGTCATCCTCGTCACCGCCAATCTTGGAGTGCTCGCTGTTGATCAGAAGGAATACTCTGCCGCGAAACCGCTGCTCAAGGAATGCGCGCTCCTATCCCGCGAGGCCGGAAACCTTTTCTCGGAAGCCCTGGCGCTCCATAATCTGGGTGAAGCGCTGCGTGGGGAGCAGGACTGCGCAGGGGCCCGGACGCGTTATGGCCAGGCTCTCTGGATTTTCCTGGAGCTCGGTGAGCGGCATGTCATCGCGCATACCATTCGCGGCCTTGCGGCCATCTACCTGGAAGAATCCGAATGGCAGACAGCAGCCTCGCTCTTTTGCCTGGCTGACGAGATCTTCCGGGAGGCCGGTGTGAAGCTGGCGGCCGGCGCCGAACAGGAACTGGACACGCAGCTTCGAGCTCTGCGGGAACATCTCGATGCCGGGGATTGGCAGATGGCTCGAGAACGGGCCCGCACGCTCGATCTCCACGAACTGGCCTCATCGGCCCGCGCGCCCGACCACGCCCTCATCCACCTCTTCTGAAATCCTCACCAGCACCAACCAAGCGCGCGGCCAGTCCACGCACCCCTCTCGTATTTCTCGAGACCCTCCGCTTCGAGTGCTTTCGCGTGACTGACTCCAATCCTCAAACCGGCTCTCCGGGCCCCGATACGGCGGCGCTATCGAGTCAAAAAGCCAGTATTAAACATTCAACGTGTGATTACACACGTAAAAATGAGAAGTTTTTGACTCGCTACTGACTCGGTAGCCCTGTATCATCCCCTCACGGATCCTTTGATTCGCCCGGACGCTGTCCGGAAACTCAGTTACATCTGTTTTACGAGGAGGGGATACATGCGAACGTCATTGTGGGGCGCCGTTGGCGCGCTTCTGATCGGAACTTCAGTCATCGCCGCTGCAGGAGTTTCCGCGCGGGTCAGTCCCGGTAGGGCTAAAGCGGCGCAGCCTTCCAACAGTCTCAAAGCGCTCCGAAACATCCGGCCGCAGTACTTCAACACCGTATCGGAGCCCGCGGGGCTGGTTGCCAATCCCTCGACACTTGTCAGTGATCAGGGTTCGCTATGCACCTTGACGCTGGACCTCGCCTCACAAAGCGACCAGACTTTCATCGTCAGCACGGACCTGCCGGCGGCGTTTGCCAGCATCCCGGCGAGCGTCACGGTTCCGGCCGGACAGACCAGCGCGAGCTTCAACGTGCAAGCCGCTGAACTCTCGATGAACGTGAATCCGACGATCACCGCCAGCTTGAACAACACTTCGGCCTCCGTCACCGTTACGGTTCAGGCTGCCGCCTATTAAATCACTGCCAACCCGATGGCGCTACTGGCTTGAACATTCGTGAACAGCCGGCGCGCGAACGCGCGCCGGCTTACCAGAATAGGAAAGGAAGTAATTCGATGAATACGCAAGACTTCCACGAGTGGTCGCCCAGATCACAGGTTTTCTTGATTGACCCACCGGTCTGGCGCGTGGAACTGTTCGGGGGGCTTCGCCTTGCTCGCGGCGCCTTCACCCGGACCGACTTCCGCACGCACCGGACGGGCAGCGTGCTGGGATACCTCGCCTACTTCCGGGGCAAATGGCACCCCAGGCATCTCCTAGCGGAGCTCTTCTGGCCAGAGGATCTCCCTGAACGGGCGCTCCGCAGCCTGGAAACAGCGCTGCGAACACTCAGCCTGGAACTGGAGCCGCCCGGGATCGAACCGGGAACGATACTGCTGCAGGAGAGGGAGAGAGTCTGCCTTTCCGGCCGGGCGGTGCTTACGGACGTGGCTGAGTTCCGTGAGCGGATCGAGCTGGCGTGCCAGTGCCACAGCCGCGCCCGCCGGCTGCGGCTGCTTCTGGTGGCCGTCGAACAGTACCGCCCTGATCTGCTGCCAGGCCACCGCGACGAGTGGCTGCTGCCCGCCCAGGCGGAGCTGGAAGACCTGTACATCTGGGCGGCGCTCACGCTTACCCGCGACCTGAGCGCCGCCGGGCATCTGGATGAGAGCCTGCGCGTGGCGCGGCGGGCGCTCGAGGTCGATCCACTGGCGGAGAAGCTCCACCGGCAGGTGGCGCGCCTGCTGCAGCGGCGAGGGGATTTACCGTCCCCAGCGCTGAACCGGCGGCCCGCGCAGGTAATCTCCGGCGCTTCGTCCGACGCCGGGGGCCCGGGCCCGTCGGGCAGCCGCCGCTTGACGGGGGAAGAGCCAGCATGAATCGGATCGCGGCTGCTATCGGCCGACGTGTTTAGGATCGCGCTTATTCGGGACACCACTGCAAATCCGGAGGAGAGTATCCAGCAAATCCGGCGCAATATGGAGCGCAGGCTCGTCGGTCTTTTGCTGGCGCAACGCAAATGTAAGGAGTAAACGAAGCAATGGAGACTATCGTGACACCACGCGAGTGCGCCCTGGCGCTCGCCATTCCGCTTACGAAGAGCGCTTTTCTGGCCGATCTCCACCGTCCGCACGTCCGTGATTTCGGCGCCAGCGTTCAGCGTCAGTTGTCTCGCGCATCCGAACAGCAGTTATGGAACGATCAACAGCCGCTGGCAGCCGCCGCCGTGCGCATCTCAAAAGAGGTGGAACGCCTCGGGGTCACCGTCTGCCGCGACGCTGCGCTGAGCGACTTTGCGCGGCTCTGCCGCTCGTTCGACGTGGTTACGCTCGTGACGAACTGGCGATGTCCGCCGGTGAGGGCGGACGATATCCTCGAACCTGTCGAGATTCTGGACGCTGTCCGACGCGTTCCTACCTATTCACGGGTCTACGCTGCGCTCCATGATCGGCTTGCGATCGACCATCCTGATTTGCTGGAACCCGGGCCTGTGCCGCCGGCGGAGGTTCTCAGACTGATTCTATCCGAGCAAATCAACTGCCTCGTTTCCACGGCGCATCAAGGATTCGAGATATCCACCGGCGACGCGGTACCGCCACCGATCATCGAGTCGGATGACGCCCCGACTCGAGCCGACTTCGAGCTGGCGTTTCCAGCCGCCCTCAGGGCTGGCAGCGCCATCGATTTTGGAGACGACCGGTATACCGCTGCGGAGTTCATTGACGCGATTCCGGAGTATTTCAGCGGCACATTGGACCTCACGGTCCGTTATTCACCGCTGTCGGCTGAATCGATCAAAAGGAGGAGGAAAAACTGCAGCGTCATCGCCGATCGCCGGTATCAGGGGCGCAGCGTCCGCCTTTCGCGTTACCGGCTGATCATCGGTGAGCTCGCGCGGCAACCGGGCGATTATATCGATACCGTTTACCGCGTCGACCCGGCGAATACTCGCCAGTGATGTCAATTTCGGTTTGGGGCCGTGCAAACGGCTGCTTCGAGCTCACGCGAGTTTTTGAAGTCACCAGCCGAACTCCGCGGCCCGGGACAGGACCGGCAGTGAGAGAACCGCGCCAATCGGTGAGCGGCGAATGAGCGCTGGACGTACCAATGAGCTGCCGATGGCAGCAGAAAGGATGAGAAGATGTCTCTAAAAAGCGGAGGGGGGACTTCCCCCGTTTCTACCCCTGCTGGAACGAGATCGGTGAAGCGCTATGGCTGGATCGCGGATTTGCCGGATCATCGGGACTACCTGTACGCCGCGCCTTTCCAGGAGATTGGGAACCTGCCGACGACCTGTGATCTGCGTCCTGGCTGCCCGCCCGTTTACGACCAGGGCCAGCTTGGCAGCTGCACCGCCAATGCGATCGCGGGGGCGATTGCATTCGAGCAGATCAAGCAGAGCGTTCCTGAAGACCAGCAGTTCACTCCATCAAGGCTGTTCATTTACTACAATGAGCGGGCAATCGAGGGGCGTGTCAACGAGGACTCGGGCGCCCAGATCCGGGATGGAATGAAGACCGTTTCCTCCAAGGGTATATGCCCCGAAGATGGGCCTCCAACAGGCGCCGGGCCGGACGCGGTCTGGCCCTACGACATCACGAAGTTTACGCAAAAACCCCCGGCGCCATGTTACACCTTCGCCGCTGATCACCTGATTACCCAGTACCAGCGCGTTCTTCAGGATCTGGGACAGATGAAAGGCTGCCTTGCCTCCGGCTATCCGTTCGTCCTGGGCTTCACGGTATACGAAGGCTTCGAGGGACCGGCGGTGGCCAAGACCGGGCGGGTTGATCTTCCGGCGCCAGGCGAGCGAGTGGTTGGGGGCCACGCGGTCATGGCGGTTGGTTATGAGGACAGTGAGCAGCGGTTTACCATAAGGAACTCATGGAGCCAGAGTTGGGGGGACGGCGGGTACTTCACCTTGCCGTACGCCTACCTCATCAACTCCGGCCTGGCGAGCGACTTCTGGACTATACGCATGGTTCAGGCAGCCGTAAGGTAGGCGTAAAGACCCTCGGCGAATTCTTGTCACGCGGACCCTGACGGTGTAACTCCTGGCCGCCTGCTGTTCCCAGGAGCGGGCGTAACTCAGCCGGATCGTTGTCGAGCCGGGCTGCATGGCCTGGAATCTCCACTGGCGCCGGCCGGGCGCGCCGGGGATGGCGCCGGGTTGAAAAGTATCGTCGAGGCATGTCAGATTCGGGGTTCCGCCGGACTCCAGCCGCCAGCGAAATCCCGCGGTAGGGCTTTCGGTCAGGACCAGATCAATGATCTCGCCCAGCCTTAAATCAAGCGAACCGTCGTTGTGGTACTCGTCGATAAGCATTGTCTTCCTCCCTTGCTAACGAGGGATCGAGCCGAACGCTGGATGATCGGCGTTTCCTACAGGATGTCGCATGTTGACGTAGCTCTCTACAAAGCTGAATTGGCAGACCATTCCGAACAAAGGGCCGGGGCGGTTCTCAGGCCACGGAGGCCGCGAACGTAAAGTGCAGCAATGAATGTCGATTGAGCCTGGGGCAGGTGAAATTGCACGCGCCAGGAACATAACCAACGGGAAGGAAGCCGAAGATGGACAGCGAGGAGAGGCGGGAAAAGGTAACGCTCGATCGTCTGATCGATACGGGCGAGCGCGGCTGCAGGTGCGCGGGCGTTTCGAGCGGCGAGCTGGATGATTGCGTCAGCGAGTTTGCGACTGCACACCGGGATCTACTCGCGCCGGATTCGCCCGGCTGCGCTCTCGCCTGGCTCAATCGCTGCGCCGCCAATTTTGGCCGCAATTTCCGGCGCGGAGAGAAGCGGCGAAACGCGATTATCGCCGACCGGCCGAATGATGGCGCCGAGGATGACGAGCTTCCTGAGGAATCCCTGGCATCCGAAGACCCGGGACCGGAAGAAGAGATCATCCGGGGCGAGTTCCAGCGCGTCTTCGTCGCCGCGGCCGAGAGCTTTAGCCCGGAACGGCGGGAGTTATTCCGGCGATACTTCCTGAATGGCGAGACCGCGGCTGAGATCGCCGCCCGCACGGGACAGACGCCAGACGCCGTGCGACACGCCGTTGGCCGGCTGAAACTGCAGCTGCGCCGGGAACTCGCTCGCGCCGGCTATTCTGAAGCGGCTCTGCGGGCGGACGCAGCTTCATTCCACGGCGCTCGACAGTGGGAATAGCCCACGAATAACCCAAATTATGAGCCCGGCGCCATCCGCGCACGATCCGGCGCGGCCGCCAGGCAATTGTGAAACGAGAGGATTGAGCTCGGTGCGCATCGGGAGTGCAGGTCAATTCTGCAGCGAAGGCCCCCGGCGCCCGATAACGGGGGAGCGCTCTGGCGAACGGCCTGGCCACTCGCACGGGCGGCAGCGCCTGCGCCACAGGCAGTCCTCTGGATCCCGCGCTGGCCCCCCGGCCCCCGATAACGGGGGAGCTTATGGTTGGCGCCCGGGTGGTCGTCGGCGCGCCTGTGGGGGTGCAGCTTGAGGGTACTCCGCGCAAGATCAATCGGCGCCAAAGACACAGATAACCCCCGGGATTCGGAGTAATGGGCGATCAGTCCCGTCGATATCGGGAGTGTTGGGCCAATCGATCCGCCGGTTAGCGGGATTAGTGTGCAAACGGTTCCCCCGTTATCGGGGGTCGAACCGGGGCAGGGGCGCCTTAATTCCCCCGATGATCGGTTGGACGTAGGGCTTCTGAACAAAAAAATTGAGAATATTTCAAAAAACCCGTCATGAATCAGTTTCGAGCGGTGTTATATAAATGGGAGCGGCGGCAGGCCGGTCCCTATCCGCCCCAACTTACAGCGGGCGGGCGCCGCAGCCGGATGACGTTTTCCGGCAGAGGGGACACACACGATGCGTCGCGGTATTCTCCGGAATAGGTTACTGCTGGGAATCGGGGCCTTTGTTCTGCTTGCCTGCGCCGCCGCGATCAAGTCCGATCGCCGCGGCGGCGCGTCCGCTGAGGCGACTTACCGCGCCGGCCAGCATGCCCTCGTCCAACACGACCTCGAAACCGCCGCCGCCGACTTCAGGCGGGCCAGCGATCTCGCCACCGATCCCGACAAAAAAGCGTGGAGTCAGTACCAGCTCGCCATGTGCCTGGTAGTGCAGCCGGCGAAGCGAGCCGAGGCCATCGCCGCTCTCCGCTCCCTGGTCCGTTCAGAGCCGCATCATTTTTTGGCCGCCCGCGCGCAATCGGATCTCGACCGCCTCGAGGGCAGGAAATCGCGTCCGTTCACCCCTCCACCACTCGACGTGGACTGCGGTCCCGAGGCTCTCGCCTACATTCTCCAGCATTCCTTCGGCAAGCCGGCGTCCCTTTCCACACTACGCCACCTCGCCGGGGTGGGCCCGCATGGCGCGACGCTCCTCGGGCTGCAAAGAGCCGCGGAGTCGCGTGGTCTCATCGCGGTGGGCATGAAGATGGATTTGAATTACCTGCGCGGGATGCGCCCGCCGGCCATACTCTGGATACGGAGATCCCACTATATCGCGTTTTTATCGACCGAGGCTGCGGTAGCGCCGCCCTTTTGGAAGATCCGGGTGTATGACCCGGCAGGAACAAGCGAGGAAGTGATAACGCCCGAGGAGCTGCAAAAAACGTGGGACGGATACTTGCTGAAGATTTCCGCCCCATGCAAGGCATGACGCCACAACATTAACCAGAGTGAGCGCCGGTAGTACCGACTCGAAACGAACCCGACGCCCACACGGCTTACGGGTCTATTATACCACGAATCGCGGTGGACTTAAGCCTGTCAGGCCTTTCCTGAAGGGG
>DASRZA010000516.1:0-8153 GCA_035686845.1 Armatimonadota bacterium | reverse complement strand
CTGAACACCCGATTCTAATGGTAAATGCAGGCTCGATTGACCTCGGCCTGGGAGTGAGCGATGAGAATTGACCCCGTAAAGGGCACGCGAGATTTTTATCCGGATAAGATGCGATTCCGGAACTGGTTTTTCGAGACATGCCGCCGGGTCTCGCTGCTCTTTGGATACGAGGAGTATGACGGACCGTTTTTGGAGCTGCTGGAGCTGTATGCGCGCAAGTCGGGCGAGGAACTGGTGAACGAGCAGACTTACACGCTCACGAGCCGGGGAGACGATCCCGAGACGCTGGCGATACGGCCCGAAATGACGCCGACTCTCGCCCGGATGGTGGCCGCCAGGCAGCAGGAAATCCGAAAGCCGATCCGCTGGTTCAGCATCCCCAACTGCTGGCGATATGAAGCGCCCCAGCGCGGCCGGCGCCGTGAATTCAACCAGTACAACGTTGACATTCTGGGCGTAGAATCGCTCGACGCCGACGCGGAAATCTTAGCGGTCACCGTCCGGATTCTCCGTGAGCTCGGCCTTGAGCAGGGCGAATTTGTCATTCGGATCAGCAATCGGTATTATCTGGAGACGCTTTTTCAGGAGATTGGCGCCTCCGAATCCGTGTTCCCGGATTTGCTGCGCCAGATCGACCGGATCGAGAAGCTGAAGCCCGAGGAGTTTTGCGCTAACCTGCTGGAATTGGGCCTCGCGACCCTTCAGGTGGACGCGCTGCTGAAGCGGCTCAATGACCGGAGCTACGCCGGTTTCGAGCCGCTCGAACAGCTCTTTGAAAAGTTGGAGCAGTATGGCATCGCCGATTACACCCGGTTCGATCCGCACATCGCCCGGGGCCTTCTGTACTATACCGGCACGGTTTTTGAGATATGGGATCAGAGCAAAAACCTCCGGCGCGCGGTCGCCGGCGGCGGCCGATATGATGACCTGGTGACCGACCTGGGTGGGACGCGCCTGCCCGGCGTTGGCATTGCTTTCAGTGACGTTGTGATCGAGCAGATGCTGGAGCAGCGCAAGAAGGCGCCGGTCCTTCCGCGGGAGATCGACATTTACGTGGCGCAATATCAGCCGACGCTGCGCGGGCAGGCCATCGCCATCGCCCAATCGCTCCGCGAGGCCGGTTTTCGAACTGAAATGAACGTGCTGGACGTGGGATTGGATAAGCAGCTTAAGGCCGCGGCGGCCGGCGGCGCGCAATATGCTATCATCTTAGCGCCCGACGAGATGGCGCGGGGTGAGGTGAACGTCAAAAACCTCCGGACCCGCGAACAGCTCGCCGTCCCGATGGAGGGCCTGGCAACGTTCCTTTCCCAGAACAACGACAGTTCCCTGAACAAGGAGGTTTGATGAACTTTGCACCGGTGCATCCCGCGCTCTTCATCGTGTTGGTCTTTGCCTGGTTCGCGGTCCTCATCGGCGCGTCGGTGGTCTACCGATCTCGAAAGGGCGCGTTCTTCCCGGCCCCACTGCCGGACGGGGTCCGCTTCGATGAACGATGGACGTCCGGGCGTTCTCTTCGAAATCTGGTCACTCGTTCCGGAGGCGCCTCGCGATGTCTTCGCGTTTCGGTCACGGATGATGAGATCTGGATTCGACTGGAGCCTCCGCTTCAGTTCGGGTTTATGCCGGAGATCCTCGATCTTGAGCACCGGATCGAAGCGTCACAGGCGCCATCCACTCGGCTGCTCAAGGGGCTGATACCGCTCTCCCGTGATAGGGTGCGGCTCGATTATTGTGACTCGGACGGACGCAGTCGCGCATTCGAGCTTCTGCTCCGGGATCCGGAGGCATTTATGGCCGCGGCGCAGGAGATTGCGCCCAATGCTACGCAGACGGCCGTATCTCCAGGTCATTGATTACCGTTAAGCCGCCGGCTGCGGAGCGCGCCACTTCGGTAGCGGCATCGCGGGCCTGGACCGTGTCCTGGCGGCCCGTGAGGTACACGGTGTCGCCCTCTAATGTGACCGTAATCAGGTGTTCGTTGACCCGGTCGTCCTTCTCAAGCGCCGCGAGGATCTGGTCTTCTCTCAACGGCTCATCGGAGACGGGCGCTCCCTCCGGCGTGGTGACGCCTGGAAAGTCTTCCGGGATATAGGTCAAATCCTTCCCATCGCTCATTTTTGTGCTCCTCCGTGCAGACAACTGCAGTAGCAAACTCATGCCTGATCTTACCCAGCAAGCGAACCAGCGAACCATCCGCAAAGGAGAGAGCTCGGATCGAGCCGAACCGTTAAACAGTAGACGGACGGGAGTGATTGGAGGCATCCGGTGACGAAGCAGGTGGTGAGTGTGAGTCTTGGCGCATCGAGCGGTGATATGAGTGTGGAAACCACGTTTCTGGGCGAGCGGTTTTCCGTGCGGAGAGAGGGTACGGACGGCGACTTGAAACGCGCGATTGCTCGCATCGCCGAATTGGATGGAAAGGTGGACGCCATCGGTCTCGGCGGCATCGATCTCTACCTGGTGGCGATGGATCGACGCTACGTGGTCCGAGAGGCGGCGCAGATGGCCGCCGCCGCTCACGTCAGCACGGTAGTGGATGGCAGCGGTCTGAAACATACGTTAGAGCGAGAAACCATCCGGCGCCTGCAGAGCGATGGCACGATCAATTTCAAAGGACGCCGGGTATTGCTGGTGTCCGGCGTGGATCGCTTCGGAATGGCCGAGGCCTTGGTGGAAGCCGGCGCCGACGTGCTCTTCGGTGACCTGATCTATGGTCTTGGCGTGCCGGTCGCGGTGCGCAGCCTCGCCGGCCTCGAGCGGTTGGCCCGGATCCTGCTGCCGGTCATACGCCAGCTTCCCATCAGTCTCGTCTACCCCACCGGGAAAGAACAGGAGAAGCGCGTGCGCCGCGCGCCGCAGCATTTTCACTGGGCGGAGATCATCGCCGGCGACGGCCATCTCATCTGCCGGTTCATCCCCGATCATCTGGAGGGACAGACCGTCATCACGAACACCGTCCGGCAGCGGAACGTCGAGCTCTTCCGGCAGTGCGGCGTCTCCCGCCTCATTACCACCACCCCCGAGTTCGATGGTCAGTCGTTCGGCACCAATGTCATGGAGGGCGTTCTCGTCACGCTCCTGAAAGAACGAGAGCGGCCAACGACGCCCGAGGAGTACCTGAAGCTCCTCGATGAGCTCGGTTGGAAGCCGCAGGTGACGATGCTGAAGTGACGGAGGACGGAGGACGAGGGGCCGCGTCCACCCGGGTCGGCAATAAATGAGCAGGTGGAACTGGCCCGCTCTGTTGCCTTTTGGCTCAACCCGCCGGGGTTATCTCACCGCAGGGTCTTCGGCTTTTCGGACGTAACCACGTTTAACGAGAGTTCGCTTATGCTGCCGTGCCACCCACCATAGCCCCTCGCCGCCTACTCCAGAGCAGCGACGAGCTCCCTCCGCAGTTGAGCGCCGGCCCGTCTCGACGTAACGTTGGAAAAGGCCGCAGGATACGTTGTCGGGGAGTGCTTTCTCTCCGGCAAGTGCTGCCGGAGCTCCCCCATGGTACCGCCAATGGGATGGCGGGCCGTGTCAGAGCTTCCCTGCTCAGCAGGACAATCACTCAAGCGACTTCATGTCGCAAGTTTTCGCCATCCCATGTGTAGCTGGCGAACTGTCCGCCGGCGTTCTCCAACACCAGATTGCCGCTTGCATCCCACAGACTCGTGGTCGGCTGCCCGGTCGGTGGCGTAATCAGCGTCAGCTCGTTGGCCTGGTTGTAGGAGTAACTCGTCAGCGCTCCCGAATCATTCTTAACCGTCCGGTTACCCGGGCCTGGTAGGGGAGACGGCGTTACCGCCGCTCCCCCCCATAAGAACCGTACGTGAGACTTTCACCTCATACGGCTCAAGCCTTTCTAAGGCCCGCTGCCGGACCCGGTATGTCATCGGAGGACGGGCTATTCTTCCCCTAATTCTCCGTCACTCGTTTCACGGCCAGAATGCGGCCATAGAACGAGTGGGTGAGCAGATGCTGGAGGGCTTTCACCTTCCCCCACCTGCTTTCCTTGACAGCCTTCACGATACGCGCCTGAAGCCGGCGGATTTGAAGATGAGCGGCCTGCCAGTCAAGGCCAAGCCATTCTTCCTTCTCGTCGGAAGCTGCACCAGCACAAAGAAGTGCCGCCATTTGCTTTGCTCCCTCGCAATCGAGTTGTATATCCGGTTCTTCAAGTTCTCTCGTGATGAAAGACCAGGTGGAAGTGGGCTCGCTTTCGCGCCGGAAGAGAGAACCGATAGCAGGGCTTTCCTGTCCCTACCGACCGGCGTACTTCCGTATCCGCAGCATTACACTGTGGCATTCGCTTTCTCCACCCTCCTCTACCCGCATCCCCGTCGATTGGCCTTGCGGCTTCTCTACCTGTTCCCTCGGAATCTTTGATTCCGAGATGGAGCAGGAGAAATACGGGCTTACCATGTTCCGCTTGAGTGACTGAGGTTCAGGCTCTCTGTGTTCAGCGGGAGCGCCAGGTTAGACCTGGTTGCCCATGACAGGGGAGACGAGGACCCCTGCTCCCGCTCCGTCGCCTTTTGGCTCAGGCCGTCACTCCCTTCTCGGAATCAACGTTTCCGAGGGGGAGATAAGCATCTTTGGCCTGTTCGGTTTAACGGTGTCTACCAGAGTTCACATCAGTTAGCCATTTCCTCCATTTCAGAGGACCTCCACCATTGCCCCTTGCCGCCGAATGCTGGCAGCGCCGCTCTTCCCTCGCAGTTCGAGCGGCCACCCGGTCCATTTTATTGGCCCGAAGGTGGCGGGATACTTTGTCGGCGGGCAGCTTTCTCCGGCGATTACGCCCGACTTGCGCCGGTCGTTCCTCGTCGTCCCGCCCATGGTACTGCTGATGGGACAGCAGGTCCCGTCCGGCTTTCATCCAGGCCGGCAGGACAATCAATCAAGCGACTTCATGTCGCGGCCCGTCGTAAAGATAGGTTGTGTTGTAGGCGTTCGCGCCGCTTCTCTGCCCGTTGACGAGCTGGTAGTTCGGATCATACGCGCAGGCCACCCGGGTCCCGTCCAACTCCACGTTGTTCAGCCGGTTTCCAACTGTGTCGAGAGGACGCGACCGGACGCGGTCGACTCCCTCGCGTGCGGGGAGACTATCCAGTCCAATAGACTTACCTGTCCCTCAAAAGCACCGAAAACTCACATCGGGGCATATCGGCCCGTCTGACGATGCGCAATCGTAGCCGTCGGAAAAAGAGACTGGGCCCCAACGCCCTGACAAATTGCGCTCATGATTGGACCCCGCCGTATGTCAGACAGGCTGGCCCTTCCCGCCGATCTTCGCGTATCCGGGTCTCCTGCTTAGAATTTCTTGAGCCGCGACCAACGACAGACGCTGGACCCCATCTCTTCCACGGGGCATATGGGTCCTCGTAATTCCGGCCGCACGGGATGCCCTCTTGAGCGCTTGCCGGACACTTGTCGCTAGCCGCGGCCACAGGTCTGCGTGGGATGCCACTCCACGGATGAGGCCGAGCATAGCGAGATTCTCATCGGGCCCCGCCGCTACGCTGCCCAGGAGGGCTTGCAATTCCGGTTCGGGAATCTCTATTTCCATCCATTGGGACACGAATACCAGCAGGCTCATGGCCTGGCAACGGGCATACAGAGGCGATGCACGCTTACGCACCCGCACTATGGCGAGCTCGGTCGCGGCTTCGACACAGTAGTGCAGCGTTGCATCCAGAAAGCTGTCATCACCCCCAGGTGGAGGGCCGTCCAGATAGCGCTGCAAGTGCGCGAGACATACTTTCGCCCCCGAGTCGAGGATCGGAAGACAAGACTCGCGGAACCACTCATCATAAGACATGCCAGCTAACTCGCGATCATCCCGGCCGCGCAGCCGGACCACAAACGGTGGCTCATACACCAACATTCTATCCAAGTCCCCCTGGCGGGGAACCGATTGTGGAACCACACCCTTCTCACACGATATTTAAGGCAAAGGCAAAGCGAATCGTTAACTCCCACCCGCCCGGGCGGGCATGGTACCATACCGAACATTGTCGGACGTCCGTACACCACCCCACGAGAAGCACGCGGACGAATAACCACCGACTGCGGTCTCCTGATACCGGAGACGCCAAATGAAGTCTCATGCTAAATTCGCGCCTTAACTTCCAAGCAATGTGCCGCTCGTGACGCGTAAACCATCAGTGAAACATCTAGACGCGGGCTACAGCATCGCTCAACGAGCCAACGTACCCGGCACAGCGCGGACATCCTACGCAGGCGGCCGGCCGCTCTGGAGAAATCCTGGTGCTGGCCCACGTCCTGGATCGAAGCGATCTACGATGCGGCCCGTGAAACTATTACGAGGAGGCAAAAAGTTGATGGTCCGAGCCTTGAGCGGTGTTTAACTTAGAGATCCCAACGAAGCCCGGTCCAAAAGCTGCGCTCTCGGACAGAAATGCGCTTTTTGGTAGCGAGACTTCGCCGCCTTTCTGCGCGACATTTCCGCGCACAACTCAGAGCCCCTCCGCCGCCATCACGTACATTAAAGCGGTACCTAAAAGAATCAAAATCCGTCGAACTCTTAACTACGTCGAGGACCACGGCACGGAGTTTCCGAGCACAGATTTGATACGAACGTAAAAGACAGGGCCAACAGTCTGTCGCAGAGAGACTAGATTAGAACACCTCAGCAACGCCGCGCGCTGCTTCCCCGATGACGGAGGCCATATACAGCCCGTAGAACGATTACCACGACAGCCTCCTTGAAGCCTCGCCGAAAAGCAAAGACAGCGAACGTAGCAGGGAATCGGCCCGCCAGAATTACCGTAGCGCAACGACCCGACTAGACGTTGGGGTTTGGACCCCTCGATCCGAGCCGATCTGGCCAGAAACGATCTTTTCGACCGCACTACTAGTACCCGCCGAAGCGCGGATGGCACTTTTGCCACGGCCAGCAGTTGTAATGCCTACAATACCGGTAGCAATTCCCACAATCCTGATCTGTCCACCAGTTCTCGCAAACGCACCGCCTCAGTAAGCGCTTGCACGGCGCACGTGCCAGGTCGCCAAACCCGCCGTCGTCACTCCATGGATATGGGCGATCGCCGAGGCGTGCGGCACCGGAGCTAAGCGCGGCCATTGCCGGCGCTCCGACCGGAACCGGAACTGGTGTGGGGATAGGCACTGGAACCGGAGTAGGAACTGGTACGGGGATACAGACGGCACACACAACCGCGCACCCAATTAGAACAGCATACGCCCACGGGTGGTCATCGAGCCAGCATTGTAGACATTCTAGAAAACCTATCGGAGAACCATAACACGCGAAGAGACTGGCAATAATGATGGTCCCAACGCACGCCGCACAACCGATGCACGCAATCGGGATCTGAGCACCCGTAGGATCAATCAAAACCGTAGGCCGCCCACGCCCATACCCGTAAAGGTTCCAGTCCCCTCCCAGGAATCCCAGCGGATCCCGGCTTATCCACCGCCCCACTGCCGGCTCGTAATGCCTGGCCCTCACGTACAGCCTCGCCGCCAGATCCCGGTAGTACCCTACCATCCCGCCGAACCGCAGCGCGTTCACCGTGCTTCCGCTTACCGAAAGCTCCTCCCCAAAGGCCCCGTAGAGGTAGCTGTCGGATGGACCTCCAGCTGACGTCACCAGAACTCGGCTGTTGGCCTGCTGGTCGAACCCGAAGAAGCTGCTAGCTCCGGACCGCCTCTGACTGGCGAGCCCTCCCCACATCCCGGGATGATCGGTATAATGCGCCTGGGTCAAACCCGAAGCGTCGGTCTCCATCAGCACGTTCTGGCCATCCCACACAAACCCGGTCGTACCGCTCCCGGTCACCTTCTTTTGCCGCAACCCGTCCGCAGAATAGCTCATCGTGTCCGGCGCGCCGGTCGGGTAAGCCACTCCCACGAGCCGGCTCTCTCCGTTCCACGAATACGTCGTGATGGAACCGCCGGCGTTCTCGCTCAAGAGATTCCCGTTGGCGTCCCAGAGGCTGGTAGTCGGCTGGCCGGTCGGTGGCGTGATCAGCGTCAGCTCGTTCGCCGGGTTGTAAGAGTAGCTCGTCAGCGCTCCCGAATCGTTCTTCACCGTTCGGTTGCCAACTCCGTCATAAAGGAACGTGGTGTTATACGCGTTGGCACCACTTCTCTGCTCGTTGACCAGCTGGTAGGAAGCA
>DASRZA010000515.1:0-22690 GCA_035686845.1 Armatimonadota bacterium | reverse complement strand
AAGGACGAAGGGTGAACCAAAGACTCACCGTCGCACACACTCACACACTCATACACTCACACACTCACACACTCATACACTCACACACTCACACACTCACACACTCACCGTCCTCCGTCCTCCGTCCGCGCTCGAATGTCCGTGTTAGAATGGAATCGAGACGCCATCACGCGTTCACATTTCGTCGAGATATGGAGATATGAATGAAGATTACGGATCTTGCGCTGGAGATGACCGAACGGGCCAATGGGGCAATTGTGAGGGCGGCGCGCGCGACGCCGGCAGATAAGTTGACGTGGGGACCAGACGGAGCGCGGAGCACGCTAGAAATCCTGCAGGAGGTGGCCGGCTCTGCGATGTGGCCGGTTATGATCGCGCTTGCGGAGAAAGCCCCCGAGTTTGACCCGGACCAGATGCACCAGGTTGTGGAAGCCCGCAAGGCGATGGACACCGTGGACAAGTGCGAGGCGGAGCTGGAGAAGAACATGCAGAAACTGCGCGAGTTCCTCAACTCATTTCCGGAAGAAAGGCTGTCGGAAAAGATTGAGCTTCCGTTCATGCCCGACATGGTGATGACCCGCGCCGAGATTCTCTTCTCGCATTACTGGAACACCACTTATCACACCGGGCAGATTTGCTATTTGCAGACGATGCTGGGTGACAAAGAGATGCGCTGAAGTCATTATCTCGCCACCGTGCGCAGAGGCGTGGGAAGGCAGCTTGCGGCGAGCGCACGGGCGGCGAGATTATCAGATAGTTCCCGCTCCGGTTATACCGCTCTTCTGTGGGTAATCGGAGCGGGGCGAGAGTCTCAGGCTCGGAGATCTGCACGCCTACCGGCCCATTTGCAGCAGTTTCCCGACGAAGTCCAGCAGTTCGGCCTGATCGAATGGCTTCGTGAGATAGCAGTCAGCGCCGGAGGTCCAACCCCTATGCACTTCGCTGTCGGATGGTCCGCCGAGCATGACCGTGGGGATGCTCCGAGTTGGCGTCTCCGCCTTTAGCTTCTGAACGACATCAAAACCGTCTATCTGCGGCATCATGGCGTCGCAAACGACCATATCGGGTTTGTCTGCCTTCACCTTCGCCAGGAGTTCTGCGCCATCCGCCGCGGTCGTGACGTGGTAGCCGGCTTGCTCCAGCGCCGCCTGCGCCAAACCCGCATTATCGACTACGAGTATGTTTCCCGGCATCGTAAACCTCCTCAGAGGAAACAACGGACGCGTGCGATGTCCGATACGGTTGAGGCATTGACGCCCCGCGCGTCGTTCCGGCGCGGATTTCTTCGATGTTGATGGACGATGGACGAACCGCGATAATAGATAGGAGTGGTTTCCCGGACCGGAGTAGCATGATGACACAGCTTCCTGACGTTACCGCATTTATCCAGGGGCTTCGTTCGCTCGCTCAGAACCCGGAGTCACCGGCGCATAACCTGTTCGCGCCCCGCGTGCCAATCTTGATCACGCGTGCTCCGGGAAGGCTCGATCTCATGGGCGGGATCGCGGATTACTCGGGATCGATGGTTCTTGAGCTTCCGATTCGGGAGGCGGCGCTGGTGGCGATTCAGCGTGATCCGGGTAAGATGATCCGGATCGTAAGCCTCGGAAGTGAGAGCGGGGATCGGTCGCTGTCGTTCGAAATGCGGCTGGCGGACTTTTATAATCCGGAGGGCCCGATCAGTTACGAAGAGGCGCGGGGATACTTTGCAAGAGATTCGCACTGCCAGTGGGCCGCGTACGCCGCCGGCGCGTTTCTCGTACTGGCGCGAGAACGGAAGACGCAGTTCGCGGAGGGGGCGCGTATTCTGATCGATTCCAGCGTGCCGGAGGGCAAAGGAGTCAGCTCGTCGGCGGCGATTGAGGTTGCCGTCATGCAGGCGGTCGCCGCAGCCTTTCATATTTCCATCCAGCCGCGGGATCTGGCGATCCTCTGTCAGAAGGTCGAGAATTCGGTGGTGGGCGCGCCCTGCGGAGTGATGGATCAGATGGCCTCGTCCTGCGGTGAGGAAGGGCGGCTGATGGCCCTCCTCTGCCAGCCGGCTGAGCTGCAGGGCATGGTCTCCCTGCCGCCCGACGCCGCTATCTGGGGGATTGACTCGGGAGTGCGTCACTCCGTCTCCGGCGCCGACTATGGATCGGTGCGTGTCGGGGCGTTCATGGGCTACCGGATCCTGGCCGATTTAGAGGGGATGCCCGCGACGATGAAATCTAATGGCGTGGTAACAATTGATGACCGGCTGTGGGGAGGCTACCTCGCCAATGTCGGGCCGGCCCGGTTCGAACAATTTTACGCTCATTCGCTTCCCGAACGAATCTCGGGCGCCGCGTTTCTGGCCCGTTACGGCGGCACCACGGACAGCGTCACGCGGGTCGATCCGGATCGAAGCTATGCTGTCAGAATCCCCACCGCGCATCCAATCTACGAGCATTCCCGGGTTGGAAGCTTTATTAAGCTCATGCGCGGCGAGATCGATGAACTCCGGCTGGAGGAATTAGGAGAGCTGATGTACCAGTCCCACGCCAGTTATTCCGCCTGCGGTCTCGGATCGGAAGGAACTGACCGGCTGGTGGAGATGGTCCGGGAGGCCGGTCCGCGCCGGGGGCTATTCGGCGCCAAAATTACGGGTGGCGGCAGTGGTGGAACCGTCGCCGTTCTCGGCCGTCCCGACGCCGCCGATGTCATTGAGGAGATCACGCACCGTTACGCCCGTGAAACCGACCGCGCTCCCTACCTCTTCCACGGATCATCCCCCGGCGCCGCGGCGTTTGGAACGCTGCAAGCCTGAGCGCGGGAGGGTGAGGTGCGCTCACTGTGATGCGCATCAGTCCGAACATTGATCTCATGGAAGCTCGAAAACCTTGAAACCCGCGGAAACCCCATGGGGCGGACTCCCGTCATATTAATTGGCGCCAGGGCTGTGTACGCCCGCCCGTCGTACGAGACCAGTTTAAGTTCGCGCGGCAGGAGTGGCTCCGCGAGGGGGAATCGTCAAAAGCGGCGACGAACAAATAGATAATCACTCACCCGGCGCAGCCAGTGCGCGGGCGAAACGAAATGCGAGGTAAACACGATGACGTGCAATCACTGTAACACAGAATACCCCGGCGATGTAACCGTCTGCCCTAAGTGCAGTCAGCCGCTCGAATATGGATCGACGCCCTCTATCCGGGATGCCGAATCCTTCGCCCCTGGCGCCGAGTCTTTCGCCCCCGCGAATGAAGCCATCTCCAGCCAATTCGATCTGAGCGTTACGGTTGCAGTAAGCGGTTCCGCGAGTATCCGATCCCGTCTGCGTCCCCGGACCGTTCTGGAAATCATCGGTGAGAGTTTTTCGCTCTATAGCCGGCACTGGAAGCTCTTCGCTGCCGTCGTGCTCTGCATCACCAGTCCTGTGCTCCTCTTCGAGCTTCTCGATCCATCACTCACCGGCGGGCAGATGTTGGGTGGCTCGCACCCCCATATGCCCGGGGTCGATTTCCTGTTGTTCATGCTGCTTGCGATGGCGGTCTTTTTCCTCAACCTTTTTGCGCTCACCCGGGCCATTTCCGAGATCTATCTCGGCAGAAACGTATCCGCCGCTGAGGTCATTCGCCCGAATAATCGGTTCTGGGGATTTCTTGGCGCCATGTGTCTCTCTACGCTCGCCATCTTTGGCGTCTATTTCGTCGGTTTTTTCGTCCTGTTTGCCGTCCTTATTGGCTTCGCAGCGGCGTCGCATGGAATGCATGGCCCATCCAGTTTTACCGCCATTTTTGGTGTTATGTTCCTGATGATCGCGGTGATCCTGGTCCTTATGCTTTTCACGGTCGTCGGCGTCATGCTCGCCGGACCCGCGGCTGCGGTCGAAGGCAAGGGCGCCGTCGCTGCGATCGAGAGAAGCCTTAAACTGCAGCGCGGCTTCCTCTGGAAGGGCGTCGGGCTCACGATCCTTTGTGGATTGGGCTATTCGATCCTGCAGTCAATCATCCTTTCACCCTACTATGTGATCGTTTTCGGAGCGATGATGCAAACAATGGCTCATCCCAACGTGCCGGTTATCATTCCCTTCTCCGAGCGCATTCTGGGCATGATCCTCGCATGCGTTGCATCCGCCACCGCTGTTCCACTGTTCCTCATCCCTATCGTGCTCTACTATTACGACCTCCGCATTCGCAAAGAAGCATTCGATCTTCAAATGCTCTCAGAGCAGCTCGGGTACGGAGTTGAGACCCCCGCCTATCGTGCGAGCGGGGCCATCCAGTAGTTGTCTGATAATCCGGTTCGGCGGCGATGGACAAATACCATTGCCGCCTAATCTAACCCGCGTCACTGCCCTGTGCTGGCGGAGGCGCGGGCTGCCCAGGTGCGGCCGCCTTATGGCCGTCCGCGGCGCCGGGGGGACGGCTCATCTATGCTCAGGTACCGGTAATAACGCAGCTATCCCGGACCCGCCGCCCATTCTTCTCACCGATGGCTTCGATCCTATCGGCGCCGGTGGTGAGCATCACGTTCGTCCATAAAAAGATGTGATCCGGCGCCGTTTGCGCGCCGATCAGATGGCCGTTCACATTCAGGCTGACCCGGTCGCAATTGGAGTAGATCTTGACTTCAATCGGCCCCGCAGCGCGGGGTGTGAACCGGCGGCTGGTGATATAGACGAATGGATCCGTGGTCCAATTGGCTTTGTACCAGAAGAACGTGTCCTTTTTCGTCTTGCGGTCATAAGTCATCATGCCCTTGTCGTTGCGGCCAGGGGTGTCGCCCTCGTGTCGACCGTCTGAGGCGAAGTCGAACATATTCCAGATAAACGTACCCCAGAGGAACGGCCGGGTCTCCATCGCTTTCCAGGCCGCCTCGTGAACCACGCTCTGCCACTCCTCCGGATGCCACCTGCCACCGGCTTGAGGTTGTTTTGGGTCCTGTTCGTGCTGGTATATGCTGGCGCCCGCGCCATATTCGCTGATGGCGATGCACCGGTTGGGATATTTGCGGTGAAGATCGTCAAGCGCCTTCGGCCAGTCGCCCGGCTTCCCGCCGTACCAGCCGTAGTAGCGGTTGAAGGCAATTAGATCGGTAATGAAGTTGACCGGGTGCGCCGGATTGATATCGCTCGCTGCGGTCGTGAGCCGCGTAGGGTCTAATTGGTGCGCCAGCTTATTAAGCTGCACGATCAAGGCCCAGTCATTTGGATTGGCGGGGGCGTTCCTCGGTTTGGGAAACTGCAGTTCGTTGAACAGACTCCAGAACAGGATCGAGGGATGGTTGTAGCTCTGTTTGATCAGCTCGGTCAACTGCGCGCGTGCGTTTTCCGCGAACGCCGCTGATTTTCCGAGCCGGTTCACCAGCGGCAGCTCCGCCCACACCACCAGCCCGCCCCGATCGCAAAGCGAATAAAAATACTGCGCATGCTGGTAATGCGCGAGCCGGATTCCGGTGCAGCCCATCTCACGGATCAGATCGAAGTCTTGCAAATGATCGGCCGGGCTAATGGCCCAGCCCTTATTCAGCCGATCCTGGTGCCGGTCCACGCCATGCAGCGCGTAATGCTTGCCGTCCAGAAAGAGGCCCTGGTTCGGATCGACGTGAAAATAGCGGAGTCCCAGTGGTTGAGTGACTTCGTCGGTCACCCGTTTGCCATCCATCACGTCCACCGTCACCTGATATAGATAAGGATCATCGACCCCGTCCCAGAGATGCGGCCGGCGCAGGGTGACATGCTGATCTACTGTTTGAGTAGTTCCGTCCGGCGCCATTTTGCGCGTGGATGTTGAATGGACGAGGCGACCCTTGGCATCGGTGATTCGAGTTTTGATCGTGGCCCGCTTCGAAACCCCACTAACGTTCCGGATCTCGGTAATGATATCGAGTTTCGCCTGCCGGTCTGAAACCCGATCTTGTTTGAGGAAAACGCCCGGCGAGGCATAATCCAGCGGCGTAACCGAAAGCCGATCAAGCGCCAGAAGATGAACGTCTCGATAGAGACCACCGAAAACGGTGAAATCACCGCTCAACGGAGGGATGTCCGGATTGTAAGCGTTATCGACCCGGACAGCGATGAGATTATCACCATCGTGGTTCATGAAGGACGTCACGTCGAAGCAAAAGGCGCCAAAATTGCCCCGGTGCTCGCCAACACTCCGGCCGTTCACGTAGACGTCGGTAACGGTCGCGGCGCCGTCGAATTTGAGATAGATCTCTTTGCCGGCGTAAACCGGGTCAGCCCGGAGGCGCCGGCGATACCACGCCGGCCCGCGATAATAATTGTTCCCGCCATCCTCGCCATCCAGATTATTCCAGGTGTGCGGTAGATGGATCGACTGCCATCCGTTATCGTCAAAATCCACCGCCTGTGCGCCGGGCATATCCTGCCGAATAAAGCGCCAGCCATCGTCCAGGCTGATGTCCGCCCGTGGCGAAATAGCCGCGCCCGCCGGTTGCGCCCACGCCAGTCCGAGCAGCACGAGCGTGCCGCATCCGCCGACCGCTTTCATAAACTCTACCAGGAATCGCCGTACGCCACCACGAACACTATTCACAGTTGTCTCCTCACTTTCCGATGATATGTCGGAAAGGCGCCGGCCGCCGATCAACGTTTAAGCCCGCTCCTCTATACACAATACGCCATGCGGAGGGGCTGCTCCTGCGTCGGAAATGTCGCAAGGCGTCCGGCTGCCGGACGTTCGAGATAATGACAGCGCCGGAGGATAATTCGAGGCTCATGGAACAGGGAGAGTGGAAGATGTTGGGAAGAACGGGTATGAATCGATTGATCGCGGCGGCCGTCTCGGCTTGCCTGCTGATCGGCGCTGCGCTCGCCGCGAATGGGCGCGGCAGAATCTATCGAAGGGATCGAATAGTGCGAACTGCCTTCGGCAAGACCCATAATGGCGTCCCGGTTGAGCTTTATACGCTCACCAACCGGCGAGGCATGATCGTCAAGATCATGAACTATGGCGCAACCATCACCGAGATCCACGTCCCGGATCGCCATGGGGTCATGGGCGACGTGGTCCTTGGCTTTAGCAGTCTTAAGCCGTACCTGGACGAAAGCCCGTACTTTGGCGCGACCATTGGCCGGGTCGCCAACCGGATCGCTCGCGGCAAGTTCACTCTCGATGGCAAGCAATACACGCTCGCCGTCAACAACGGCCCCAACTCCCTGCACGGCGGCAAACGAGGCTTTGATAAGGTGATCTGGCACGCTGCGCCGGCCATGACGCCGCTGGGGCCTTCCGTCCGGTTTTCGTACCTGAGTAAAGATGGTGAGGAGGGTTATCCTGGTAATCTCTCGGTGACGGTGACATTTACGCTCGCTGAAGATAACAGCATTAAGATCGAATACGCAGCGACGACCGATAAAGACACTCCGATCAATCTTACGAATCACAGCTACTTCAATTTGAAGGGATCGGGCGACGTGTTAGGCCACGAGCTGATGATTGCGGCCGACCGGTACACGCCGATCGATGATACTCTCATCCCCACCGGACAGATTAAACCGGTCAAAGGTACCCCGCTCGACTTCACCCGGCTGACCACCATTGGATCGCGGATCAAGCAGCTTCCCGGAGGCTATGACTATAACTACGTGCTGAACAGCGGCGGGCACAAAATGGCGCTGGCCGCGCGGGTCGTAGAACCGACTACCGGGCGAACACTGGAAGTATTCACGTCGCAGCCGGGCCTGCAGTTTTATTCGGGTAACTTCTTAGATGGCAGCATCATCGGCAAATACGGCCATATCTATAAGAAGCACGACGCGTTCTGTCTGGAAACGCAGCACTTTCCCGATTCCGTCAACCATCCCAACTTCCCCACCACTATCTTACGTCCCGGCGAGCATTTCCACTCCACCACGATCGATAAGTTCGGGGCGATATAGGACGAAGGACGGGGGACGAAGGACGAAGGACGAACGACGGGGGACGAAGGACGAAGGACGAAGGACGAAGGACGAAGGACGGGGACGTAGAAAAATCTAACCGCGGAGACGCCGAGATCCGCAGATGGCCGCAGAGGAAACGAGAACAAAGGCAGAGTAAACGAGAACAAAGGTTGACAGATGCAGGATGAATCAAAAACGCTGAGCATCTCGCACCCTGCGCCTCGTATCCCGCGCCTCGCGCCTGTATCCTCCGTCCTCCATCCTCCATCCTCCATCCTCCATCCTCCGTCCTCCGTCCTCCGTCCCCCGTCCTCCATCCCCCGTCCTCCATCCCCCGTCCTCTCAGAGCTGTACGTCGGGAACGACAACAATTGAGTCGGGGGTGATCAATATGAGGGCGTCGGAGGGCCGGCGCGCGCGGATATACATTTTGTACCGGCCGCCGAGGCGCTGATAGGCGACCAGTTGATGCTGCGCGATACTTTCGAGCACAACCTGTTTCATTTCCGGGCCCATGCTCATGCCCGAAAGATCGGTGAGGCCAACGGAAGCCGGGTAGCTCTCCCCGGAACCGGAGCTTAGCTCCATGGCGCTCCGGAGCCGGCGCGCGGCGGCCATCGCCATCTGGTAAGCGCCGGGTGTATAGCCGTTGGCGTCGCCGGCCGCGTCTTCATCATCCCCACTCAGACTTTTGATATGAGCGGCGGACGAGAGAATGGCGATCGGCCGGACCAGCCACTGCTCCTCAAAGTTGACCAGCGCACGCCGTCCATCAGCGCCTGGCGCCAGGCCGGCGGGACCGGGCTGACTCAACTGCGCGTGCCAGAGCTGAGCCTCCGTCGATGGCATGGGGAATGGGGTGGGCGCCTCCTCGGCGCTGCCGTTGGCGACCACCGCCTCACCGGAGGATACTTTCGTTCGCTGCATCACGCCGCGCGCGGTTAGCAGCGCTGCGCCGGTCTCCACTGAGAGCGAGGTTGAACCCTGCGTCAGCACGCTGATCTGCGCGTCTTGAGTCGTGATCCGCGCCGATGAAGTTCGAATATCAAAATAAGAATCGGCGCTGGCAGCAGGTGGCGCATTCAGCCAGATCCGCCCGGTATAAAGCTGCAGCGCGCGGCGCCGCCCACCCGTCTGTCGGCTGTAACCCCACGTCTCGATAGACACAACGGTCCCGGGCGCCATTTTGATAATAGTCCCATCGGCGGAGGTCAGGAGGGCGCTGGCCCCGGGACCGGTGCGAACGGTGTCTCCCCGGCCAACCTGTGTCATGTTAGTCGCCATAGACCAGCTTCGGGCGCCGGCGCTCCAGACCTGAACCGGCGCCTGAAGGATCTGAATGGTGGCGGTCCTTTCGCAGCTCTTCTGATTAAATCCGTCCCACGCGAGTGTGGCGACGCAGGCGAAGAGGATTCCGAGGGCCATTCCAACCAGGCGTCGGCGCTTTCGCAGGCTCGACACGTCGCCATGGCGGCGGATCTGACGATCGCTGAGCTGCCGTTCAATAGCCGCAAGATCTTCAGTGAGGGTAGGGGTACGTGATCGCTGTGAGGGCATCTTCGAATTCTCCACAGCCGCGGGTCGCGGGCAAAACGGCAGCCAGGGCGTCGTTACTTCGGATAAATTATCGTCGCGCCCGCTAAAAAAATGGAGTAATTGTTCATCGTGCGTCAGAAGACGCGACCTCGGACATTTGCCGCGTCGTCTACGCGACATTCCGAGATTAGCGCGGCATTTATCATCCGCGTGCCCTACACCTGGTAGGACCACGCCGGCGTATATTGCTCGAAGACCTGCTGCGCTTCAAGGAGCAAGAGGAAGCCGAACGGCATCGCGGCCTGAATGAATTGGTGGCCGAAGCCCAGAAGCTCGGAATGTACTGATGCAGGGCGCTGTCCTTGACGCATGCATCTTGTACTCGGCTCGGGCCGCGCGCGATTTTTTAAGAGGGCATATACGCGCTCCCATTACCCCATTCTGCCTCGCTTAACAGCCGGCGCACGAGGTTCATTGGGAGGCCAATAATGGAATCTTCGTCGCCTTCACGGCGAAGGAGATAGGGCTGGAACAGCGGATCGTCGATCTGGAAGCCGCCGGCGCAGGATAGAATCCTCCCGGCCTGAATCGCCTTCTCAACAACTGCGCCGGAAATTTGCCCGAAATACTGCCGGGCGATATCCACTCCCTCAAAGCGTCGGTTTGACGCGGTCGCTGTCACCACGACCGCTGTCACCGTTTCAGCGGGTATCCCGGCGCTATAAGAGGCAAGAAACCGGCGGCACTCGTCGGCGTTCGCGGGCTTTTCGCGAAGCTCTCCGTCACAAAGAACGACCTGGTCGGCCGTGATCAGCAGCGCCGGCTGATGGATGCCGGGCAGCAGCGCGTCGGCCTTTGCGTGACTGAGCCGAAGGACCAGCCGGCTTGGATCCGGATCTCGAATGGCCTTCTCATCGATCTGCGGCGTGCGACACTCGAACAGGAATCCGGCCTCCCGGAGGATTCGCTGCCGTCCGGATGAGGAAGACCCGAGGATTATTGGAAGCATTCTCACTTCTCTATTCAGCCCGCCTGTCTCGGAACCACTTTCTGTGAACGGGCATGGACATTTGACACGCCCGGCGGCCATAATGGTTTCCGGTTCTCCCGGCTGTCAGCTCTAAGCGAAGCCGACCGGTGCGCCGGTAGGGCAGGGGCGGTCATCAGCGCGTGATGGCGTCAAATGGCGTCAGACATCATATCCCAGGTTCGGATAGAGTCAGGATAAGCGAATGTCAGAGATTGTGAAAGTTGGCTGCATCGGCTGCGGTGGAAATGCGCGAGGCCATATCGGCCGTGTGCTCGGGATACCGGAAGCGAAGATTGTCGGAGTGTGCGACGTGGTGGAGGATCTGAGCCGAGCGGCCGCCAACGACACCGGCGCGTCGTTCTATACCGACCACCGGGCGCTTCTGGATCGTGGGGATCTCGACGCCGTCTATATCAGTGTTCCGGTTTTTGCGCACGGCGCCCCGGAGTTCGACGCGATTGAACGTGGAATACCGTTTCTGGTGGAGAAGCCCGTGGCTCTGGAGATGGCGATGGCGCAAGAGATCGCGGCACGGGTTGAAAAGCGGGGCCTGATCACGGCGGTTGGCTATCAGCTTCGCTACGCGGGCACGGTGGATCGAGCGCGCGAATTGCTGGCGGGTAAGCGTGTGGGGCTTGTGGTCGGAAAATACTGGTGCGACAGCGGCGCCGGTGATCCCTCGCGCTGGGTCCGTCAGATGAGCCGATCGGGCGGACAGCTTGTGGAACAGGCGACACATACCATCGACATGATGCGTTATCTTGTTGGAGAAATTGAGGAAGTCTTCTGCGTGTCCGTTAGCCGCGTGCTGGATCAGATTGATTGTCCCGATTTCAACGCTATCACGCTCAAGTTCAAGAATGGCGCCGCCGGCTCGCTCACCACAAGCTGGGCATCGAGCATCGGCTGGAGTAACGCTAACGTGCTCGATATCCTTTACGAAAATGCGCTCCTGAACTGGACCTATGGTAAGCTTACGGTGCAATCGGATGGCGCCGTTGAGGAGACGTCACCGAACGTGGGGGACATTGACCGGGTGTTTATCGACGCGGTTCAGAGAGGGGACGCAGCCGGGATCCGAAGTCCCTACTCCGATGCGGTGATCAGCCTGGCCGTGAGCCTGGCAATGAATCAGAGCGCCCGTGAAGGACGTCCCACCCGGATAGACACGGTTCTGGGAGTCTCGCAGGGAAACTGACGAGACCGGGCGGTCTACCGGCGGTCAGCATTGGGCCCCCTGACCTTCGCCGCCGAAGATCCTGAGCCGGTCGGCATCGGCGCCCCATTCAGCGCCGCCCGGCTTGTAATGGAACTGGAGCGCCCGGCGGCGCAGCGAGGTCTGGTTGGGCGGGGTGCCGTGATGCAGCAAACCATGGAAGAAGAGACAGCCACCCGGAGCGAGGGGAACCGCCATCGCGGCGTCGCGAAGAACGTCCCTGTCGCAAATTTGCCAGTCGCGCCGCTTGAAATGAACCACCGGGGCCCGGTGACTGCCGGGAATCACTCTCATGCAGCCATTCTCGATCAGCGCCGGGTCAAGCGCGATCCATGCGCCCACGACAACCGTTTCGATGGGCAGCCGGAAGTACGCCAGGTCCTGGTGCCACGGCTTCTCCCGGCCGATGCGCGGCGGTTTGATAAGCGCCATGTCCTGGAACACCTCGGGCGTATCGTGCAGAATGAGACGCAGAACCGAGATCATCGCCGGATGTTCCGACAGCGCCTTCAACCGTTCGTCGTAATCTACGAACCGCCAGAATTTCCGGACCAGATCCAATCTCGAGGCCGGCCCAACGTTAACATCGCTTACACCCTCTTCATACTCAATACCGGCGTAATCCGCGTTCTTCCCGGCGATGAGGTCATCCAGCCCTTGAATGGCGGAAACGGTTTCAGCCGGGGTAAACGCATTTTCAACGACTAAGAATCCTTCGTCGAAGAACTGCTGCACTTCGCTCTCTCCGACGGCGTCGAAACCGTCCACACCGGATGCGGCGCTTGTCGCGTCATACAGGTTCTGTGGAAAAAGTGGCGTCATGCTCTTATCTTTCGATTCTGACAACCACTTCGCCGGCCGGTAAAGCCGCGCACCAGGAGAGAACTCCGTCGGAGTGGCGCCAGGTGTCAGGTTGGAGATGGCGATCGCCCGAGGCCGGTTTGAGAATCTGGGCGCCGGCATAGACCCGGATCGCCTCCCGATCACAGCGCACCGAAACGGTGAAATCCGGGCAGGCAATGGGAGAACGCAGCCGGATTTCGGCAGCCGCTTCGGTTTCGCTGACGATGACACGAGTTGCGGCCTGCGCGGCCCAGACGCGGGCAAGATCGCTGCATTTTGTCCAGAGCGCTCGCTCCCCAAAATGCTCGCGGATCCGGCCAAAAAGCACCCGGAAATCGGTGAGGCCCGTGGCGCGGCCTTCCGAGAAGAGTGACTGCCAGTGAGTATGAAAGCTAATCGGGCTGCCATTGCGGAAGAGCTCAACCAGGCGGCCGGATTGGCCGTCGGCCGTGATCAGCATGTCCAGGTTTGATGGCTCCTGTCGCTGCGTTTGCCATGACGGATCATTGCCGGCGCTGAGCAGGCTAACACACGCCTGGCCGGAGTTCTCATTGAGCGACATGAGCCGCGGGAGCACCACCGGGGAGGAAACATCGACGTGCAGAAAGTACCAGGCGATGGACAGCCCGCGCGCTTCACGCACGGCATCCCGAATAGCCCGGGAATAGGCTCCTTCGATGTCGCAGCAGGCCGCGCCGGGAGACGTGGCGCCGGTCGGGGAGAGCCCGAGGCTGTCTAAAATCCGGAGGCCATAGGTGAAGTATTCGGTGAGATGCCCCTCGCTGGTAAACGGTCCCATCGTTTTTTCGGTATAATCCAACGGGCGGTCATGATGGATATCCCAGGCGAGAAAGTGAGTCAGGAATTCGATGCATATATCCATCCGCGGCGAGATTCTATCCCGCGCGATACGAAGAAACTCAGCTTGATCTGACGGTTTTACGCCGGGAAGTGGACGGTCGATCCGTCCGATTCCGGCGGGAACCGGGAGAACGCTGAACTTACCCCGAACCCCGAATTCTTCAATAAGATCGGCCCACGCGTTTGTGAAGCTGTTCGGCACGTCGCGAACGTGGGGCTCGAAGTATTGCTCGTAATGCGCCAGGTTAAGGCAGGGCGCCGGGTCATCCACGATCAGGAACATCGGGCGCCGAAGCTGGGGCCATTCGAAACGAAGATCGCGTACGTCTGTCATAAGACTATTGGTCCTGAGTTATCTAAATCCTGCAAAGCGATGCAGCCGTTCGAACTGTGAGAGTGCTCCTTCCATGGATGGGAAACTTTTTGGGGGCGCCTGGAACGCCGCCAAATTGCAGCGGCCGCTCTTGCGCTTTTCGATCCCCATACTTTATCATAGCTTCATCATCGCTTCATCATCATCGCTTCACGGCATTATTGGAACCCTCTATCAATGACCTGTACGGTTTTTTCTGCCCGGCCCGCGCTTGCCTTGGCGCTGATTCTTCTGCTGTCCGTCACTCTCGGCGCCGTTACCCCTGCGCGTGCGACTCCGGCCACGCGCGTTCCTTCTGCAGAGGGATACTACCGGTTTCCATCGCTGCGCGGCGGTATCGTCGTTTTCACGGCGGAGGGTGATCTCTGGAGGGTTTCGTCAAATGGCGGCGCCGCCCGCCGGCTGACAACCTCGCCGCGGGAGGAGTCGCACGCGGCCATCTCTCCCGACGGCACGATGGTGGCGTTTTCCGCGAGCTATGAAGGGCCGGAGGGCGTCTATCTGATGCCAATCGATGGTGGACTACCGGAACGGCTCACATTTGACGGACAGAGCGCCAACGTGGTGGGATGGACGCGCGACGGCCGGGTTCTTTACGCCACCGCATCGTATTCCACGCTGCCTGACGTCCAATTGGCCGCCGTCGATACAAAGACCTTTGTGAGCACGCGAGTCCCGCTCAGCGAGGCGGCGGACGGGAGCTACGACGACACCGGGAAGACCCTGTACTTCACCCGCTACGCCTTTCAGGGCAGCCACACCAAGCGGTATAAGGGCGGCACGGCCCAGAATATCTGGAAGTATACGGATGGCGCTCCGGAAGCGATCCCACTCACCGCTGATTACAAGGGAACCAGCAAAGACCCGATGTGGTGGCAGGGGCGAGTCTACTTTCTTTCGGACCGGGACGGAACGATGAATCTCTGGTCGATGAACCCGGATGGGAAGGATCTCCATCAATTGACGCATCACGCCGGCTGGGACGCCCAATCGGCTTCGTTGGACGCGGGCCGGATCGTTTATCAACTGGGCGCGGACCTTTACCTGCTTGACATAGCGGGCGGCCAGGACCGTAAGCTGAATATCACGCTGGAATCGGACTTCGACCAGACGCGGGAGAAGTGGCTTGAGAATCCGATGGCCTATCTCACGGCGTATCATCTGAGCCCGGATGGAGAGCACGTGGCGCTGACGGCGCGCGGACAGGTCTTCTCGGCGCCGGTGAAAGAGGGCCGGCTGGTGGAGGTCACGCGGCGCCCCGGGGTGCGATACCGCAGCGCCCGGTTCACGTCGGACAGCAAGTCGCTCCTCGTGCTTTCCGATCAATCGGGGGAGACGGAATGGTGGCGTTTCCCGGCGAACGGCGTGGGCCCTCCGGTGCAGTTGAGCGTCGGCGCTGCCGTGACGCGCACGGATGGTATTCCCTCGCCGGATGGAAAGCAGATCGCTTATACCGACCTCAACCACGATCTCTGGATCTTTGATATCGCCGGTCGGCTCTCGACCCGGATCGGCCATTCGGAGTCTGGCGGGTACGGTGATCTGACCTGGTCACCGGACAGTCGATGGCTGGCCTTCGTGGCGCCGACAGCGGCGCATTTCGGGCAGATCATGCTCTATTCGCTGGACACTCTCAAAACGACGCCAATCACCAGTGACCGGTTCGACAGCTATTCACCGGCATGGAGTCCCGCCGGGAAGTGGATCTATTTTCTGTCCGACCGGCACTTCCAAACGTTGGTGGGCGGGCCGTGGGGCGCGGATCAGCCGGAGCCCTTTCTGGATCATCGGACCCTGATTTATCAGATCCCCCTGCAGAAGGGACTTCGTTCCCCGTTCCAGCGTCCCGATGAGCTTCATCCCGACGACGCCGGCGCCAATCAACCGGCAAAGCCTGATCAACCGGCAAAGCCTGATCAACCGACAAAGCCTGATCAACTGGCAAAGCCTGATCAACCGGCAAAGCCTGATCAACTGGCAAAGCCGGCCGCGAGCGCTGCTTCAAAGCCAGGTATTCCAGCTGCCCGATCCGAGCCTGAGAAAAAGCCTGCGAAGAAGGTCCGGATCGATCTGGATGGGATTATCGATCGGCTTGAGCAGATTCCGGTTGCGCCGGGCAACTACGGGGATCTTTCGGCGACTTCAAAACGCCTTCTCTGGACTTCGTATGAAACGGCAGCCTCGCACGGTCCCGTTCTTGAGACACTGGAGATCCAGAACCATGACATCGAGGTGAAGACGCTGATCGATGATATTCAGGGCTATGAGCTCTCCGATGACGCAAAGCACCTTTTGCTTCGGAAGGGTGGCGCGCTCTACGTGTTCGATTCCGGCGCGGCCTCGCCCCCACTGGATAAATCGCGGGTGGACCTATCGGGATGGTCGTTTCCGATTGAGCCGCGGGAAGAATGGCGCCAGATGTTCGTGGAGGCATGGCGGCTGGAGCGGGATTACTTCTACGATCCGCATCTGAATGGAGTAGACTGGCCCGATATGCTTCAGAAGTATCTTCCGCTGGTTGACCGGGTGACCGACCGGAGTGAATTGAACGATCTGCTGGGCCAGATGGTGGGCGAGCTCTCGGCGCTGCACACGTTTGTGGAGGGCGGCGATCACCGCGACGCGCCCGAACATGTTCCGCCGGCGTTTTTGGGCGCGGCGCTTTCCCGGGACGAGGCGGATGGCGGCTACCGGATTGATCACATTTATCGCACCGATCCGGATATGCCGGCGTCCCTTTCGCCGCTTGCCCGACCGGAAGTGGCCGCGAACGATGGCGACGTGATTCAATCGGTGAACGGTGTTTCAACCTTAAGCGTGCCTGACATCGCGCTGCTCTTGCGGAACACCGCCGGACGGGAAACGCTGCTGAAGATCAAGCCGGCAGGCGGGGCCTCGGCGCGCGAAGTCATCGTGACTCCGCTCTCGTCGGATGGTGATCTCAGATACCGGGAATGGGAATACACCCGGCGCCTGAAAGTGGAAGACGAGGGTAAGGGCCAGATTGGCTATGTTCATCTCCGGGCGATGACCGGTCCCGATTACGCGCAGTGGGCGCGGGATTTTTATCCGGTCTATCGCCGGCAGGGGCTGATTATCGACGTCCGGCATAACAACGGAGGCAACATCGATAGCTGGCTCCTCGAGAAGCTGCTTCGGAAGGCATGGTTCTATTTTCAGCCGCGGGTAGGGGAGCCGGATTGGAACATGCAGTACGCGTTCCGAGGGCATATCGTGGTTCTTTGCGACGCTCATACGGCGTCGGATGGCGAGGCGTTTACCGAGGGGTTTCGCCGGCTGGGGCTGGGAAAGGTCATTGGAACCCGTACCTGGGGCGGAGAAATCTGGCTTTCGTTCGATAACACGCTGGTGGATGATGGCATCGCTTCCGCGGCTGAGATTGGAATTTATGGCCCGCAGGGGAGCTGGCTTATTGAAGGGCACGGCGTGGACCCCGATATCGTGGTGGACGATCTCCCGCATGCGACGTTCGAGGGGCAGGACGCGCAGTTAGAAGCGGCGATTCAGGAGCTTCAGAAAGAGATCCGGGAGAATCCGGTTACCACCCCGCCGGCGCCGCCGTACCCGGATAAGGCGTTCCCGCCCCATACCCGGTATCCTCTGCCTCGCGCCCCCAATCCCGCTCCTGGCGCCTGACGTGTGAGCATTTCATGGGGCCTCGCGAACAGTCGGAAAGGCGCCGCGCAGCACCGGTTCATGAAATTGCACGCGGCCGGAATCCAGAAGTTGGCGCAGCTCCGCGGACCGGGCGCGCAGCAGATTGAACGAAATATCGAGGACAGCTGCCCCGGCATGCTCACCAGGCAGCAGCGCTACGATGGCTTTGGCTTCCTCTAAGATCGAGTGCCAGGCGCGCGATAAAGACCCGGCATCCGGAGCCGGGCCCTCGAAGTCGAGTGTCGCCACCTCTTCCTGGGTGTAGCGCGACGAGCGAGCAGCCTCCGAGAGAATATGTTCAGGGCTGAGACCCGGGTCCTTGCCGCTTGCTGCCCACATCAGGTATCCCAGCGGCTGCAAACTGGCGGAACAGCCCATGACATCCACCCAATCCCGCACCTCGAGGCGTCCAACCAGGGCGAGGACCTTATTGGTCGCCAGGTCGAACGGATGAAGCGCCAGACCAAAGTCGGGATGCTCCACCAGCGGAAAGTAGCGATAGGCGCTGTCTTCGACCCACTGCATCAAGAGGCGGTCTCCCTCGCGCTCGACCACGGCCTCCACGTAGGTCGGACGTTCTGTCAGAACTTGTACTCGGAAACCGGCTGAAAGAAGAGTTTCTCGATCCGCGTTCCACGCGTTTGCAACAGCCTCGCGGCTGTCGTGAAAAACGTCGATGTCGCGGGAAAGTCGCGGCTGAGCCAAAATGGCATTCAGCGCAGCGCCACCGGCCACATAGCTTTCGCCGATTGCTATTCGATTCTGGGCGAGCAGCCGGCAGACCTCTCGTTGGAACGGTGTGAGAGCCAAGATCGCAATTCCCTTGCTCGCTGAAAAGCGCGCCGATCCCCATAGCGCGCGATGTACTCAAGCGTCCTCATCCGCTCAGCGTTCGTGTTAGGATAATAATCCTCCCGCAGGAACCAGAGGCACCGGACGCGGTATTCATCGACCAGCCCGTTAACCTGGTCGGCGAGTGATAGCGTATCTGAGTAACTATTTGTGACACCACGAGCATTCGTCATAAGATCAGTTTACCTGGTGGACGTGGTTTCAGTCGGCGCGGGTCATCCTCTCTGTCGTCCAAAACCAGATGAAGATCACCGCCGCCGTCATCGTCATCACGTATCCGAACGGGTCCGACCAATATCCTATCGCAATGACGCTCGTTGCTGCGCACCTCTTTGACGGGCCATCCGTTCGCACGTTCGTAGCGCTCTCCGGTTGAAGCGCGGCCGCCCTTCAACTCAGTACGGAGGATTGGCGAACCATTCGAAGATTCGCTCCGAGGCTTGATCGCGCAGCGCAGGAACTTTCAATATCTCAGGAGATCCCACCCGGAGCGCGCGGGAAATGGCTGCGTCATACTCGATGGCGCCAATGAAAGACAGTCCCTGCTCGATATCGGTGGTGTCGAAGAGCAGGTCCAGAACGGCTCGTCCGCTATCGAGCGCCGTCGCTCGCCATAGAAAGCGAGGCATCCCCAGGGTTAGCACGCTCTCACGGTATTCCCCAGACAGTCCGGCAGACGAATGGATTTCCTCCTTCAGCGTGTTTGAGCTTATCAGGTAGACGTCCCACTCAATCCGATCGCTCAGCGTTAAGATCGATTGCGTACGGAGTAATTCCATAATGCTGTCAAACGCGGAAACCATGTCTACAACAGAGTCGAGGGGAATGCGAATAATGTGATACAGGGGGATGAGGAGGAGATCGGCGTGAGCTATTAAATGGGCGCTGCTGGCCCGATCCTGCCAGGTGGTGGTAAAGGTTGCGCCATTCAGCCACTCCATGCGGGTGAATGGTCCGATCTGATCATCGTGGACGTACACTTTATCCAGGCGGATCGAACTTAGTCGGAAACCACTCTGTGGATGAGCGACGGGATGGCCGCTCGATAAGCTGTAACCGACCGCGGTGACCGCGTGTGATCCCACTTGTAGCGGTTCGTCTGCGCGATCGGCATTGGAAGTACGGTGCAGCTTTATGAGCAGAATTATGGGGATTCCCCCGCGAAGGTACGCGTAGAGGGTGCTCTTAAGAACGTGCTCATCCGTGGCGTTTATAAGACAGGGTTCGAGGCCGACACCGCGAATGGCTTCCGCCATTTGAGCCTTGTTCAAACCGGCGGTAGCGGGGAATGTACGGGTAAGTAGCGGGACGTGTTCGGTGGCCACTCTTGTGATTTCCATCGGTGATGGAATCCGATGCTGAAAAAGCCGCCCCGTTGCCTGGAAAGCCGACCATAGAGCACTGGTCGCGCAGGCAGCTGCAGCCCGTTCCTGCTCCTGGAATGGCAGCGAGTCCACGCAGAGACGTTTGCCGAAGAGGTGCGCCACGAGCTTTCGCGTAACTGGGAAGTGACGTCGACCGTCTGGCGGATACGTACGGAAGCAAGTGCGGCCAACGATCGTCTGGGGAAGGGGCTTGACAACCATGAATCCGAGGTAACAGATAGTGAGGTCGTCATCGGTCAGCGAGGCAGGCTTAGCGCGCAGGAGCTGAGAAAAGGCGCCTTCGTCGAACTCAGATGAAAAAAAGTGCAGCCGCGTGCATCGGCTAGAGTATTGTTTGAAACACCTCACGTAGTAATTTGCAAAATCGTCCAGGAAGTCGCGGTCGATGTAGCTGTTTTCGACGACGACTGTTTTCGCTCCCAGGCCACCAAGATAGTCATCGAAGTACTGGACATGCTCTTTGGCGCTGACGACCCTTTGACTGGCGCCCGCCTTCTCCGAGAGGAGGCGTATAAACTCCGCCTTTGAGTACGTAACGACCTCGAACGCTTGCGCCATCCGGTTTTATGGGTATCCCGTCACGGGTTCGAGTAGACTCTCCTGGCTGACGCGCTGAGCCTCCCGGTAGGTGTCTACCATTTTCCTGGCTCGCTCCAACCCCTCCGCCAGCGCCGCCTGCCCTTCGGTAGACCTGATCCAGGAGCGGATTCGCTCGCCCTCCTCCCGATCACTTTGATTCGTCAAGCCTGGCTGCTTCCCTTTTCGCCTTGCGTTTGACAAGACAATCACCTTTCGCACCGCGATTCAAACACTAGCCCGCTGTTTTTCGGGCCGCCATCCGTCCCGAGTAAATCATGGAGAGATAAACGATGACTCGCATTCTCCGATAGCACGTACCCCTGACCATTCTGGTATTGTACACGTTCCACACCCCACCTAACAAGCATCGCGAGGGCCACCTCGGTAGTGTGAGGCCGAGAATTCGGATCTCTGAATGTGTCCGCGGGAAAGACGCCGTTCGAAGTGTTCCTCAGCCAGAGTCTTTTAATGGCTACCGCAGAACGCTTATCGGGGAATGATTTGTCGTTACGGTTCGCTCTTTCTCAGCTCCTCCGGGCAGTCGGGCGAGAGCCACGGTTTCCAGCAGTGGATCGGTTTTGTTGCCCACCCGGGCGGTGTGAACGGGAGGGGGACTTTCCGGCCCAGCCGGGCGCTCTGATAGGCGGCGAAGATGGCTTCGAGGGTGGCGCGGCCGTCTTCGCCGGTTACGAGCGCCGGCCGGTCGTGCTGAACGCAGTCGATAAAATGCTGCATCTCCTGGGGAAAGCCGTAGTTCCAGATTTCCTCGAATATGGTGAAGCTCCAGCCGCGGGTTTCGCCGGCCTTTTCAACGGCGTAGCCGTAACCGGTCTCGCTGTAGGTTTCGAGGGCGTTTCCATGAAGGAGATCGGCGTACGTAACGCCCCGTGAACCGTAAATCTCGGCCCGGTCATCCATGCCGCCCGGTTTGGCCCAGCTCTCTTCGGCCATTCCGACAGCGCCACCTTCGAACTCGACGATAATAATCGAGTTGTCGTCACCTTCGGTGCGGTCGCGATGGAGATGGGTTCCCATCTGGGCGTACACGCTCGTGATCGGCCGTTTGCCTGTGATCCATCGGAAGAATTCGATGGCGTGACAGCCCATGTCGAGAGTAACGCCGCCGCCGGACCGGTTCACGTCCCAGAACCAATCGGTGTGCGGGCCGTTGTGCTTCTCGCTCTGCTTGATGAGATAGATTTCCCCGAGCGCGCCCTCTTCGATAAGCTGCCGGGCACGCACGTACTTGGGGGTGAAGCAGAGCTCCTCCGCATACATGAGTTTGACGCCCGCGGTCCGGCAGGCGTCGATCATCCGGTCGGCCTCGGCAAGATTGGCGCAGAGCGGTTTCTCGCAGATAACATGTTTTCCGGCGCTTGCGGCATCGACGGCAGCCTCGCAGTGAAGGTCGTTGGGGAGGCAGAGGCTCACCACGTCCAGATCCGGAAGCTCGAGCATCTTTCGATAATCGGTGAAAGCATGCTCAATGCCGTGCTTCGCGGCGAAATCCTGCGCCCGTGAACCTGTGGGCGACGCGACCGCAATCACAGACGCGTTCGGTACGCGCCGGAGCGCCTCGCGGTGTATTTCCGCAATAAAACCGCTTCCTATAATGCCGAGATGGATGGTATTCATGGTTGATGATTTCTACCGGGACGTAATGCTCGTCTACTGAGTCATGGATGGTCGGGATCGACCACGCCGGGCGATTAAAAATCCCTCAAGAACCGTCATTCGAGGTAAGCCGGGTTTTTACCTCTCCGATCTGAGTTACGCTTCGGCTGTCCTGGCAGGAACCTGCGACGCTCCATCGAATAACTATTTGAACGGCCGCGTGCGAGCGGCGCATTTGCAGGTCGATCCCACCCGAGGTGAACGCCATGGCTATCATGACCGGACTGTCCGGTAACGAGATCTATTGTCTGCAGCAGAAGGGGCTGCAGCCCGGCGACCTGGTCATTGGAAACAGCGTCTTCTCGATTGGTTTTGCGCAGGGCATCGGATCGGGGATTCGCACCCTTGTCGGCGGCGAGGTGAACCAGGTCACCAGTATCGTGCATGATGGCCGCCTCCATTCCTATGAGCGAATGCTCGCCGAGGCGCAGCGGCGCGGCGGAGTTGGAATCACCGGTGTTTCCAATGAGCTTGTTCAGCACTCCGGCAACGTAGAATTCCTCTCCGTCGGATCCTGTCTGCACTCCCAGAACGCGGCCTCCGAACAGCTTGCGTTCAGCACTTCGGCCGATGGTCAGGAGCTGTACTGCCAGCTTGACGCCGGGTTCAGGCCTCTAAAATTCGTCTTTGGCAACGTGGCTTACTCGATTGGTGTTGGCGGTGGGGTGATGGGCGCGTTTCGGAGCCTCAAACGGGGCGAGGTGCCGCAGTATTCCCAGATTTTCAATGAAACACGACATCGATCGCTTGAGCGGATTACGGCCGAGGCGCGGGCCGCCGGCGCCAACGCCGTGAT
>DASRZA010000514.1:0-5303 GCA_035686845.1 Armatimonadota bacterium | reverse complement strand
ATGGACCAGCTTGTGAATCATGCCGCCAAATACGCGTACATGTACGGCGACCAGGCGTGTGTGCCGCTGACGATCCGGTGCCCGTTCGGACCGGGCCGGGCTTACGGCGCCACCCATTCGCAAAATCTGCTCTCCTGGTTTGCGCAGGCGCCGGGGGTGAAGGTGGTTGCGCCCTCGACTCCCGCCGACGCCTGGGGCCTGCTCAAGAGCGCGATCAGAGACGATAACCCGGTCGTCTTTGGCGAACACAAACTGCTCTACCCGGTCGCCGGCCTCGTACCGGACGAGGGCCCGCTCATTCCGATCGGGAAGGCGAATGTCATCCGGCCCGGAACCGACATTTCCATTATCAGCTATGCTCGGATGGCGCAGGAGGCGCTCAAGGCCGCAGAGATACTCGACGAATATGGCACGTCCGCCGAGGTGGTGGATCTCAGAACGCTCTCGCCGCTGGATTTAGAGGGAATTGGCGAATCCGTGAAGCGCACCCGGAGGGTTCTCATTGTGGAGGACGCTCCCGAGTCCGGAGGGATCGCCGCCGAGGTGGCCTTCCGGATTTTTGAGATGGCGTGGGATTACCTGGATGCCCCGATCCGCCGCCTCTGCATGCCGGACACCCCGGTCCCCTGCAGCCCTCAGCTTGAAGCTGCGCTCATACCAAACGCCAGGACAATTGCCGATTCCGCCCAGCAGTTGGTAGAGTTATAGATAGACGTACCGTTGAACGAGCTGCTCCCCCGTCATCGGGGGCTGGGGGGCCAGAAAGCTCCCCTGTTATCGGGAGCTTGGGAGTTGAAATCGGTGACGCAGGCGTCTCAGACTGTGTGGCTGCTGCTGAGGCCAGAAAGCTCCCCCGTCATCGGGGGCCGGCGGGCGCCGGCGGCGGATAGCGTCGAGCCGCGGTTCGCGTCCGTGAGGACGCTTGGCCCCAGGTCCGGCTGCCGGTGCTTTTATATCACCCGCTGGGTCGGGTCAGAATGTTCCCCGGTCATCGGGCGCCGTCGGAGCTTTCATAGGATTGGCAGGATCGGGCCGGTCTGCTGTTCGATTCGAGAATCCTGAAGAGTTAATATCATTTCACTCGAGGATCCGGAGGATTTACTATGATTCGACACGTTGTCTGTTTCAAATTCAACCCTGGTGCGCCGGAGTCGGCGCGTGCGGCGATGGCTGAAGGGCTGCAGTCTCTCCCCGGCCGAGTCTCCGTCATCCGCCAATGGTCGCAGGGCGCCAACACCCAATCCTCTGATCGGTCTTATGATTTCAGCCTGATCGCCGATTTTGATTCGCTGGGTGATCTCGGGGTCTACCAGGATCATCCGGCGCATCAGGAAGTGGTCACAACTCTCATTCGGCCGATTGTCAACTCGGTCGTTGTGGTTGATTTTGAGGTCCCATCCGGCTCGTGATCTTTCTTGGTATCGATCCTGGGCTGGCCTCTACGGGCTATGGCGTGGTGGAGGGGGACGGCAGGGCCGCGACGATTCGCGATTTCGGCTGTATCCGCACCTCGCCGGCGCAGGAGACGCCGGATCGGCTCGCGCATATTTATGGCGCTGTCTTGAGCGTCATTCGGGAATGGAAGCCGGAAGGGGTTTCGATGGAAGACGTCTTCTCCACGCCGCGAATCCCAAGGGCCGCGCTCCAGTTGGGAGAAGTGCGGGGAGTGCTGACACTGGCGGTGACGCAAGCCGGCTTAAAGGTGCTGCAGCTTCCGGCCCGGGGTGTCAAGCAGGCGCTTACCGGCAGTGGCGCCGCTGATAAGGAGCAGCTTGAGCGCGCGCTGCGGCGAATGACCGGCTGGACGGAAGCGATTCGCCCTTCACACGCTTCCGACGCGCTCGCTATCGCCATCGTAGGACTCTCTCGGTGGCGGACGCCCGGCGACAACGATTCCTCCAGCAAAGGCTCGGCCTGATGATCTCCTATCTTAAAGGATTGCTCTTCCGGCGTTATGAAGACCGGATTGTGGTGCTGGTGAGCGGCGTGGGGTACGAGGTGCTGGTTCCCGAGATCGTGCGCCGCGGCCTGCCGGCCGCCCACGACGACGGGAGCGCTCCGCAGGTGGAGCTGCAAATCATGTTTTACCAGAGTGAACGGCAGCCGCGGCCGATCCTGATCGGTTTCAACAGTGAGATTGAGCGGGAGTTCTTTGAACGCTTTATCAGCGTGGAAGGTATCGGGCCGATGGCGGCTGTAAAAGCGTTCACGCTGCCGGTCGCCGTCATCGCGCAGGCGATCGAGGAGAAGAACACCGCGACGCTGCGTGGGCTTTCCGGCGTGGGCGCCCGGACGGCGGAGAAGATCGTCGCCTCGTTAAACGGCCGGGTGGGGAAGTTCTGCCTGATGCCCAGCGAAGAGGCGGGCGAGACGGTTTCCCCGGGCCTGCAGGCGCTCCGTGAAGAAGTGGAGCAGGTGCTCGTGCAGCAAATGGGGTATAAAACACTGGAGGCGCACCGGATGGTCACTGAAGCTCTGAAACGAAATCCATCGATCAGCGCCTCTGAAGAACTGTTCGAAGAGGTCTATCGCGGCCGGCGGCTTGCCCTGTGACGGTCCGGCCTGTGACATGAGCCGATACCATGCCTGAAGATCCCGAAGAAACCGAGGAGCAGCCTACCCTCCGGCCCCGCGCTCTTTCTGAGTACGTGGGGCAAAAAAGGGTGGTTGAGACGCTGAAAATCGCCATCGATGCGGCCCAGTTTCGGGGCGACGTGCTGGATCACGTGCTCTTTCATGGTCCGCCGGGGCTTGGCAAAACAACGCTTGCACAGATTATTGCGCATGAAATGGGCGGTAAGTTTGTTCCCACCGCAGGCCCAATGCTCGACAAGAGCGGCGACCTGATGGGGATTCTGACGAATCTTGAGCGCGGCGACGTGCTCTTCATCGATGAAATCCATCGACTGCCGCGGCAGGTGGAAGAGTTTCTCTATTCCGCGATGGAAGACTTCGCGGTAGATATCATCTTCGACCGCGGAGCGCACGCCCGGCCGCACCGGTTCCGGCTCTTTCCATTCACCCTCGTGGGCGCCACAACTCGCGCCGGGCTGCTCTCCGCGCCGCTCCGTGACCGTTTTGGCATCTACCGCGACCTCGACTTTTACTCCATCGAGGAGCTGGAACAGGTGGTCCACCGGTCGGCGGCGATCTTGGAAATCCCGATCGAAGCGCAGGGCGCCACGGAAATCGCCCGGCGATCCCGCGGCACGCCGCGCATCGCCAATCGCCTCCTCAAGCGGGTGCGGGATTTCGCTCAGGTGCGAGCCGATGGCGCCGTCACTAACAGCGTTGCCGGTGAAGCGCTCCGGCTGGAAGGTGTGGACGAGATGGGTCTCACGCCGCAAGATCGGCGGTTTCTGGAGGTTATTATCCGGTTCTACGGCGGCGGCCCGGTGGGCATCGACGCGCTCGCCGCCACCCTCCAGGAGGAGGCCGATACGTTGGTGGACGTCGTCGAGCCTTACCTGCTCAAAATCGGCTTCGTCACCCGGTCGCCCGCTGGCCGGCGCGCCTCCGCCGAAGCCTGCCGCCATCTCGGCCTCATCGCCGACCAGGTCCATCCCCGGCTCGATCTTACCTGATCCGTTTTCACCGCCGAGACGCCGAGGACACGGAGAAAAGCGAGAGAGAGAGAAAATTCAAAGAGAAAAGATTCGACGCAGAGGCCGAGAGGTTGAAAAGAAGAGGGCGCGGAGGCGGAAAGAGATGCGGATGGTGGGGGAAAGGACACAATTGCAAAGGATGAAGATGGGGTGATATTCGTGGTCGACATAGAGGAAAGCTGAAAGGTGTGCTATGATCCAGTCGGTGAATTGCGCCTGATGGCAGATGAAAGGCATGCGGACAATGGGCCAATATCCGACAATCCCGCCGCCGCGAGATGAGGACCGGGAGCGGGCGAGGCTGGTACTGCTCAATATTATCGCCGCCGCCGGGCCCCAACTACGAGAGCTGAAGCATCTGCTGGAAACGCAACCGGTAAACCAGGATGCCGCCCGGACATGGTTCCGCTCCACTTACGGGCCTACCTCCTGATGAGATAGCGGTGCGGGCCGTGCCTCACCTCGCACGGGTCCGGACGCACGGGCTGCTGCGTGCACCGCGGCAGTCTGAACCTCTCCCCAGGCGTCTCCAACCGTAGGGGTGCATTCCACCCCTTCCCTTGCGGGGTGGCGGGAACATGTGATAACATTAACTGATTTGTTCTCTGTTCGACACGGGCAGGCGCCGCAGCCGGACGACCACTTTCGTTCGAGGAGTAACCGATGAACCGACAAGGTGACGTTACCCTGAAGTACCGGATAACTGCGGATACAGGACGCCAACCTTCGCCTCCGGAGGGAGGACGGGATCACGCTGATGTTCAACCCGAGCGCCTGTGGCAGGATTCTTCCCCCAATGCCCTTCGTGTCATTTGTGAATCGTTCCTGCTCTGCCTGGCAGCCGCCGCGGTAATATTTGCTTGCGCTTATTTCAACCTCCCTTACCACCAATTTGTAGCGGTGTTCGTCGGAGGGGCGATGGGCAATTATGCTGGCATGCTCTGGCTGAAAATGAGCCGATCCTGCGTCCGAACCGATAGCGAGGGCATCGGTGGAAGAGCATGGGGCGGTAAATTTCGGCTGCAGTGGCGTAATATCGTTTGTTTGAAATATCGATCTAACTCATTGATGCTCGGAACAGCGGACGGAAAGGATGAGTTCCTCCTCTTCAATTGCCCTCGCGCCACCCGTGATGAGTTCGTCCGGTTCGTCGCCGATCGGGCCGATCTAACACCTTGCGAACGTCGGTTCCCAAGGAGCGCCAAGAGGTATGTTCGGAGGGGCAGGAGCCAGTCTGAATCGCCCACGAGCTGAAGGCGCCCGAACTGGGACCACGAACGTAGACGCTGGACCCGGCGCCGCCGATGAACAGTCGCAAGATGGGGTAAGATGAAATGATGAGGGCAGCAGATAGGGCCGCGGCCTTGAAGCCAAGGCGAGAAGGCCGGTAGCATGTCGAAATTCAACGATGGAACCTCATCCCTGACGCCATACGCCGGAGCGATGGAGCAGCGGCGGACTCCCACACTGCTCGCCGGCGCTGCGCCACAGCAGGATGCGGTTCGGGTCTGGTCGCCGAACGCGAAGCTGCTGCATAGGAAGGCGCGCGGGTTTGTCGCGGTGTCGGCTTATATCTATCTGATGGATTTGCTGCTCTTCCCATTCCATCGGATATTGCCGGACATGTTCTACGGGGTTTTACAGCTACCGTTGTTCATTGGCCTCTTCGTCGCCATTCTCTGGCTCTTCCGCAATCTG
>DASRZA010000513.1:0-8106 GCA_035686845.1 Armatimonadota bacterium | reverse complement strand
CGAGGAGTTCCTCACCAAGCTCTTCCACTCCCCTACCCTCACGGGCAGCGATAGCGGAGAACCGCTCGTAAAGCGCCGTCTGGATTGGGATGGCGCGGGTTCCGGCCGCTGCCATAGTGTTTCTCATCTTCTATACTCCCTTTAGAACCTGCCGCAACAGACCGATTTGTTATGGCAAATTATAACATGGGAGGGAAGAACTTGTGGAAGAGCCTCGGGGAGGGGAGGCGGGCCCTGACGACCGGCATCTTCGCATAAAGCCAATCCCGACGCTGACGGTCCCGCAAAAGCCGCAGGTTGCGCGATCTACAGGACGCTGGAGCGCGGCGCAGTGTCTTTGATCATGGTGATGGACGTGCCGGCGAGAACGAATCCTTCTGAGTAGTAGAGCGGCTGCGCTCGCCAGTTCTGGGATCCGGTGGTGAGAAAGACCTGCTTCATGCCGAGCAGCGCCATCCGGCGCAGCATTTCACGCAGGAGGAACCGGCCGATGCCGCGTCCCTGGAACTCTGGATCGACACCGAGCCACTGGATATACCCGCGGCTCCGGGCGGCCGCGGCATTCAACCGGGATTGCAGCAGGCGGCCCTCGCAGCGAGCGATCGCCCGTTCGCGGCGCATAGCGTGCAGCTCCAGCAGCGCCGGGTGGTCGGAGATCCAACGGGCGCCGATGCCAGGCGGAGATTTCAGGGGGGATGGAGGGCCGGTCTCCTCGCAGATCAGATCCCGCGTCAGGTGCAGCTCGCGGGTGGCAACGACGAAGCCGGACCGGGCGAGCGACTGCGGAACGAATGCAAGGGTTTCGGAACAAGCCGGAAACCCGCTGTTGAAAAAGCGCAGATGATTACGCGACTCTCCCGCGTCGAAAGCCACGAAGCGCGCGGCGCCAGCCAGACCGAGATGGCGCAGCGCCGCGGAAATGAGGGCCTCGGCCGCGGCGGAACTCCGGCAGTAAAGACCGGTCAGGAGGCCATCGCCCGGCTCCGCAACCCGCGCCGGGCCATCGGAATCGTCGCAGACGCTGCCAAACGCGAATCCCTGCAGCCAATCCCCCTCGATTGCCGCAAATTGCAATGGCGCGTTCGCTAGCTCTGGCGGCGCCTCCATTGCCTCGCGGAATTCGGAACGGCCGGCGGGAAAGCAGTGCGGCAGCCGGCGCGTGAGCATGTTGTAGAGGTCTCTCGCCGGGTCCAGCCATTCATTCGTGAGCGGCCTGATTACCACGGAGAGCTGTTATCCTCCCGCGGCGCGGCCGCGCCAGTGAACGACTACCATTCTTCGGCCGTGAAGGTCTGTCGCGCCGGCCGCTCCGGCTGCATCTCCCGGCGGAAAGCGCCGTCGTCATACTTGCGAGTCTTGACCACCACCGGCATCGGAACCGCGTGTCCCATCACGAGGGCCTGCTCCTTGCTGTCGAGCGTCGCCAGGATTCCTTTGAGACCAGAGGCGTCTCGCATTCCGACCAGCACCGCGTCGATATCCCGCTCGTCGTTGAGCAGGCAGGTGATTCGAGTTCCCAACTGGCTGAGGACCTCATTGTCGATACCCGAGGGCCGTTGATCCACCACGAGCAGCGTTACATTGAACTTGCGCATCTCCCTCGCGATGGTACCGAAGATCGTCTGGCGGCTCAGATTTGGGCTCAAGAACTTATGAGCCTCCTCGATGACGATGACCAGCGGCATCGGTTTCCGCGATTCGTCTCCCAGCGCCGTCTCCATCCGCTTGATATACTCTTCATGGATAAGACGCGTCAGGATATTTGCTACAAGCATGTATTGCAGCGGCTTCGTGTTAAGGCCAAACTCGAGCACCACGTGTATGCCCTTTTGAAGGGTTTCCATGATGCGTTTCACCGGGTCGTCCGGCGAGGTGGCTTTCAGAAACGAGCCGCACTGGCTGGCGAGATACTGCAGCCGGCGCTGGAGCGCGCGGAGGGCGCCGTGATTCACATTGAGGCGGGTCGTCTCCTCAGCAAGCTGCTTGAGTTCCTCCCGGTCCATTGTCACTAACTTTTCGAACCACTGATCTCCGTAGAAGCTCTCCAGCGCGGAGGAAGTCTCCGAGGCCGTCGGAGGCAGATTCAGCTCGTCCTGCAGCAGCGTAATATCCTCAACCGTTATGCGGGAAAACGGGATGATCACTTCGTAATCGGCGGTCGCTTTGCGGCGCAGCGTGCTCTCGCGGTCAAGGGTAAAGACCGACACCCGCTCCTGGAAGTAACGGCGCAGTCCCCATACCGTCGTCTGCTGCGCGTCCTCTTGCGACGCCTTGTCGCCGTACTCGTTGTGCATGTCAAAAATCAGGCTCACGGCGCGCCGGCTTCGAATGATTCCGCAGAGCAGGATTCTTGTGAGGAAGGTCTTCCCGGCGCCGGATTTCCCAAAGACGCCGTTACTCCGCTCCACGAACCGTTCCAGGTTGATACAAACTGGAACATCCATGTCGAGGGGCGCCCCAATACGAAAGTAAGCGCCATCCGCCGTCTCCGCGCCGAACACGCGGTTAACGTCGTCCTCGCTGGCATGAAAGGCCGGGCTGAAATGCGCCGGAATCGTCTTCACCGGCATCAGGTTGTCCGGCTCGTTCAGGTCCACGGCGTCGCGAGGCAGCATCAGCATCGGCCGAATGGCCAGACCGCCGTAGGTCGCCGTCCCCGCCAGCGCCTCTCGAAGCAGCGTCTCGTCGCCACGAGGCGGATCGCCGAGGATCTGATCGTTCGTCGCGGCCAGGCGAACGTCAATGATCATGCAAAAAAACTGGTGCCGCGCGCCGTCCACCACGATAAACGTGCCGGCGCGCAGATCTTCAATCTCCTGCGACGCGGCAAGCTTAACGTCGAGACCCTGCAGAAGTGATCCGCTGACGACCATGCCGATTTCGGCCCTCGGCGTGGGGGCGAGGGCGAACGGCTGGATAGTTCCATCGCTGCGCGTGGATAGTTCCATAGATGCGGCTTTCGCCATCTCGCGCCGTACTCCCTGCCGCACTGCCGCGTGTTAATGAGTCGTTAGCGAAAGTAAACCGCTGACGCCGCGCCCGCGTGCCGGCAAGTAGAACGAATCATCTCCGGGATGGGATGTCTGCCGGCGTGGGAGTGACGCGGGAGCTATACGAAGTCGCTCTCCGGATGGGCCAACCGGCCCGACTCCTCCAGACGACGGAGGGCGCGGAGGGCATTACGCCGGGCGTCGAGAGCCTTTTCAACTTTCATGGTGAGGAGATCGTAGACGTCGACACCGGGAATGCTCTTCTCAACATAATCAAAGGCGCCCCGTTTCATACATTCCACCGCATTCGCGACGCTGCCATAAGCGGTAAGAACGATGACCTCGGTGAAGAGATCGCGGCTCAGCGCCGCTTCGAGCATCGCGATGCCGCTCTCCTGCTGCTCCATGAGCATATCTGTCACCACCACGTCATACGGCTGAGGCGCGTTCGCGATCTTGTCACGACCTTCCGCTTGCGAGCCCGCGTCGTCTACACGATAGCTCTCGCGGCGCAGCCGTCGCGCCACGGCAGTCCGTACCTCTTCTTCATCGTCAATCACCAGAATATGTGGCATGCGTCACTCCGTAAACATCTAGATCTTCATTCAAATATTCGCTCGGTCGTCCCATTTTAGAGGGATTAAGGGGCCAGCGACCGATACCGGTGGGCGTTCGCCCCGACGTACTAAGCCGCCGAGCCTTCCGCTTTCCGGCGCCCCGTGAGCGAAGGAAAGTAAATCTCGAATCGCGCGCCCTCGCCGGGGAGGCCCACTTCTCGAATAGTTCCCCGGTGAGCCTCGACAATGCCGCTCACAATCGAGAGACCCAGACCCATTCCTTTCGCCCGGGTGCTGAAGAACGGGCTGAAGATGCGCTCTTTCAGTTCCGGAGCGATGCCCGGTCCCTGATCTTCCATCCGGATGACCACCAGCTCGCCTCCCGGCAGATGGCTGGTGATGTCACGGGGCTCGCTCGCCGGCATCAGGCGTGTGCGAAAGAGGATGCGCCCCCCCGAAGGTTGAAAGTCCAGCGAGTTCTCAAGGAGCTCCGAGATCGCGCGCCGCAGCCGCACCGGGTCGGCAAGCACCGGCGGCAAATCAGGCGCGAGGTCCAGTTCGAGGGTAACGGACGACTTCTTTGGAAAGCTCTCTTCGACAGCGTCACGGACCAATGAATTCAGATCCTGCGGGCTGGTCTCCAACTTGGTCGCCACCACGAAGTCGCGGAATTCTCGCAGGATTTCTTCTAGGCGGGTGATGCCCTTCGATATGTCATTCACCAGGCACGAGACTTGCTCCCGGTTCTCCTTCGGGGCGCCCAATATGTATTGTAGTTCGTTGAGCGACCCTTTTATCGCGAAGACCCGGTTGCCTATCATGTGCGCGGCCCGGGCGGACATCTCACCCCACGACGCCAGCCGTTCGCTCCGGATGACCCGGTCCAGCAATTGCCAGTTTTCCAGCGCGACTCCAACCTGGCTCGCCAGAGTCTGAAGGAGATCCTGATCGCTCTCCGTGAACTCCTGGCTGACCCCGATATATTTTCTTTTCCGCCGGAGCACGCGGAGAACACCCAGCGTTCCCTTGCTGCCCAGAACCGGTACCGCCATGAAGGCGCCGATCCCTTCGGGCGGCAGCTCTAAGTGAAGCCCCTTCCAACGCGGATCCTCGCGCACGTCCCGGATCCGGACGGGCTGACCGAATTCGGCGACCCAACCGGTGAGGCCCTCGCCCACGCGATAAACGGCCTGGCCCACCAGTTCGCGCAGCGGACCAAATGAAGCGGCGAGCGTCACGTGCGCCCGGTCATCGGTCACGAGGAGCAGCGTGCAATCATGAGCGCGCAGCAAGTTGGCGCCCATGTCGACCACCTTCTGCATCAGGTCATTGATATCAACAATGGTAGAGAGCTCTTTACCAATCTCGATGAGCGCCTTTTCGCGGTCTCGGTAATCCGATACGCTGAGGGCTGCCGCGACAGCCTCGGCCGTGGCGGCGACAAATAGACGGTCGTCCGCCGAAAAGGCGTCTAACCCGCCGCTCTCCAACACCATGACGCCGATCGCGTTGCCGTTGGTATCGAGGAAGGGAGCGGCAAGCTCGCTCCGGACGCCGGGCCAGTGCGCGATATAATAGGGATCCACCGTCACATCGGGAGCATAATAAGGCCGAGCGGTAGCAGCCACGTGCGCCGTGATCCCACCGCCGGGCTCATCCTTCACCCTGAACGTGGAGAGATCACTCGTATCCCAGCCGGCGCCCGCAGTATACCGAACGGTAAGTACTCCCGTCGCAGGATCAAGCAGGCAGGTCAGGCCCCGGCTGGCCTGCAGCTCTTCAAGGCATTCGTCGAGCGCGGCCTGCAGGAACGCGTCCGTATTGCCCAGATGCGCGAGGAACCGGGATAACCGTGCCACTAGCGACGTTGCCCGCCGCGCCGGCTCGCCGATGGTCTCTGTCGCTGGCGGGCGTTCAAGATCATCTTTGAATTCGATTTCGGATCCGCCATTCATACCCGCCTCGACCGTCACAGCACTCTCCGCAGCGTTACCATTCACGCAGTCCCTCCAATGGCAGTATAGCAGCCTCGGTTGTCACCACGGTTAGCCGGCCGCTGCGACCGTGGAGCGCCGCGTTTGGAGCACCCGGCCGTAAACTTCTAACACCGACTCCGTCATCGCGTCGGCGGTAAGGCCGGCAGCCGCGCTCCGGGCGCCCGCGGCCAATCGCTCCCGCTCGGCCGGATTCAGTAACAGAACGAGTGCGGCCTCGGCCATCGCGTCTACCGTTGGAGCAACCACCCGGCCGGAAACGCCGTCTTTCACAAAATCCGCCGGACCGAACGCGTCTACAACCACCGGGGGCGTACCGCAAGCCATCGCCTCGACCACCGAGAGCGCCTGCGTATCGGTCTGCGAAGGAAAAAGAAAGATATCCACTGCGCTGCAGGCGATCATGACGTCCGAATGTGAACGGGGGCCGGCGAAGATCACCGCGCCCTCGACCATCGACCGGGCCATCTCCTCAGCTTCGGCGCGTGCGGGACCTCCGCCAAGAATCAGCAGCCGGGACTCGGGTATTCGCCGGTGTATCTTTTCAAACGCTCCGAGCATTAGCCCTATATTCTTCTCGGTCGCGAGCCGGCCGGTATAGAGCGCCACCGGCGAATCCTTTGGAAGGTTGAACGCCGCGCGCGCCGCGCTTCGCTCGGTGACGGAAGGGGGATTTATCCCTGTCGGGATAACGTCGATCGGCCGCTGCACGCCGTAACCCGCGAGCAGTGTCCGCACAGAAGGGCTCGGCACAATCACGGAGTCGGCGCGGCTGTAAAACCATCGCATCATCTTCCGGATAACGCTTCGAGTCGCAGCGCGGGGGCCGGGAAAGTAATGCGCGTAGTCCACGTAGAGCGTGTGCATGTGCGCTATCACCGGGATACGATGGCGGCGCGCCAGGATAAGGCCGCACAGGCCGAGCGCAAACGGCGTTTGCAGATGGACCACGTCGAAGCCCTGTCGGGCGAATTCTGCAAATAATCGCGGTGAGAACGGCGCCGCCAGCGGATAATCGCGGGCGCCCCAAAAATAATACGAGGGAAAACGGCGAACGCATGGATCCACGTCAGCGTACCCTCTCGCACGCGGCGCGTAGATCATGGTCTCGTGGCCCCGACGCCGCAGCCCCGGCACGAGCGTGTCCAGTGACCGCGTCACCCCGTTAAGCACAGGAAGGTAGCTCTCGGTGAAGAGGGCGATTTTCACGTAACACAGGCCGTGATCATCACGCCACCTCCAATAAAAAGTGGCGCCCGCCGCCGTAATCCCCGCATAAAGAGTGGCGCCCGCCGCCGTAATCCCCGCATAAAGAGTGGCGCCCGCCGCCGTAATCTCCCGATCGTTGAATGGGCGCCGTCACAGCGATGTCACCGTCACTTGATCTCCAATCTGACACTTTCCCGCGCTCAGGGCGCCACCCGGCAGTTCAATCGCAGTGTGCGAGCCGCGAGGCGCCCAGGCAATTCTAAACGGCGCGACTCGTTCCTTCATTCCGATGATCCGCCCGTCACGGCTTAAGAAGAGCACGTCAATCTCGAATTTGAGACCGGTCGTGTGAATACTACCGGTCCGGGGAAACACCATGCCATCGCCAGGATTAAGTCGCCGATACGGAATCAAGCCGACCAGCAGTTTCCAAAGATTGGACGCAATTGTCGCACGGTCCGCGAGGACGGTCTCGCGAGTTGTATTCATCACCAGCGCGGTCGAGCCGCGCCGGGAATTGTGTACCGACTGGCGCTGTTCACCGCTCATCCCCTGATCTGCGCCACCGGGCCGCGATAATATAACGGCCGCGGCACGCTCGATGGCCGCCAATTCAGCAATTGGTAGAGGAGCGCAGCGGCGACGATGACCGCCAGAAGCGCGAGCAAAGCCGTCTGACCCGAAACCCCTCCGGGCTGCTCCCCTTCAACAAAGCGGCGAACTCGTTCAGAGCGAAAATCCTGACTCATTCAGGCGCCTTTCTCCATGCGCTCACGGCGCCACCTCCGGCTCTAAAACGCCGAAGTCGCCGTCCAGCCTCTCGTACACAACATTAATCTCCCCCGTCTCTTCGTTCAAGAACAAGAAGAAGTCGTGCCCTATCAACTGCATACGCTCTGTCGCGTCCTCGGCCGACATCCGCTCGACGTGGAGGCGCTTACGCCGTACTATGGTCGGCCACGGTTCCGTTTCGGTTTCGCCGGGCGCGGAGACGGTCGTACGAGCGGTGGGCGCCGCCGCCGGCGAAGTGCGGTGCGGACGGCGTTGACGAGCGAGCGATCGCTCCTTAAAATGCTTGATCTGCTTCTCGAGTTTATCGATCACCTGGTCGACCGCGGTACGGATGTCGGCGCTCTGTTCCTCGGCGCGAATGACACGCCCGCCCCCTCGAACCGTTACCTCGACCGTCTTAAAATTGCGTTCGGTCGAAGTATGTACTTCCACGTCACCAATCTGATCGATAAACCGCTCGATATGCGTCAACTTCTTCTCAATATAACTTCGGGTAGCCGGTGTGATGTCAACGTTCTGGCTGTGGATAATAACTTGCATTGCAGGGTTCTCTTCTTCCTTCCT
>DASRZA010000512.1:0-5246 GCA_035686845.1 Armatimonadota bacterium | reverse complement strand
ATTCACCCCGGAGCGGGTTATGTAACCTCTGCCGGTCCATCGTTTCGAACCGCAGAGCTTGCGAACGGAGTCGCCTACCAGCTCGACTTGGTGACTCCAGGCAGGAGACCGCGATGGGCGGTTTCCCGAAAACAGATCCGGCAGAGCCCAAACTTCCGTATAAAGGCGCGGGACCTGCCGCAAACCTGGCAGCGATTCATCCGGCGCGAACTGAACTTCGGCTTTCGAGCCGCTCTCACTATCATGCTTACCTTCGCCATACTATTTCCTCTCGTCTTACACACCGCGGTATTCGAGCGAACTCTACGACGCGTTCTTCGATCAACCATCGAGCGAGGCTCTACGGCGCGTTCTCTTTACGGTCCGCGATCACCTTCTCGGCTTCCGGCGCCGGCATCTCGGCGTAATGATCAAATTGCATGGTGTAAGCGCCGCTGCCCCGGGTCATCGAACGCAGTTCTATCGCGTATCGGAGCATCGCTCCATGAGGCGCCTCGGCACGGATCCGCTGCAGCCCACCCACCTGGTCCATCGTCAGAACTTTCCCCCGCTTGCTCGTCAGATCGCTGATAATCGGTCCCGTGAACTCCTCGGGCGCTAAGATCTCCACCGACATGATCGGTTCAAGCAGCACCGGCTTCGCCTTCGGAATACCCTCACGAAACGCGAGCTGAGCGGCGAGTTGGAACGCCATATCACTGGAATCAACCGCATGATACGATCCCATGTGCAGCGTTGCCCGGAGATCGACCACGGGAAATCCTCCCAGGACTCCTTCTGCGATGGCCGATCGGAGCCCCTTCTCAACACTCGGGATATACTGGCGTGGGACAACACCACCCACAATTGAATCCACGAATTCAAACCCGGCGCCGCGAGGCAGCGGCTCAAACCTGACATGCACGTCGCCAAACTGCCCATGGCCGCCCGTTTGCTTCTTATGCCGGCCCTGCACGTCGACGGTTCCCTTGATCGTCTCCTTATAGCTTACCTGCGGCAGCGTCGTCGTCACGTTTGCGCCGAAACGGTGCAGCTTCTCAACCGCGTGCGTCAGATGCTGCTCTCCCATTCCCGAAAGAATCGTCTGATGCGTGTCCGATTCCCGAACCGAGCGCAATGTCGGGTCCTCTTCCGCAATACGAGCCAGCGCCTGTCCCATTTTATCCGTATCGGCCTTGGTCTTCGGCTCGACGGCCAGGCTCATAACCGGCGGCGGATACCCAATAGCCGGCAGCTTCACCGGATGAGCCCGGTCCGAAAGTGTATGCCCGGTGACTGTTTCACCCAGCTTGGCAGCCGCCCCAATCTGTCCCGGACCGAGAGACTGCACGCTCTCCAGCCGCTTCCCGTGCGGCACGTAAAGCTGCCCTATCCGCTCGTCCCGCTCCTTACTTACATTCCAGACGTGGCTGTCCGGCTTCATCGTCCCGGCATATATTCGAAAGTAGTTCAGCTTTCCCACAAACTGATCAGCGACTGTCTTAAAGACAAACGCGGCCAACGATCCATCAGGATCTTCCTTCCGCTCTTCGCCATCGTCGGTCGTAAATGTCCTATCGGCCGGTGACGGAAAATAGCGAACGATCCCATCCATCAACTCTTTGACACCAATGTTCTGATAAGCTGAGCCGCAGTAAACCGGGACCACCTGGCACGCCGCCATCGCTTTATGCAGACCATCCGCCAGCTCGTCCTCCGGCAGGTCTTCCGTTTCCAGGTACTTTTCAATCAGACTGTCGTCGGTGGCCGCTATCGCTTCCACCAGGCGCAGCCTCCATTCGGACACCACGCTTTCCAATTCCGGAGGAAGCGCCTCACTTCCATCCCGGGTAGAAACCCGACCACTCACAAGGTCCACCACGCCCCTCAGATTCGCCTCCGAACCGATTGGTATCTGCACCGGCACAACCCGGTCACCGTACGCGGACCTGAGCTGCTCGACCGTGCGGAAGAAATCAGCGTTCTCGCGGTCCAGTTTGTTGACAAAGAAGCACTCGCAGCATCCAAACCGGTCCGCAAAATTCCACGCGGTCGAAGTTCCCACTTCAATCCCCGAAACCGCGCTCACTACGATGAGAGAGATATCGGAGACTCGAAGACCACCCATCGTATCGGCAACGAAATCCGCGTAGCCGGGCGTATCGAGCAGGGTTATCGAGTCACCCTTCCATTTACAGGGCAGTACCGAAAGATTGATCGATATCCGGTGCCTGATCTCTTCGGGATCATAATCGCTGGCCGTCGTGCCATCGTCCACTCTCCCCAACCGATCGATCTCTCCGGCATTGTAGAGAATCGCCTCGCTTAGAGAAGTGGCTCCTGACCCGCCATGCGCCACAATGCCAATGTTGTGGATATGTTCGATCGAAGAGTCAGCCATGATTTTCCTCGTGAGACCGTTTGCACAGCCCGGTCGGGCTCCGCGCGATGCAGTAGAGATACAAACCGGACCGAGGCCGGTAGCGCGTCCACGCCGGCGGAGGGACAGATCTTAAAGGCGCTATCTCTCTCGGATAGGCACTCCCAGCGCCTTCAGGAGCGCCCTTGCCGCCTCGTCGGTCCTGGCGGTTGTACAAATAGTGATATCCATGCCGCGCATCCGAAACTCCGGCGTATCGTAATCGATCTCGGGGAACGCCGATTGGTCCTTCATCCCCAGGCTATAGTTACCGTGTCCGTCGAATGACCGCGGATTGAGACCGCTGAAATCACGCACCCGTGGAAAAACAACACTATCAAGTTTATCCAAGAACTCGTACATTCGATCACCGCGAAGCGTCACGTGAGCGCCGATCCGATGCCCCTGCCGGATCTTGAACTGTGCGATAGACTTCCGCGCCCTCGCAATCGCGGGACGCTGTCCGCTGATGGAAGCCAACTCCCGGACCGCCGCATCCAACTGCTTTGGGTCGGCCTCGCCCTGTCCCAGCCCCATGTTAATCACGACCTTATCGAGCCGGGGAACCTCCATCACGTTCTGAAGCTCCAACTGCTCCTTGAGGGCCGGAACAATCTCTTTCTGATACCGCTCTTTTAACCGCGCCAACTCTTCCTCCTCAACGATGATGAGTCTGGAATCGATTGCCTATCCGATTACAGCCCATCACTCTTATAAAAAACTCAAGACAGAACCAGGCTCTCGGCCAGAGTAACACGAAGAAGTTTCAGCATCTCCACCGCCGCGCCGCGAAAGCGCGAACCCACTCTCGCTTCTCTATCATGTTTACCCGATCCCCACACGAATTGGAGGATCCAGCAATTGATCCACCTCAGCGCGATCCCACATACAGCTCAGCCGGAGGCGCCAATATTAGTCGATACTTTTCTCGCACTTCATGCAGATGCGGGCGCGCCGGCCGTCGGGCTGGAGCACCCGATGGATCCGCGTTCCTTTTCGGCAATGGGGACACTGGAGCATCACCTTGCTGATGAAGAGCGGCGCCGGCTTATCGATAATCCCCTGCTGCATCGCCTCGAACGGACTGCTGCGCTGGGCCTTCTGATGCCGCTTCACGATGTTCAGGCCCGCCACCGTCACCTTGCCTCTTTTTGGATAAGACGCAATGACCTCACCGATCTGGCCCCGATTCTTGCCGCTCAGCACAATAACCGTGTCACCCTTTTTAATCTTCAGGCGCTGCGGCGCCTCACTCGTATTCATTCCGACCACTCTCCCTCACGGAATCATAGACTCCCGCCGAATTGGGCCTCGTATCTACGAGACGCACCCGGGCGATCTCTTACTTAAAGGACCTCCGGCGCCAGTGAGATGATCTTCATAAAATCCCGATCCCGAAGCTCACGGGCGACCGGGCCGAAAATTCGCGTCCCACGCGGATTCAAATCGTCGCGAATTAGCACCGCCGCGTTGTCATCAAACCGGATCACCGAGCCATCCTTACGCCGAATCGGATGCGACGTCCGCACGATGACCGCCTTAACAACGTCGCCCTTCTTTACACCCATTCCGGGAGTAGCGACCTTTACGGTGGCGACAATAACATCCCCGACTTCGCCAAACTGGTTGTTCGACCCGCGCATTACGCGGATGCAGGAGATCACGCGTGCGCCGGAATTATCGGCCGCGCGCAATCTTGTATAGGGCTGAATCACTTCGCTCTCTCCAGGATCCGGGCCACGCGCCACCGCTTCTCTTTGGAGAGCGGCCGGGTCTCCCGAATTTCGACGCGATCACCAATGCCGCACTCATTATGCTCGTCGTGAGCTTTGAACTTGCTGGAACGGCTCACAGTCCGGCCGTACATCGCATGCCGCACTTTCCGGTCCACGCGCACTACCACCGTTTTCTGCATAGAGCTGCTGGTCACAATCCCCTGCCGTGACTTACGCTCCGGGCGGCCGGAAGCCGCAGGCGCTTCTGCAGCCATAGGTTCGACTTCCGGGTCCTGTGGGGCCACTTCCGCATCAAGCGCCGTGGAATCAACGATTTCCGTCGAGATTGATTCTTCTTCTATAGTCGTTTGCTCGTCTGTCACTTCTGACCCTCACTCGCTGCTGCCGCCTGGCCCGAAGCAATCTCTCGCTCGCGTGCCAGCGTTAAGATGCGAGCAACCCGACGGCGCGATGTCCGAATGGCCTTCACGTCGGCGAGGGATCGCATCGCCAGGTCCGATCGGAATTTGAACATCCCCTGGCGAACGTTTGCCAGCTCCGACGTGAGCTCCAGATCCGTCATATCGCGCAGGCTCCTCATATCTTCCTTATGTTTCATGGTCTTGCGCACTCCGTATGTTTCACGATTTTACGCGCCTCATAGCTCATTAACTTGCGACCTCCGACGGCGCCTCAAATTTCTTATCATCCGATTGCATGTTCACTTCAGCGTCTACAGGCTCCTCGATATCGGTCGCAGGCTCTTCCGACACACCCTCTTCCCTGGCGATAAACCGGGTCTCGACGGGAAGCTTGTGCGCTGCGAGACGCATCGCTTCTCGGGCCACGTCCATCGGAACACCCGAGAGCTCAAACACCATCTTGCCCGGTTTTACCACGGCTACCCAGTACTCCGGCGAACCCTTGCCACTTCCCATGCGAGTTTCGGCCGGCTTCTTCGTTACGGGCTTATCCGGGAAGATTCGAATCCAGACCTTACCACCGCGCTTAATATAGTGAACGATAGCGCGCCGGGCCGACTCGATCTGGCGGCTCGTAATCCATGCGGGCTCCAGGGCCTGAAGGCCATAAGCGCCAAATACCACCGTGTTCCCGCGCGAAGCCATTCCGGT
>DASRZA010000511.1:0-3749 GCA_035686845.1 Armatimonadota bacterium | reverse complement strand
TACGTACATCGTTGTCGCCGCGTATCCAGGGTCAACCGGACACACGTCAGGATAGTCCAGGTAATAGTATGCGGTGATCTTCATGACGCGATTACCCTCCGTTAAGATAGCACTGAAATTGGAACCCGGTTCTGCACTCTGGGCTCAGGGAGTGATCCGGATATGCGTGTTTATACCCGTCGCGTAATCCTCCACGTTCCAGTGCGGTGTTGGAATACCACGGTCGACGTGAGGATATCGAATTACAAGTTTCGGATCCTCGTCGGTAGTGATCTCGCCACGCAGATCGCCGGATCGGACGTCATAGATTGGGCGCGTGGGCCTCCCGCCTCTCATTTCGTCAACCATTGCCTGTGCGTCCGACTCGGTCGCGTCAACCGTGACGTTGGTGGGACACCCCGGCGGATTATGGACCCACATCCCCCCCATCGGCGTTCCCCACGAAATACGTGTGGGTACCCGAGACCTCGAAATTATAGACCGGATAGCCTTCCTTGCGCTGATGCCACTCGATGCTCGAAACGGTTAACGTTCCGCCGTCTCCGTCGACGACGCGGTCTCCATCCCGAAGGCCGCCGGTGGCCACGAATCCCCTGCCCGCGACGAAGAACGGATGCTCGGGGCTTGCGGTGACGGTGTCGTCTATTCCGGCCTCGTTTGGATCCGTGAACGTGAGCGTGACTACCCGGTGCGCGTTAAACTGAACAGAGTACAAAACAGTCTGGGGCGAGATTTTGCCGGTCGCGGGGTCAGCGGACTCGACGACGTCCCCCGCCTTAATCGGCTCGATGGGCTTCGTCGTCCCATCCGCCATCTGAACCGGCGTCCCGGCGACGAAGCATTTCGGGCCGTCAGGTGATTCCGGAGCGCTGTCGGCGTCGGCGCTGGTCTCGGATTCGGCGGCGCCTTCATCCGCGCCATCAGACAGGGACTCAACGCCTTCAGCGGCGCCCTCCTCGGCTTCGACGTCGGTGATCTGCGCGGCGGCGACGGGCGCGGCGACCGCGAACAGTAGGCCGTGGACTTCACCGGCGGTCTCTCCCGCGCGGTACGCGGTGGAGCGCTTATCGACCCCGCCGTTGAAGCCGAGCCAACCCCGGATCCGGTCGGTGAGCCCAAAGGTTAGTTCATCAACCCACCCGGCGAGAGGAACCGGCGTAGGCGCTCAGCATCCCGATTCTCATCATAGCGGCAGTCGGGCCAGATCGATGCTGTAGATGGCCGGATCTTCGGTGTGCTGCGTCCAGGAGTAATTGAGCCAGAGATCACGCAGAGCCTCGGTTAAAGATACGCGGCGTATGTCGGCCACCAACGCCGAATCACCGCTCGTATGTTCGATGACGATGTACGCGTCCCAGATAAACTCGTGCCAGAACATAAAGTTAAGGCAGCGCCACTGGGGTACCCGGGGCCACACATTCTCCGGGCTGAGCCGTCCGCGGTCGCGGGCAAGAATAGCATCACCATGGAAACCCGCTTTCATCAGCATGGAATCCGATGCAAACTCCTGAGTTTCCCCGTGCAGAGAGAAGCGGAGCCAATCCGATTTGGGCCAGAGATCGCGGATCTCTGGCTCAAGGTAGCTATCGGGCGGAGCGCCAGCCTCAATGACGAGCCCATGCAATTGAGATAATTCACGGTAATAGCTCTCTACGCCTTCCCTGCTTTCAACCGGGGCAGCGAGGCGTACGGCGCCATACATGATCATCGACATGCGATTCTATCGTCCTTACTCGTACAGTGCCAGGCGCCCGTCTGCCTGGTCCTTACCGCCCTCATACCTGACTCTCCGCTGCCGTTCGGGAGGCGTGCGGGGATGGCGTTATGCGAATGCCCCCGAGCCATTGTTATTATTCAGGCCATGCGTCGGGGAATGGTATACTGGGGCCCCGTCTCGCCGCGCCGCCCGTCGGGTTCGGTTCCCAGTCATGAGAGTGCGGGAACGGACCGTCGTTCCCTTTTCTTGCAAAGTCAAAATCGCGAACCCTCGTGCCGGTTTCGTCGTAGGTGCGCGCCCTGAAAATGCGGGGGCCTTCCTCCGTGTCGTCCCAGATGATGTCGGTTCGCGCGGGCCCAGGGTCTATGCTCTCCGGGAGACGGGGCGACCGTCCAGCGAAACCGGAGCGTGTCCCGTCGCCGTAGATACGGCAGGTATTATGCACCCAGTCCCCGCCGTCAGCGGTTCCAACGAAGTAGGTGTGATCGTCCTCGACAGTCAGATTATAGACGGAAATGCCTTCTTCGACGTGCCGGCTCGTTTTCGCCTGCACGACCACCGTGGCGCCATCCCGGCTGACGATCTGCTGTCCCACTCGCAGATCACCCATCGGGACTTTCTCACCACCGGGCGTGAAGAAGGGATGCCCGGGCGTGCCGGTGATGCTGTCCTCAGCCCTGCCGGTCACGCTGGCCCCTGTCTGGATTGTTATCAGATCGTAGGCGGTATGCTTCGAGACGTTCAGAACCGGCTTGATCTCGGTCTTACCGTTCGAGGAATTGCGGGTCCAGACGAGATCGCCCTTGTTTACCTTCTCGATGGGCTTCGTCGTTCCATCCGCCATCTGAACCGGCGTCCCAGCGACGAAGCATTTTGGGCCGTCAGGTGACTCCGGTGCACTATCAGCGTCGGCGCTGGTCTCGGACTCGGCGGCGCCTTCATCCGCTCCATCGGCCAGGGACTCAATGCCTTCGGCGGCGCCTTCCTCGCCTTCGACGTCGGCGATTTCCGCCGCAGCGACGGGCGCGGCCGCGATCAGGGCCACGCCCTCCACCGCGCCGGCGACCTCTCCGGCACGATAGGCTTCGGAGCATTTATCGACGCCGCCGTTGAATCCAAGCCAGCCCCGGATCCGGTCGGTGAGGCCGCAGGTTAGAATGTGACCAGCGCCGCCGAAGAAGTTGGCGCCGGTGTTGAGCCAGTCAAGACCGCTGAAGTCTGGGTTGGTCAGTGGATTGCCGCCGCCATAGGTGTACAGGTTCGGGCCGGCCGCGTAACCAACGGGATCGCGGCTGATGAAGCGGCCGAGGTTGACGTCGTAGAACCGGGGGCCCAAGAACTCACCGCCGGTCTCGTAGATCAACGAGCCGCCCCACTGGCCGGCGAAGCCGGCGTACGGATCCTGCGACTGGCTTCCTACAAAGTAACTCGCCCCGTACGCAAACGTGCTGCCGGCGTACAGGACGTTCCCGGCGCCATCCAGGCGTTCAGCCGTGTTGCCCGCTGGATCGAACTGGTAATACACCTGAGAGTTGCTGACATTATCCCAGCGCGACGCCAGTCCGTTGGCCCCGACGACGTCAACCGCCGTAACGGCTCCGCTGCTGACGTTCGTTTCGATGGCCGGCTGATTCCCATCGTAATAGTACCCGGTGTAATCACCGTTCTGCGTATCCCACTTCGCGACGCGCCGATTGAGGCCGTCCCAATAAAATGCGTCAATGCTGGCGATCGTACCGACGAGGTTCTCCTCATCCAGTCCAAATCCCATACCAAAATCGACGTACTGGTTTCCGCGGCTATCGTTACCAAAGCCGGCGCCTGTTAAGAGATTGTCAGGATCATAGGTATATGGCGTTCCGTTCATCGAGACTACATTCCCCGCATTGTCGTAGGAATAGCTGAAGCCGGCGCCGCCGACTTTGGTTGTCTGTTCGCTCGTCAAGCGGCTCAAATTGTCGTACTGGTACGTATTGGTCCCGGTGTAATCCGGGATCGGGTTGGTCGCGGTCTCGGATGCCCAGTTTCCCCG
>DASRZA010000510.1:0-22749 GCA_035686845.1 Armatimonadota bacterium | reverse complement strand
TGAAACTCTGGATGACCGGCGAAGAGAGAGCCGAAGGCGCGGCTGCGCTCGCCGAAAGCGGGATTCGAGCCGGGGAACGCGTCATTGCGCTTCATCCGGGAGTGCATGACGCGGCGACCCGCGCCTGGCGCGAGGAACGGTTCGCGGAGCTCGGCACCCGGTTGGCGGCTGAAATCGGCGCTCGCATTCTGATCCTCGGAAGCCGGGAGGAGGCCGAGATCGCCGGCCGCGTAGCCGGGGCCATGCGCGGCAGCCCCGTAGTTTTCGCCGGGCGGACCGGACTGAGGCAGACCATGGCGTTGATCTCCAACTCCAGCCTCTGGATCGGATCGGATGGCGGAATGCTGCACACGGCGGTGGGACTCGCGCCTGCCACGGTTGGAATCTTCGGCCCTACCAAGGACGTTCGCTGGGGTTACCACACTCCGAATCACCGCACCGTGGTCAGACATCCGGAACAGGGCCCCTGCGACGCCGGAGTGATCCGTCAGTGCCTGGACGCCATCATCGTTGAGGACGTTTTCCAGGCCTCCGTCGCGGCGTTAGAAGCCTCAACGGTTTCCAGCGGGGCCGGCTGAAGAAGATCACGAACTGCTTCGAAGACGACGTCAGCCGGTACCGTCCGGAGGCACCAATCGCGGTCGGGACTGCCGCATTGGCAGCCTGCGCACCGGGCCCCCGATCGAATCTGTCTGAGAGGGACTCCGGTCCATGGCTTCCATTCAACCATGTCGTCGGGGATTTCGAAGAAAGCGGCGATCGGCGTCCCGACGAGGCTCGCAATATGCATTGGACCCGTATTGTGGCCGACGTAAACGGAGGCGCCTTCAATCACCGCCGCGAGCACAGGAATCGGCGTCGCGCCCGCAAGGTTCACAATACGCGAGTGTGAGAGCCTCATCAACTCCTGAACCGGCGCCTCGAATTCACTGCGGCTGGTAATTACGACTTTGAAGCCCAGCTCATCACTCAGCCGCCGGGCGATCTCCGAGAACCGGTCCATTGGCCATTCCTGGAATGGATGTCGACCATGATGGGTGAAAGTCGCCTGGAGTATCGCGTAAGGCTGGCCGGCAGCCACTCCCCGGCTCTGAAGGAGTTCCCGCGCCCGTCCACGGTCTTCTTCGGTGAGCTCGAGCGAGAATTGCCAGTCCTGCTCTTCCAAAGAGGCGTTAAGGGGCTTGAGAGTCTCAGCGTAGTGGAGCGCCATGCGTTTGTCGTGGCGGGTGTTTGGCGGAAGGAGATCAGTATAGGCGAATGCCTGCCAGGCCTTCCTCCGGAACCCTATTCGCCTGGAGGCCCCAATCAGCAAGGTTTGAGTAAAAGATCGGCTGGTACGCAGGAGATCCAGCCAGATGGTATACCGCCTGCGGCGCAGCGCAAGCAGCTCCGCGTAATAGCGCGCCTTGTTCATGAACGCCGGGTGCAGCGGCAGGACCTCGTCGACTCCGGCTATGCGAGAGAAGACTCCAGCGCTGTATGGATGCGCGATCACGGTGACCTGGGCTCCCGGATAGATGCGTCTCAGCGCGCGAAGAGTTGGGATTGCAGCGATACAATCTCCGATCCCGTCGCTGCAAACCATCGCTATCCGCTCTAATGGCACTGACTTCGATCCTTCTGAGCGATCAATTGTGTGGCTCTCTCGATAATACCAGATACCATGGTACCCGACGAAAAGTTTGAGACGAAGTCCACGCGCCGCCGGCATCGATAACGCATTTTAGGAACCGCAGCAATCGCGTGACGATCGTCCTAAAGGAACCCTCATGGAGGAAACTTGCTCCGAATCATAGGACGGGAGCGACTGGAGATTGTCGATCTCTCCTCTCACCGGCGCTTTGCACACCGAGGCACGTGCTCCGACTCGCCGTTGCTGCGCGGGTTCGCGCCTCGTTCTACTTCACTTTCAAAGGTACTGTAATCGATATGAGGCGATACGAAATGCGATCATGGATGATAAGCCGCGCGGCGCTCTCGACGATTAGCAGACGCTCCGGAGATCCCGTATGACACCTGTTCCACACCAGCCTGCCGGTCCCCTTGTCCACGCCTCCGCGATAAACGAGCGAGCGCTCACGACTCAAAAGGTCGATCGACGTCGGATACTGATTGTAAAACTCTCGTCGATTGGCGACGTGGTGCATGCCTTGCCGGTAGCGCGATCGCTCCGGCTGGGGTTTCCCGACGCCTATATCTGCTGGGCTGTCCATCGATCCTGCCGCGAAGTTGTCGAAGGTAACCCGTACCTCGATGAAGTGTTTGTGCTTGAAGAAAAGACACTGGGGCGGCTTTTCCGGGCGGGAATTCAACTTCGGGCGAAAGGCTTCGATACGGCCATCGACCTACAAGGATTGTTCGTCAGCGGTCTTCTAACCTGGCTCTCCGGTTCGCGCGATCGAATCGGATTCATAGGCAATCAGGAAATGCGACGGCTCTTCATTAACCGCCCATCGGTCCGCTCCAACCGGCGAATGCTGCCGCCTTACTGCTATATGGAGTTTGCGGTAGCCGCCGGCGGTCCATCACTCGAGCCGGCGCCCGAGATTTTCGTGAGCGCGGAACATCGCCGTGCAGCCGGTGAGCTGCTCGCTCCCGCCCTCTCCCGCGGTGGCCCGATCGTGGCGCTCAATCCTGGCGCCCGCTGGGACACGAAGCGATGGTCGATCGAGGGATTTGCCGCGGTCGCCGATCAGTTGATGGATGAACATGGAGCGGAGGTCGTTATCATCGGTGGCCCCGGAGACCGTCCACTCGCCGACGCCATCGCCGCGAAGATGCGATCCAACCCGCTCTCAATCGCCGGGCAGACCTCACTTAAGACGCTCGCCGCCGTGTTCGAGCGCTCCGCCATCTACCTGGGCGGCGACACTGGACCGATGCATATCGCCGCCGCCATGGGAACGCCGGTCCTCGCGATATTCGGTCCCACCGATCCCGAAAAAACCGGTCCGGTCGGGGCGCCGTACCGGATTATCCGGCACGAAGTCCCCTGCGGCCCCTGCCGGCTGCACGAGTGCGGTCATCACACCTGCATGAGGCGCGTCACCCCCGAAGAAGTCACCGCCGCCGCGCTCGAGTTAATACGCAGCCCGGTTTTGCGAGCGCCGCGAGAGGAGTGACGGCGGAGCTCATGCTCCACCGGGCATTCTCTACTCTTTCTGCGTAAATCTGCGTTCTCTGCGGATCAACAGCCGACCAGCGGTTCCGCAGAATTTCGGTTCATCCGCTAAGCGAGGTAGATCTCCGGATTAAACCGCAAGCCTGGCGGTGTTCCTCTTTTCACGCTTTGCCTTGGTGAGTACGTAAAATTCTGTACCCTCTGCGGATTCCCGGTTGACGGTCCCGGCTATAGTGATTCCTTGTCATGACCCTCGGTGTGTGCCTTACGGGAGTTCGAGAAGATGAGGCGCTTGAGTTCGAACTCTGGCGCGCCGAAGTTGATCAGCAGACCATGCTCCAGCCGCGTCGCCTTCAAGTAGTTCAGTAATTGCGCTTCTTCTACACCCGTAATCTTCTTCATCGCTTTCACTTCCAGAATGACCCGGCCGTAACAAACAAAATCCGCCTTGTAAGAGCACATCAGCCGCCGCCCTTTATACCATACCGCAGTTCCATCTCGCGAAGGGCCGGAATGGTTCGCAGCCCGAACTCAAGCGCAAGCGCCTCCTGGTAAACCGCCTCCAGGAAACCGGGGCCCATTTGACGATGGACTTCCATGGCCGCCCCGATAATCGTGTATGTCTGCGGATCTCGCTCGCTGCCGTTTAAAGATGTCATTTGTCGACGAAGCCCTGGATCAGTCGCTGCGCGTCCAATTTCGATCGTGTCTGACCGAACAACAGATCGATTTCAAGAGGCTCTAACGATTGCTCTCAGACCCTATTATTAAATTGATACCGGTTTCGGCGACGCCTTGACCGTACCCTTCTAATCCGGTCGGACGCCGGGACCCTCAGGCGTGTCGAAAACTATCCCCAAGGCTCGATTGATTTACGAGACGCGAGTAAGACTGGCAATATGTTTCGGAGGATCGGGTGTTGAAGACGAAGACGCTGAGCGTTATCTGTCAGTCGATGGCTAACCGTCGCCGCGCGCTGACGACCGCGCGGCACACCTCTCGGTCCGGTGTCACGCCTAGCAATGAAGTGATGATTCGAAAATCAGGGACTTCCGCATCGCCTACGTACTACGATTCCGGGGAGATCGACCGAAAAGTTATAGAGGAGCGCGGTCGGTGATGACAGAACGGAGGAATCAAGGAACGATGATTGCGGCTGCAGAGCGCGTATGCGGATCGATCTCCCGGTCCGGGCGCGACAATCGCCGGTTGGTCGCCGGCGCGCGGCCAATCACTATGATGCGCCTTCGAAGGATCCAATGCCGGAAACCAGGAAGATGAATCTCAACGACGCGATTCGAAGGATCAATGCGGAGACCTCGGGGCCGCTCGAGCTAACAGTTATCCAGTGTCCTCCCGATAAAGATCTGACCGAGTCGGCTGAGCAGCTTGCCGCAGAAACCGATCTGACTCTGACCGCTTATCTCGTCGAGGATGCGCCGGAACCCGTGATTTGCGAACCCGCGCTCGAGAAGCTCACTCGCCGGCAGCCGGCAGCCGAAGTTCACGACGCGGTTCGGCGTTATCCACTTGTGCGCGAGCTTATCCTCAGTGCCGGCGAATCTCAACCGGACCTTTCGGCCCTGTACGTGAGCCGCTATTATCTGCCGCATCTCCGCCGGTTTGTGAGCACGGTGGTGGGCGCCACGGACACAACTTCCCTGGGGTTGGAAGAATCGGATAACGATCCGCCGCCTGCCTCTCGGAATGGATCGCCCGGCGGCGAGACCGCCCGCCGGTGCCGCGAGATTGTTCTGCTCGGTGAGCTCGCGCGCCACCTCCGGCGAAGTCATACCGCGGAGGGTTTATACGAGGCGCTGCGTGCCAACATGGATCAGCTCCTGCCCGGTCGCCCCGGAGCGCTCTGGATTCTCTCGGAAGACCGGGAGTGCTTCGAAGCCGCTGCAGCGTGGGGAGATTCTCCCGGCTGTGAGGTAGAGTCACCGCCATCAAAATGCATGGTTCTCCGTGCCCGGTCGCGTGAATCGCCCGCGCCTTCCGAGGCGCCCGACCAGTCCGCGCCGCCGGCCGTCTGCTGCCACCGCGACGATCCGCTTCATTGCTGCCTCTGCGCCATCGTAGAAACCGAAGCCGGCACCCGTGGTGTTCTTCACGTCACCGGGGTAAACACCGCCGATAGGGAGCGGACGCAAACGCTGGCTGCGGCAGTGGCGCTGCAAGTAGGTCTCTCACTCAATAATATCGAAATTCAGCAAAATATGCGCGGCCAGGATTTTCTTGACCCTCTCACCGGCGCGTTTAACCGGCGCTATCTGGACGTGGCGCTGGTGCGCGAGATTCACCAGGCGGAGCGCGGCGGCTACCCACTCGGTATCGTCATGCTCGATTTAGATAGCCTAAAGCACGTGAATGATCGCCTTGAATCCGACGGGGGAGACCAACTCATCCAGCGGCTCGCAAACCACTTGAAGGCGCACGTCCGCGCGGGAGATATCCTCTGTCGATACGGGGCCGACGAATTTGCCCTGCTCCTGCCCTCCGCGTGCCTGGAGAACAGCTACACCCGAGCCGAGTCACTCCGTCATCCCGCAAACGACGCCCTTCGCGCCCTCGTACCCCAGAAGTTTCGTTCCCGGCTCGCCCTCTCGATTGGCGTGGCCGCATATCCCGAGTGCGGCGCCGATGGACCGCTCGTACTGCAAGCTGCGGAAAGGGCGCTTGCCCAGGCAAAAACCGGGAGCCGCAGCCGGGTGGAACGAGCCGATCTAACGCAGGAATCCGCATAGCCACTCAGAACCCGAAAGTCATCGTAGCGCCGGTTTCATTTGTCTGGTAGGAATAGAGATGGATACGGCCGTGGACACGTTGGAGCAATGGCCCCAGGCCCAGGAAGCGAATCAGATCGAAATGCTCGCGTACCTGGGCACGTCGCCGATTGCGACGAGCCACTTTAGCGACAGCCTCTCGTGGGTCATCACAGGTGTTTACGACAACACCTGGAACGGCGTGGTTTGCACGAGGCTCCCCGATGAGATGGCTGACGACGCGATCTGCGACGTCCTTGATCGATTTCGATCGTGCATTGTCCCCATTCCTGCCGGATGGTACCTTGAAAGCGAACCGGCGCCCGACGCCGGTCCGGCCCCCTTCCAGTGGTATCTGCCCGAGGGGAGCCTTCCGGCGGACGCTGCAGCGCGACTGGAGGCTCACGGATGCCGGCGCCTCGGTCCGGGCCGGGGTATGGGTATGGACCTCGCCGCCCTTCCGGCCTCCGGCGATTTTCACCCGGGGCTGGAAGTGCGAGCGGTACGGGACGCGGGCACGCTCGCGGCGTGGTGCGCAGTCCTGGACGAAGACGCTTACCAGAAGCGGCTCCGAACAGAGATACACGGCAGCCTCGGATTGGGGTGGGACGAACCTTACCAGCGTTTCCTGGCGGAGCTAAACGGCGATCCGGTAGGAGCGGCATCCGTGTTTTTGGGCGAGAATGCCGCCGGCGTGTATGACGTGAAGGTTCACTCGGAATTCTGGCGGCGTGGGATCGGAACTGCGGTCACCCTCGCTGCATTGAGGCACGCCCGCGATCGCGACTTTCGCGCGGCGGTGCTTTCGCCGTCACCCGAGGGCGCCGGGATGTACGCCCGGCTCGGGTTCGGTGTATACTCCAATAACACCGTCAGCTTTGTGTAGGCTGAGAACCGGTCCGTTCCGCCGGGGGCGAGCGATTCCCGCCGCCGACCCACGAGTATTTTCACCAGACGGACGATCCCAGGACGCCCGGATTTGAAGTACCATAAAGGACAAGAGATAGATGACCAGCGGAGGTTGGATGCTATTTGTGATGATCGTGATGACGCTTTCTGCGGTCGACGCGACGGGCGCAGCGCCGGTTCGACCTCAGTTGCGAGTGGCGCCGCCCTGGACCGTGGTGGTGGGACCGGGCGAGATGCGCGTGGGGAACCGGCACGTTCGTATTTCCCTGCCGGTCCGGCTTAAAATTCTCCCGCCGGCCGTGGTTCGCGTCCGGGATGAGAAGCACGCCGCGCTTCCTCTCTTCAACAACAACACCGGGGGCTGGCTGAAGGGCTTGAAACTCAACGCTCTTGTCACCGAGGAGTGTACGGCCACCGGTCTGCTTCATCCGGACAGCGTCCGGGTGAAACGGGGTCCGGGCGACGGGGCTGCGTTCACCGCCGGGAAAGATTACGACTTCGACGGGTTCTGGGCGACCATTGGCCGGCTGCCCGGTGGCGCCATCGGCGTGGACACCCCCGTCTACGTCGACTACGACTACACTCCGGCCCGGCTGGACCGCATCGCCGCCGATCGAAAGGGTCACGTCATCTACATCCCGGGTACGCCCGGGACCAGCCCGCTCCTCCCGCCACCGCTGCCGCCCGGCGCCATCGCCATCGCGAACGTCTGGATTCCGGGTCCACTCGACGCGCTGGGTGAGGAAAACCTGTTCCCAATCGATGCCCCGGATTCACGGAACGCGCCGGCTCGAGCCCCATCCGGGAGCGTCGCGGCGAAACTGCTGCCGCGCACCCTGGCGAAGCTGCGAGCGGGAGACGACGTGAACATCGTCGCATGGGGCGACAGCGTTACCGCCGGCGGCGGGGTGGGAAACGAACCGGCGCTGTGGTACCAGAATCAGTTTGCGCAAGCGCTCCAGAAGCGATTCCCGAAGTCTAAGATCCATCTTTACACGGCCGGCTGGGGCGGGCAGTCGAGCCGGGGTTATTTAGACGCGCCACCGGGGGGACAGTATAACTTTCAACACGACGTCATTGACCGGAAGCCGGACCTCGTGACGGTGGAATTCGTCAACGACGCGTATTTGAGTGAAGACGCGACCCAAACGGAATACACGGAAATCCTGAACCTTCTGACGGGCGCAGGCGCCGAGATGGCGCTCATCACACCGCATCTCGTCCGCCCCGATTGGATGGGCGTGAAGTCGCTAAAATTCGATCAAGACCCGCGGCCCTACGTGAAAGGGCTGCGCCGGTTCGCCGCCGCGCATCACGTGGCCCTCGCGGACGCGTCGCTCAGATGGACGCATCTCTGGCGAGAGGGAATCCCCTACGTCACCTTGCTGGCGAACTCCATCAATCACCCGGACGCCCGGGGACACAAGATCTTCGCCGACACCCTGCTCGGACTGTTCCCGAAGAATTAGCGCTTAAGTCGTGAGCCGCGAAAAAGACTGAGCTTGTGGAACGCCATATGGGGCGCCGTGAGTGCGTAAGCCTCGCCCGTGCTCGAGATAAAAACCAAACTCCAGGGCGCGAGACCGAGCGCCCTCGTCTCACCGGACTGTTCCGCCATCGGATCGCTCCATCTGGAGAGGGTCCGGCAAAGCGTGCAAAGGTATACCGCTGGGAGCATTATCATTGCTGACTTGACATTTCTATGCAAAAGGGTACAATATAGGAGTCTTATTGCAGAGATTCGTCAAATGCCAGTCCGCGACTTCCAGAGCTTCCTAACCCGGCATCCGGTCTTCACGGTTTCTGAGATCGACGGCTATCTCGGTGCGTGGGGCGGCCTGAGATCGGACCGCCGGAAAAGGCTGCTCGCGTACCACAAGGCACGCGGGAATCTTGTCGCCGTACGGTCTGGCCTCTACGCAGTGGTTCCCCCTGGTTTCAACGCCGATAGCTTCGTCGTTGACAGCTTCCTAATCGCGGCGCGACTTACGCCAGACTCCGTACTCGCCTATCACACCGCGTTGGAATTCCATGGCGTCGCCCAATCCACGTGGCGGGAACGCATTGTCGTCAGCTCGCACGTCGCTACCCGGCCCATCCGCTTTCAGGGCATAACATACCGTACGGCTGCGCCTCCAGGCGAACTGGTGGAGGAGCGATTAACGGATCTCGGAATCGTCCGAACGGAGCGGATGGGTGTGATGTTACGGGTAACCGGACGCGAAAGGACGCTGGTTGACGTGCTGGATCGTTCACGCCTGGGCGGCGACTGGGAGGAAGTGTGGCGTTCTTTCGAAGGAGTACCGTACCTCGATCTCGACCTCGTCGTTCGCTATGCGCTGGCACTCAACAATGCGACGACCATCGCGCGGGTGGGTTATTTCCTGACCGCAAAGAAGACGGAGTGGATGGTCGATGAACGATGCCTGGAGCCGCTGCGCGCAAACCGGCCCCGACGGCCGCACTATGCGCAGCGCGACCGCCGGGAATCCGCCCGTCTGGTAGCGGAGTGGAATATCCTGGTGCCGGAAAGCGCCCTCACGCGCTCATGGGAGGAGGAGAATGAGCCCCTCGCGTGAGCGCCTGGACGCGGAAGCGGCGGCAACGGGCTTTGATGCCGCAACGCTCGAGAAGATCGCCTTTCTACTCGCCGTGCTGGAGGGAGTGAACCGTCACCCTCTCCTAAAGGGACGGCTCGCGCTCAAGGGTGGAACCGCTCTCAACCTCTTCGCCGCAGACGTACCACGGCTCTCCATAGACGTCGACCTGAACTACGTGGGCGATCCGGACCTGGCGGACATGCAGGCACGTCGACCGGACGTGGAACGCGCGATCCAGGCTGTATGCGAACGGGAGGGGCTCCAGCTCCGCAAGGTTCCCGGTGAGCACGCCGGCGGAAGCTGGATACTGACCTACCACAGCGCGTACGGCGGCACGCAAAACCTGAAGTTCGATGTCGTCTTCATGTATCGGGTGCCGCTATGGCCAGTCCAGATTCGCGATTCCCGTCCTGTTGGCGGTATCCAGGCCACGGATATCGCGGTGATGGACGACCACGAGCTCGCGGCTGGGAAGCTGGTGGCGCTTCTTGCGAGGAGCGCGGCCCGTGATCTGTTCGACACCCACCTCCTGCTTCGCTCAGGTAGCCTCGATTATGAGCGGCTGCGTGTCGCGTTCGTGGTGTATGGGGGGATGAGTCGCAAGGACTGGCGAAGGGTCGATTCGTCATCACTTCGCGGAGATGCGCTTGATCTGGAACGTAACCTGCTTCCGCTGCTGCGGACCGTGGAGCGGTCCGCCTTGACAGATTTCGACGCATGGGCCGAAACCCTGGTCACCGAGGCGCGCAAGGCTATAGCGCCAGTCTTGCCCCTTCGGCCGGCAGAAGTCAGCTTCCTGAATCACCTCCTGGACGAAGGCGAGATTCGTCCGGAACTTCTGACCGGGGATGCCACGCTCGCTGGGAATATCCGAACGCACCCGGGCCTCGCCTGGAAAGCATTGAACGTGAAGCAGCACTTGATCAGCGGCCGAAGCACCGGTGACTCCGGTTAGGCCACCACCGGACATCGGCTTAATTTCGCACCTGCGAAGCCCGCCCGTTTTCCGAAGCAACCAAATCCTTTCTGAATCGGCCGAACTTCGACAGATAGCTGTCGCTTTGTCCGCGCAGAGGGCTCTCCGATCGCCAGGCTCTCGGGATTGCGCCTGGCATCCCAGCCCCCTATAATATTCGCCGATTGCGGGCGCAGTTTATCTCTGCGGCTTTCTGGCACGGATGAACGCGCTCATCACGCGCCCGTCCAGGTCCGCCTTGTCCTCGTCGGAGAGGGCCGCGATCTCCTCGCCCCATGGCGACCCGCTGGGTAGATCCGCGAACATGTAACGGCGGATCGGTTCGATGCTCGCATCCACGAAACCGGCCGCTTCGAGCCGCCGAAGGTAGTCGGACCGCTCCAGGGCGCCGGCAACACAGCCGACGTAGGCCATCAAGTCTCGTCGAATCCAGTCTGGCAGTTCGCCCTCCACCACCACGTCGGACACGGCGAAGCGCCCGCCCGGCTTGAGGACGCGGAACGCCTCCCGCAGCACGGCGTCCTTATCTGCCGAAAGGTTGATAACGCAGTTGGAGATCAACACGTCCACCGTGTTATCAGGCAGCGGGATTTCTTCGATATGACCTTTGAGGAACTTCACGTTCTCCGCGCCGGCCTCACGGCGGATCTGCTCCGCCAGGGCCAGCATCTCATCGGTCATGTCCAGGCCATAAGCGAACCCTGATGGCCACACTCGCCGGGCGGATAGCAGCACGTCGACGCCGCCACCCGATCCCAGATCGAGGACGACCTCGCCTTCCTTCAGCTCGGCGAGCGCGGTGGGATTACCGCATCCGAGCGACGCCAGCAGAGCGGCTTCTGGTATTTCGGCCGCCTCCAGCTTATCATAGAGGCCCGAGCTGATCAGATCCTTCTCCACGGTTCCACTGCAGCACGAGCCTTTGCCGGTTCCCACGTTCCCACCGCCGCAGCAGGCCGCGCCCTTCCCCTCCAGAACAAGCCGGGCAGCCTCCCCGTACCGCTCGCGCACGATCTCCCGCACGTCTTGACGCTCATTGATAGGAGTGTCATCCATCATAAAGCTCCTTTTCATATCTATGCTTCGTCATGCCAGGCTCCCTGATAAACGCGACGACGCGCCCCCGTCTCCCGTCTCCCGTCCCTTCCACGGCAGCCGGGCCGCAGCAGGCCGATGATCCGTCACGTATCGGAATTCAACCGTCCACGTTCCATCGGGACCGCGGGTCAGGAGGGTCCATGCCTGGCAGCGCGAGTCGCGAGCGGAGCCGTAGGCGACCGCGGGGCCGGTGACGAAGAGGACCCGTCCGCGTCGCTGCTCAATGGTCCGATGGAGGTGCCCGCTGAAAATGGCCTCAACGCCGCCCTTCGCAGCCAGGCGGATAAGGCGTTGGCGGCTTGCAGGATCAACCACACTTCGGGGACTGTCGCCTTCGTCCGGGGAACTCATAAAGAGAGGATAGTGCAGCAGGATCACGGTCGGCGCCCTGGCCGGCGCGGCCAGGGCCTTTTCCAGGAACGTCCACTGCCGCCGCTCCGGCTTCAGGGCGCTGCCGAGTAGAGAGGCGTTCACCCCAATCACCCGCAGGCCGGCTATCTTCCGCACGAAAAACGACGGTCCCATCTCGTGCTCATATTGAGCCACGCGTGCCTCGCTCACCTGCCCGCGCGGGGAGAGGCCGACCCGGTTGCCCACGTCGCGGTTGCCGGGAACGACTATTATCGGCGCCCGGAAACCGCGAGCCTGCGCCCGGAAATCCCGCATCTGGGCAACCTCACCCCCATTCGTGAGATCCCCGGCGACCAGCACCACGTCCACATTCGCCGCGTTCACGTCGCGAATCACCCGGTCGAACCGTTCCCGGTACTTCGGCCGGTCGCCCACTGGCGAGCGAGTGCAGTGCGTATCGGCTACGAGCGCCACACGAAGAACTGCGGATGTGCGCGGCCGAACGGGTGTGGATTCGAGAAAGCCCAGGCGCGAGGCTTGCGCATCGAGCGACAAGCCGGAGCGAAGCTCACCCCGAAATAGGGGCAGGAAAAGCGCCGTGAGAGCCAGAAGCCATGGCAGCAGCCGGCACTTAGAATATGCAATAGCCATGCGGCATGAACCCCTAAAACGCTCGCCTCTCTTGCTTTCCCATCAAGATTACGAGAGGCGCTGACACTGCTCCTCTCAGTATGACGGCTCCCGACAAAGTTCCGCGAGAGCGCGGGTCCTCCGAGCGTCAGGAGGCGCGGGGCGCGGGGCGCTGCACAGGCGCGGAGGCCTGCGCCACTCTTCTGGTACGAGTGGCGCAGGCGTCTCTGCCTGTGCGTGCCGGAGGCTAAACCAGTGGTGCAGGCGTCTCTGCCTGTGCGTCACGGACGCTGACCTCCCCGCGGCGGCAGAATCAGGACAGCCTCACGTCACTTTCATCGCCGCGGCACGTCGGGACCTGAAACGAACGGGTCGTTGGAGCGTTAAAAGGCATATCCGTCTCATGCCGCCGGGTCTACCGAGGCCGAAGTCTCTTTCTCAGCTTTCTCGTCGGTTCCTGTCGCCGCGCCGCGCCACCCAGCGTATTGATCTCGCCGAACTTCGTCGCGCAGCCACAGCGAGTTGATCCCGGCTTCGCGAAGAGTCCGGCCCGCCAGGCCACCCGACTCACGGGCCACACCGATGAGCAGATGTTCAGTGCCAATCGCGTTCGCGTTGCCCGACCAGGCTTCAGCAAAGGCGAAATCGAATGCGCGCTTCATCCGGGGGGAGAGTGTCACTTCACTGACCGGTATCGGGTCCTGGGCTGCGGTCACCAGCTCTCGATCAAGATTGGCGCGAATTTCGGCGGGGTCCGCGCCGCCTTTGCGAAGGATAATCGCCGCCTTGGCATCGGGCATTCCGGTCAGGGCCGCCAGCGAATGCTCCGGCGCGACTGCACGGCAGCCAAGCCGCGCCGCGATTGCCTGGGCTTCGATGACCGCGGCCTTCCCCTGATCACTGAACCGGGTCCAGATAGCTTGCGGCCCGGCCAACCCGCGGCGCAGCGCCAACCGGCGAGCATAGTCGGCGAACCGTCCGATCTCCACCGGATTCTCCTTATTTACGAGAAGATCCACGCCGAGATTCCAACTGGCGAACACGGCTGCGGGCGGTGGAGCAGATAGGAGCAGACAGACCGCCGGCGTCCGGCGCCGCATCACGTCTCCCTCCAGACCGGCCCGGGCATTCACGAGCAGCTCCATCGCCGGGCGCTCTGCGATCCGCTCATCGAAAATCAGCATCTCGTATTCGGTCCACCACCGCTCTAAAACGGAATATCCGTCATCCGACCAGGCAGCGAGCCGGCTAATCTCACCAGTCTCGGTCAGTTCCGGCTCAAAACCGGCTTCCGCGACCGCTGCTTTTAGCGCCGTGAGTATCTCTGGCTTAAGCTCAGTCTGCACGATAAGCGCGTGGGGTGATTGGCCCGGCTCGGGTTTGACCGGCTCGGGCTGATGATTAACGACTGCATTCGACATGGGCGCGTATCCCTCCATTAACTGCGCAAGCTGCTGGCGTCCCTGATGAAGCCAGTACTTGATGGTCCCTGCCGGGTGGCCGGTCTGGCGCGCGATCTCGGGAATTGACGTCTCTTCCAGATAAAAGAGCCGCATCGCCCGGGCGTGACGAACGGGCAGCCGCCGGAGCGCCTGTTCAACATCCAGGCGCAGTGGAAGCGTCTCATCATCGGGCGCATACAGATCCTGTTCCTCGAGAGAGACGGTTGACGCCGGGGCGCGCCGGCGGAGCCGGCGGCACTCGTTGCGAACAATGCTCTGCATCCAGGCCCGAACTTTCTCCGGCTGCTGGATCTCTCGAATATGGAGACAGATCTGTACGAGCGCCGAGGAGACCGCGTCCTGAGCGTCTTCGTAATGGTGGAGCTCGGCGTAGGCGAGCGCGAACAACCGCATTCGCGTACGCTCCACCAGATCCGCCAGCGCTTTCCGGTCTCCATCCCGCGCCCGCATCGCCAGCTCATATTCATCCGGTTCAGGGTTCATCATTATGCAAGATGCGCGAAAAGGGGGGAATGGTTGGCGGTCAGGCGCGGGGCGCGAGGTACGGAGGGCCGTCTCGCTGTCCTCCGTCCTCCGTCCTCCGTCCTCCGTCCTCCGTCCTCCGCCCTACACCTTCACCGCCAGCGTCAGTCCGTCGCCGATGGGGAGGAGGCTGACCATGACGCGGGTGTCCTTGTGCAGTTTGGCGTTCAGGTTCCGAATCACGACGGTCTCCGCATCCTGCTCGGTGGGATCGGCCGGGCGGCCGTACCAGAGTGTGTTATCGATGGCGATCAATCCGCCCTGGCGCACCAACAGGAGGGCCAGCTCATAGTATTGATCGTAATTGTGCTTGTCGGCGTCAATGAACGCGAAGTCGAAGGTTCCTTCGTGCCCTTCGGCCAGGAGCTTAGTGAGCGTCTCCGCGGCGGGGCCGAGCCTGAGTTCAATCTTATCGGCGACTCCAGACTCCTTCCAGTAACGTCGAGCCATTCCCGTCCATTCCGCGTTAACGTCACAAGCAATAATCCTGCCGTCGGGCGGGAGCGCGAGCGCAACGCTCGTGGAGCTGTAGCCGGTGAAGACACCCACCTCGAGCGTTTTTCGTGCCTTCAGCAGAGTTATCAGAAGCCGCATAAACTGGCCCTGCTCCGGGCAGATCTGCATGTCCGCGTTCGGCAGCGCTTTCGTCTCTTCCCGCAGCCTGCGAAGCGCCTCGGGTTCCCGCAGCGAGACCGAGAGCAAATACTCGCGGAGTTGATCGTCCATCGTCAATGTGCTGTTCGACACGTCGCCTCTCCTTTATGGCCGCTTTAAGGCCAGAGTCCTTCCAGTGCATTCCGGCGCAGACAAGCCGGCAGTCGCCGCCCCACTATTGGAGGCCAGCGGCCACAATACTCCCCCATTATTGGGGGTTGGGGGGCCACGATACTCCCCCACTATTGGAGGTCAGCGGCCACAATACTCCCCCATTATTGGGGGCCGGGGGGCCACAATACTCCCCCATTATTGGAGGCCAGCGGCCACAATACTCCCCCATTATTGGGGGTTGGGGGGCCACAATACTCCCCCATTATTGGGGGTTGGGGGGCCGCCGGCGCTAAGTAAAACTTCGCTGCAGCGGCGCCCAGCCGGTTTCAGCCGGTATCCGCCGCTCGACCGGGCCTCCATGTCCACTCTTCCGCCGCGTCCCAATCCCAGTACCAATACACCAGCGCAGTCCAGCGGTGAAACGGCTCGAAGGCTGCGAGAATTTCAGCGTCGGTGACCGGCCGCCCCCGAAACCAGGACTTGCCCACCACCCGGCGCACCCACGAATCCACGGCGAGGTAATCGTACCGCCCTAACAGCATCAGGAGATTCGCGGCCGCGTAGGGACCAATTCCGGGGAGCGCCAGCAGCGATGCTCGGATTTCGGCGCCCGGTCGAGAATCGGTTTTGAACGCCTCCAGATCCAGCCGACCTTCGGCCTGCGCCGCCGCCAGCGCCTTGAGATAACGCGCCCGGTATCCCATACCTGTCGCCCGGCGAAGGTCATTCTCCTCCGCGGCCGCGATGGCGGCCGGCGTCGGGAATCCATGGCGCCGCGGTCCCGGCGTGCCCCATTCCCGGCAAAGAGCGGTTATCATCTCCCGTGTGCGCGCCCAGGTCGTACAGGTCGTGCAGATCGTCTTCGCCACGTCCTCCCATACCGTCGGAGATCGAAGAAGACGCCCCTGCCGTTCCCGAGCCGCCTGTGTTAGGGCCGGATATTGTTCGCAGAGCGCGTGGAAATCAGCGAACGAGTCCTCAAGCCGCAGCGACCAGGAGATCGCCTCTACCGCGGCATGATAATCCGCCGCGTTCCCGGACGAGACTCGGATGTCGAGGCTCTCTTGCGTCATCTGGCTCACCTCCCATTCGGCAACCCGGCCATCGGGAAATGTCGTCGCATGAGCAAGCCGGCCGGCGTCGTTGTCCCATTGGAAAGGATCGAGCTGCGCCCAGCCATGTCCGAGCGCCAGATTCCGAAGGTCAAACGGATCCGGCAGCCTGATTCGACACGCGCCGGGCGGTGACGGCGTGCTATTATCCATATAGAGTCCTGCGCCCGCGTCATCCGGACCGTTAGCTAACGCTTCGTCGGGGCGCCCTCGTGCCAACCGGAGAGACCGTATGTCCCCATCCCGAGAGCGGCTTGAGCGCCAGATCCAGTTTATCTTAGAAATCGACCGTGCGAAACAGATTATCCGGCGAAGTCTGCTTTCCGACGCTTCCCGCCTGGAGAATGACGCGGAGCACTCCTGGCACTTCGCGATGATGGCGATCTTGCTCTCCGAATACGCCCGCGACACCGGCCTGGATCTCTTCAAGGTGGTGAAAATGGCGCTCGTGCATGACCTGGTCGAGATTGACGCCGGTGACACCTATATCTACGATACCGCTGGTAACCAGGATAAGCTGGATCGGGAACGGAAAGCCGCCGACCGGATCTTTGCTCTTCTGCCGCCGGACCAGGGCCGGGAGCTGCGGGGCGTGTGGGAAGAGTTTGAGGCACGAGAGAGTCCGGAAGCCCGCTTCGCGGCTGCCATTGACCGGCTGCAGCCGCTTCTGATGAACTACGCGACGCGCGGCGTTCAATGGCAAAGGCACGGCGTGACTGGGGACCGGGTGATGGCGATCAACAGCCAGATCGCGGACGGCGCTCCTACCCTTTGGGAATACGCGAGCGAACTGATCCAGGCCGCCATGCGGCAGGGATTTCTGGCGCCGCCTGAAGCCGATTCATCGCCGCCCGCGCCGTCAGTTGATACCGGAAAGGCATCCGGCGCAGAAGATGACGAAGGGGATTTCGCGCGATGAGATCCAAAAACGCTGTCATCGTGGCATTGGCGATTTCCGCGGCGCTGTTGATCTTGCCGCACGCGGCGCGAGCGACCACCGTCTGGATTGAAGGCGAGAATCCAGCGAGCGCCGATTTCAACGGGGCAGAGTCTTTCCCTGGAATCGTGAGCGGCGGCCGGATACTCGCGCTTTACACCACCCGGCCCGCGCCACCGGCTGGCTACCACGCGGCCTATACGCTTGCGATTCCGGCGCCCGGCGTCTATCATATCTGGGTGGCGGCCACCGTGCCGGACGGCAGCACGTCGCCGTTTCGATGGACGTTGGATGGCAAGCCAGGCGGCCTGGTGTCCGCCGATTCCGGGCCTGATCCCACCGGCCTTTACGGCGTTTCCGGCGCGATGAGCTGGATGAAATTGACCACCGCTCGCCTCTCCATGGGCCGCCACACCGTCACGTTCCGCGTGAATAAGCGGCGCGCCGATGGCAATTATCTCATGTATATCGACGCCCTGTTCGCGACCACTGAGAACCGGTATCCCGTGGGCCTGGTCACCGAGGCCGGTGTGGAGAAGCTGGGTCCTGAGCCATCCTCGGCGCCTGAGCCTCGTCCCGGGCATCATGGCCCGCCAATGCAGCTTGGATCCAGTGTTGGCGATCCCCGTCAGAACCACGTGCTCCACAGCCTGGGCTTTACGCTCCTCCAGACTGATTCCAACCACCTGGTCGTCAACCAAACCGCGCCGGGCGTATGGGATTGGGACGCTGCCGACGCCGGGTTGAAATCCGCGCACGCCGCCGGGTGCGACTGGATGTATTTCCCCCACTACCACTGGGCGCCGGCCTGGCTGCAGAAAACCAGGGAGTTCATCCCCTCGGTTTGTCTCACGAACGGAAGTAAGATCACCGCGATGTCAGTCTGGAGTCCGTACCTGGTCCCCTGGTTCGAGCAGTGTTACGCCGCGCTCCGCAAGCATTACGGCGGAAAAACGCAGCCGGTCAATGCTATCTACCTGGGTGTGCATGGTGATTTTGGGGAGTGCATCTTCCCCATGGGCTGGCATCCCGATGAGAAGAAACTGCCGGTCGGGCCGGTCCATCCCTGCTGGTGGTGCGCCGATCCCGCGGCGAAGGAGAGCTACCGCCGGATGGTTTTGCAGAAGTATGGCGGCCTTCAGGCGGTCAACCGGGCATACGGAACGCGATTCGCAAGCCCGCAGGCGATCTCCTTTCCACCCATCGATCGGGATCAGACCGCGAGCGCCCCGATCCGCCGTCGCTTTCTGGACTTTGAGGAGTGGTACAGCGGCGGAATGACTTATTTCGCCGGTCAGGTGATGCGAATCGCCGGGAGCAACTTCCCTCACTCCCGGTTGATGGTCCCCATTGGCGGCGGCGACGAAAATCTGATGTACGGGCAGGATCTCTCGGGAATCGTGAAGCAGTGCGCCCGGTACGGCGTGATCGCCCGGTCAACCCACGGCGGATTTCAGCCGGTCCCGCGCAATCTCTCCACCATGCTCAAGCGAATCGCAACCGCCGCAAAGTTCTACCACGTTCCGTTCTGGAGTGAGCCGCCCGGGAATATCACGGGACCCGGCGAGGTCGGCCGGTTCTTCGAGTCGCTCTCCTGCGGCGCAAAGGGCTTCTGGGATTGGGGATCGAATCCGGTTGCGAATCGGGTCGAGTTCCGCCGCTGGCGCAATTACCTCACCGTCGAGCAGCCGGTCGTGGACGTGGCGCTGTTCTTCCCCAGCACGGACCACCACCTTCACCCGGGGCAGGGACTGCCCCAGCGAGAAACCGCCGCCGGAGAAGCTCTGCGCGACGTGATGGATTTTGACATCGTAGACGAGCGCCTGGTCAATGATGGCGCTCTCTCCCATTATCGAGTCTTAATCGTCCCCGAGGGGAATTTCATATCCGAGCAAACTCTCCGAAAGATGCTGGACTGGGAGCGTCAAGGTGGCCTCGTCGTCACCTACAACTTTGGGCCGGTCACCAACGTGGATGGCGATAGCTCCACAGCTCAGAAGCTCTTCGGTGTTCGCGTGTGGTCCGGTGCGGCGCCGCATGCGGGCAATCCGGCGAGCGCAGCACCGCCGGCGGATCCCCTGCCCCATCTACGCGCCTATCTCGCGAACAATCACCCTGCGCCGGCAGGAGGTTCGCCACCTCCGGGAGCGCGCGTGATCGCGTCAATCGGCGGTGCTCCGCTGGCTTGGTGGAGGCGGAACGGACGGGGCTACAGCCTCTTCGTGAACGCCGGGTGGAAAGACAACGGGCTCTTTTTCGCCGCCGCCAGGGACGCCGTCTATGACGCCAGCCGGATGGATCGGAGGCTCAAAAATGCTATACCCGTCGACGATCAACCGGACCAGGTCTACGCCGTGCTGCTAAAGGGCGGCGAAGTGGTCTATTACAACAACGCCGGCGCCCCCGTAACGCGGCTGACCGGCGGCGGCCGCGTTACGATCCCACCTCATGGCATGGCCAGCGTCCATCTGAAATCCAGCGCGAGGCCTTTCCGCCGGGTGGTCAGGCGGCTCGCGCGAGCGCCCCGGTAAGACGCTCGATGATGGCGATATTGCGGCGGACCTGGTCATCCGAGGTCATTCCAATCGTAATCGCATCGACGCACCCCAGATTCAGCACGAACTCAATCGCTCGCTCCGGATCACGCGCCAGGCTTCCCTGCCCCAGTACTTTCATACCATAGAGTCCCTTGCCATCCGCGTGCATCTTCCGGAGAACCGGGATCACTTCGTCGGGAGAGGCGTCCATGTGCTTGCCGCCGTAGTTGATCCGGGCCAGGTTTACTTCCACCCAGGGGCATTCGGAAGTCAGTTTGAGAGCGGTGAAATCGTGGCATGAACACCCGACCGCGCGGATCAGCCCCTCTTCTTTCAACCGGGTCATCTCGTCCATGCAGTCGGCGTACCGCGTAGGCCAATTGTGCTGCGTGAGGCAGTGGAGCATGAGAATATCGATGTAATCCGTCCCCAATTCACGACAAAACCGGTGGACGTCTTCCCGAATCGCCGCAGGAGTGCGACTGGTTGTCTTGGAGGTAATCTCCACCGTATCCCGCCTCAATCCTTTGAGCGCCATTCCCAGAGCTTCATGACTGCCATAGCCATCCGCGGCGTCCCAAAAGGTAATCCCGGAGTCGTACGCAAAGCGAAGCAGCCGCGAAAGCTCATCCCGACCCAGCCGCGTCTGCTGGGAAGAGTGACCGTAGCCCTCCGTCCCGGTCCCAATGGAAAGCTCCGATACCTCAATGCCCGTTCTTCCAAGTATCCTTCGATTCACGATTCCCCCCATTCGTATAGCAAAGCGCCTCGTACCAGCCAACCAACGCGCCAGAAGATGTTACCCAGTTTATTACCCGGATTCTGGTTGATTACTATAATAGCATGAGTTCACCGGGGAGAGAGTCATGCCTGTCTTCGTAATTGGCGACGTACACGGTCACGCGGAAGCATTGGAACGGATTGTAACCCGGTCGAATCCGGGATCGCAGGATATTGTCATCCAGCTCGGCGATTGCATTAACCGCGGACCGGCCAGTTTTGAAGTCGTTGAATACTGGCTCAACTTTTCACGCTGTCAGCGATTCGTGCTGGGCGGCAATCATGAAGAGCTGATGTATGACTATCTCGCTGAATCGTCCGACGCCATCTTCGATTACGGCGGCGGCCAGACCATCCAATCCTATCGCCGCCATGGATGGGACTGCTTGCCGGGAAAGCCCGACAGCGTGCCGCCCGACCATCTCCAATTCTACCTGCAAACGCTGCCCTGGACCCGGGGGCTGCTCGTCACGTCACATTACCTCTTCACCCACGCCGGGTACGATTTTGCCCGGACTCGCAAACAACAGGATATCCACACCCTCCGCTGGGGTCGCGTCACCGGATGGAGTAAAGGCCTCCCCACCGTCGTCCGGGGACACACCCCCCACCGAAGCGTAACAATTAAGCCCGGAGTCATCAACGTCGACACGGGATGCGGCCTTGGCGGCCGCCTCTCCTGCATCGAGCTGGAATCGGAGAGAGTGATCTGGGAGGGGGAGAGAGGATAGCCGGGCGCTTGAAGGACGGAGGCGCGGGCGCGGGGCGCGCTGTATTGACATCCGCTGTACAGGGACGTATAGTATTAAGTCAGAAAGGACGATGATTATGGCTCCGGAGACCAGAACAGAGCAGGTGAGCCTGCGGCTACTTCCGCAGGTCAAGGATATACTTAAGCAGGGCGCTTCGGCTGCGGGCCAGACTCTCACGGACTTCATGGTTACGTCTAGCATCGCAAGAGCGCGAGAACTGCTGAGGGATGAGCGGATTATTTCAATGAGCCAGGCGGCATTCGACGCGTTCTCTGCATCGCTGGCTGATCCGGAGACTCGCCGTGCCGGGCCGCGAGCGGCGCACGCCATCAAGGAGTATGCGGCGAGCCTTCGGGAGGACGGAACCTTCGGTTGATCGTTGAGCCCATAACCACGGGCCATGATTGCGCACGTTTTGACTGCACCGAGGCCTGGATGGTCTCGCCGGAGGATCGTGAGGCGGCCGCCGAAATGAACATCTTCCTCCGCAGGCACGCCCTGGATCAGGCGAAGACGGGCATTTCCAGGACATTCGTGCTCCGGGACGACCAGGCGGAAGAGCCGCAGCGAGTGGTCGGTTACTACTCCGCCAGCGCGGGGCATTTGCAGCCGAGAGAGCTGCCGAAGGTCGTCTCGGAGCAGATGACCATCCCCGTCGTGTTCCTGCAGCGGCTTGCCATCGACAAGGACTTCCAGCACAGAGGTCTCGGGACGAAACTCCTGGTTCATTTCCTTGTGAGCCTGGTACGGGTCGCTGACGACATCGGCGTGTATGCGCTCGTCCTCGAACCCCTCAATGCACGGGTTGACGCCTTCTACAGGCAATTCGGCTTGTTCCCGTTACCGGAGGACCCGTCGCACCTATATGTCCGAATCCGCGACGTTCGCGCCTGGCTCCTGGCTCACGGGCATGGCAGACTCTGCGATACCGGGATGCGTTCACCGTAACAGCGCTCCAGACCGGCCTTGAGCACGCCGGCCCGCTCCCATAAGGACCGACGCGGATCATCGCAAAGCACGATACCGGCGCCGGGGATGGTGGCGACCCTGGGGCTCCCCCACGGTCGTCCGCGCACACACTCCCCACCGAACTCACAATTGAGCCGGGCGTCATCAACGTCGACACGGGATGCGGCCTCGGCGGCCGCCTCTCCTGCATCGAGCTGGAATCGGAGAGAGTGATCGCGGAGAGGACGGACAATGGATAAGAGATGAAGGACGTAGGATGAATCAAAAGCGCCCCGCGCCCCACTTCCGGTCCTTCGTCCTCCGTCCTCCGTCATTCATCCTCCGTCCTCCGTCCTTCATCCTCCGTCCTCCGTCCTCCGTCCGCGCCAGTCCTTCGTCCTTCATCCTCCGTCCTCCGTCCTCCGTCCGCGCCAGTCCTTCGTCCTTCATCCTCCGTCCTCCGTCCTCCGTCCGCGCCCG
>DASRZA010000509.1:0-6975 GCA_035686845.1 Armatimonadota bacterium | reverse complement strand
ATTCTACTTTGAGCGTATTCCGCTGAGTTACGAGCCACTCACGTTTGAATGGAATTACGGCATCAAGGTGAATGGCGAGTGGATTACCAAGTTTTCGAGGACGTTGACTTACGGCCGCCTCGGCAGTAGCTCCTAGGACCGTGTCGCGCCAGTGGGGGACCGCGTGTTGCCGGTCCCTGCGTACAGCGGTTTGGCAGTCACGGCGCCGGCTCGGATTCAGCACTGCCGCAATCCTGGGTAGGCCAGGAACTGGTTTCGCGAGCGGCAGTCGCACGGTAAAACTGATGTCCGCCTTCGCCGAAGCAGGTCCGGATACTCAGACGGCACCCCCGCACGAATACCTTCGGAACCGGTCCGTCTGTGCAGAAGGGGGGTCTCTTCCATATAATGCCGTAACGCGGCGTGTTTTACGAGGAAAACGCCGGGTGATGAGCGCGGAGCCAGGTACGCCCAGCCAAGTTTTCGACATGCGTGGATGCCGCGTGGCCCGCATCCTCCGATCTTGCAGAACATCGATTACCGACGCGTGGTAAGATAATGCTGTCATCAATCGCCAGCGGGGGCACTCTAAGCTAACTGAGCGTCCACGAAGATAGTCCAGGTGATCCCTCGTATCGATCCCAAGGTCGATTACACGTTCAAGTTTCTCCCCAGGAGCCCGATTCGATGCGCGTGGCGACGTACAACATTTTGAATGGCGGCTGTGGGCGCGAGGATACTCTGGCGAGGGTAGTCGAGACCATTCAGCCGGACGTTCTGGGGCTGCAGGAGGTTGTAAGCCCCGAGTTCGTGCTGAGCCTTGCCGAGCGGTTGGGGTTCAGCTCTGTGATGAGCCAGGTTTCGGGGAGGACCAACGTAGCGCTTCTCAGCCGGTTCCCCATCCTGCGGTCGGCGAGCTACCAACCTCTCCCGTTCAGCAAACCGGTACTGGAGGTGGAGCTGCAGGTACCTCCCGATCAGACGCTGACCGTATTCGTACTCCATCTGCGAGTTGATCCCGAACTGCCATTCGAGCGGCGGCGCCTTCGTGAAATCCTGGCAGCCCTGGAAATCGCCCGAAGCCGGCGCGATAGACCTATCCTTCTTATGGGTGACCTCAACGCCCTGGAGCCCGGCGCCCCGATCCGTGTAGAGCCGATGTTAAAGCTGGCGCAGTCGGTGGCCGCGCGAAGGCACACGCGGACCTCAGCCTGATCAGGAATTCCCCGAAGCGCATACGATCGAGTTGCGAGGATATTGCTCGCACTCCCGCGCGGCCCCGTCCAGTGGCTCATGAGCCGGATCGTGCGGCGGCGGGTAATCCAGGCCGTTCTCGCCGAAGGATACGTCGATCTCTTCCGGCGCTTAAATGCGCCATCCACACCGGGCTATACCTCCCCGGCCGATGATCCGGGGCTGCGGATCGATTATGTCTTTGCAACTCCTGACCTCGCCGAGAGATGTTCCCGCTGCGAGGTATTTATCTCGGGCCTGACCCGGCGCGCCTCGGATCACTGCCCGGTAGTGTGTGAATTCAGCATCGAGGGCGATGGTTCGTGAGCCGCAGCAGCGCGAATCGGCGCCGGCTGAGTGGAACCAGCGGCCGGCGGGCGCGGTCGGAGAGGAAAGGTCACGGTATGAAGGAGAGATCTATGCGGTTTCCTTGCAACCCGGCGAGATTCTGGATGATCACGGCGGTCGGGACTTTCATCGCGCTCGCGCCGGCGGCCCGGGCGGCGGCGCCCACTGCTGGCAACGCAGCACCCGGAAGCGCAGCCGGCCGTCTCTGCGGCACGCAGCTCCACCTCTGGCACTCCGAAAGTCCACGCCAACTGATTTTCAGCAAACCGGTCATCCGCTCCTCGTTCTTCCTCGCCCCGGATCGAAACGCCGTGGTCAATGGCTACACACTCTCGGTCTACACCCATCTCAATGACAACGTCGCTGCCAAAACCGTCGTCCGACCTGCCCCTCGCTACAACCAGGACATGAGCGATCGGACGGAAGTGACGGCCCTCGCCGCGATGCCGATGCGGAAGACAGAGGCCCTCGCCTTCGCCCGGCAAATGGGCATCGGCTGGAACCTGGGCAATACCCTGGAAGCCTGCGGCGGGATCAAAGGCAATTCCATCCGCGACTTCGAGACGGCGTGGGGCAACCCCGTCACGTCCAGGGCCATGATCGACGGCATCAAGGCTTCTGGGTTCAGATCGCTGCGCATTCCCGTCGCATGGTCAAATCTGATCGGGCCCAAACCCGACTACGCCATCAATAAAGAGTTGATGGCGAGGGTCGAACAGGTCGCCAGGTACGGCCTCGACGACGGCATGTACGTCATCATCAACATTCACTGGGACGGCGGCTGGATCCACCGGTTCTCCACCGACTACGACGGATGCATGACGAAGTACAGGGCGATCTGGAGCCAGGTAGCCAGCCACTTCAAGGGTTACTCCGACCACCTGATCTTCGAGTCGATGAACGAGGAGGGCAGCTTCGACGACCTCTGGAACGTCTATGGCGGGCTCCCAAACCAGAAGGACAAAGCGTACACGCTTCTCAACAGGATCAATCAGGAGTTCACAGACCTCGTCCGTGCGTCCGGGGGCAATAACGGGCGGCGGTATCTGCTCATCGCTGGCTACGGGACGGACATCGGCCACACGGTCGATCCTGACTTCGAGATGCCGCGAGACCCCGCCCACCACAGCATGGTGTCCGTCCACTATTATAGTCCGCCCGGTTTCGCAATTCTGGAAAAAGACGCTAGCTGGGGCAAAGCAGCATACACCTGGGGGACTCCGGCCGAGGTGGATGCGGTGAAAAGAGACATGCTCCCACTGAAACAGCGGTTCCTCGACCAGGGCATCCCGGTCGTCGTCGGTGAGTTCGGCTGCCCCACCGTCAACAAAGACCCGGCCAGCGTGGTGAAGTATCTCTCGACGGTCTGCAAAACCGCCGCCTCGATGGGTCTTGTCCCCATGCTATGGGATGCCGGGAACATCTACGATCGTCACACCTGCCACTTCCGGGATCCGCGTCTTGCCGAAGCCTTCGCCCGCATAGCCGCCACGCCGCGCCCGTAGTGGAGCAGCAGGTTCCACGTCCACGCCGGCTTCCGATTGACCCCAAATGGTGCGAGAATCGTTCAATCCCACCATACGGACAACAGCCCGTACTCTTCGCTGGTTCCGAGCGCGCTGTCAATCTCGTCAGGTTCGGCGTAGACCTGGACTTCTCCACCCCAATCCTCGTCCTCGATGATCCGGGCAAACTCCTGGGCCCGTTCGTGAGATTTGGTGAGGATGAAAAGCGTGTCGGCGTTCCAAAAATTGCCCGACAGATCACGTAGCTTGATCAGCCCCAACGCCAGCAGCCGCCCCGGCTGGCGATAATCCGGCAGGCCCGGCCGGTCCAGGACGACCGCAATCCACCGGTCGCGATGCCGCAGCAAACCGGCATACACGCGGGCGCCATGCAGGGCGTTATATTCCGTCCGGCGCAGAAGTTCCAGTTGGATCTCCTGGACGGACGCGTCCCGGAGGAGTGTAGAATCGTTCACCGTACAATCCATTTGCGCGTTGTGCTTGCTCTCGCTGCCAGGGTAACCGGTACCCCCAGCCGACGAGCGGAGTGTGTCACTCTCCAGGGTCGGGGACATGGCGCGTGCCGTGGACGCTGCACCTCGACTACCTGCGCCTCCGGGACCGGTTCAAGTTTCTCCGCACCGGGTCCAGATCGATCGACTGACGTTGTTTGACCGTGTTCATAGCCCCCGCCGCGCCTTCTCCATTCTCCCATTGTACGGGGTGTGAGTGGAAATGACAAGCCCCCCGCAGCCGGGGCGCCATTGCGGGCGAAAGGTCGATGCCGTCCACCCGGATTCCTCGTGCAGCCAGGGGCAGCGCAACCCTGCCGGCGCCGACGGCAAGAACGACGGAGCGCCGTTTTCCGGGCCGCCGCAGCCCTGCGCGCCGTCCATCATTCGCCCGTTAAGGACCACGTGCCGCCCTGTCTGCAGGGCGACGCTCCAACGTTTACGCGCCCCGCGTTTCTTGAATTGCTGACTTCCCGGTGAATTTCAGAAGTCTCGTCCTTCCTCTCCGCCTTTGACGACGCATCGATGGTGATGGTCCACGGCGATTTCAACTTCAACCAGGTGATGCGCCATGACGGCCGGGTGACGGCCCTCCTCGATTTGGAAATGTCCCGCGCCGAGGCGCCAGACTGGGATCTGGGGCCATTCCTTGGTTTCTGCGCCGATCCCGTCCGCTCGATCCGTGCCGGGCCCGAGCGCAGCCAGCGTCCAGAGGACTACCGGGATGTGCCGCGCTGGCTCAAAGAATGATCAGCGAGCAGAAAGAAGTTCGGCTCATCGAACCCATGACCATGAATATACTATGCATGAATATACTATGAATGTACACATCTCGGCGCCAGGTCCGGCCCCCAGCGGCAAATATCGGTAGGAATACGACCATGCCTATTGCCTCGCGCTTCCCCACGAGTCCCCGCCCGGGCCTCGCTGGCCTGGAGGATGAGTGATGCTTGAGACTTACCTGGAGGCTCTGGAACTGGGGTATTATGAGGCGACCTTCGCCTTCAAGGGCCTGGCCGACTCCAACGTCTGGAAGCGGCCGGCGCCGGAGCTTCTCTCAGTGGGCGAATTGGCGGGACACGTCGCGTACTGGGAGGCCGTCAAGTTCGCAGGGAACGGCCGGGACCCGGCGATGTGCCGGGTGAGCAGCCCGCTGATCGACCGGAGGTTCGACTATTACCCCGGCACGATCGCCACGCCGCCTTCGGCGCAGCACGTCGCAATGACCGCCGAGCAGACATTGAGCGAACTTGTGAGGATCCATCGGGAGGCGGTCGCCCACCTCCGCGCTCTCAATCCTGACCTCGCCAGTCACCCGCCGGGATTCCCACCCCAGTGGGCCTACGCTGAGCTCCTCAAGTATGCGCCGTTCCACGTCGCCTACCACGTCGGCCAGATGTACTCGGTGCGGCTACTCCTGGGCGAAGACCCTCCGGACAACTGACGCCGCGCACGAAGCCGAGACGATGCGGGCGGGGTTGGGCCTGCTCCGCGCAAGGCCCTCTGCCCAGGAGACAATCAATCGCACGGCTTCAGTCGCGCGATGTCGGGCGTCACTGGTAGAAGCGGACGGACGCCGTCGCAGAAAGGGGACCGCTATCACAGGACGTACCGGCACGGATCGTCGCTGGGCTTGAAGACGGCGTGGTTGTGGCCGGCGCCGGGGCCGCGTTGTGTTGAACCAGTGCGAGCGGCGGGGTATAATCCCAGCCAGGATGCCGGCCAGCGGGGCGATGGGCCGGCGATCCCGGGCGCCGGCGGTAGCCAGGGGAACGCCATGAAGATCCGGGTCGATCCGCACACGCTGCAGCGTGCCTTGGAAAGAGGCGCGACCGAAGCTGAGATTCGGGAAGTTTGCATCTCAGGCACGGAGGCGCCGGCAAAGCGCGGGCGAATGCGCTGACGGAAGACGTACGCGTTCAACGCTGCGCACGCCGGCAGACGCTATCAATCCAAGACCGTGGAAGTCATTTACACGGTTGTTGGCGACACCATCGTTACCGTTACGGCTTAAGTGTTCTACACGGGATGATTGGGGGGTTGGGAATGAGAATCGTGTATGATACCGAAGCCGATCTGCTCTATCTGCGCCTGGATGAGCGCCAGCAAGAGGTCGTGAACAGGCAGGTAACCGATAACGTGGTATTCGATGTGGGCGAGGACGACAAGATCGTGGGGATTGAGATTCTTGACGCCTCCATGCATCTCAACCTGGACGCCCTCCTTCCCGTGCATTACGGTACCCAGGCGACTCGCGCCGCGTGAGCCGGGGCTGGGGCGAATGGAAGTATTTGCCACGTCCTCTCCCGACCTTGCTCGGCCGCCGGCCCTGGAGCCTCTTTCCTGCTCCTCATGGACCGCCAGCCTTGGAAGCTCCTGCGCAGCGAAGCGGGTGGGGATTGGGCCATCGCCGAGAGCCGACCTTTACTGCCGGAAGTACCGGCTCGGATCGTCGCTGAGCTTGGAGTCGGTGTAGTTGTAGTCCGCGCCGGCGCCGGGGTCGCGGCCCCCGTCGTCGGAGCGGTAGAGGGAGCGGTCGCTGCGCGCTCGTTCCGGATCCGAAGATATTCGAGTCAGTTTTTAAGCTGGCGCCGCAGTTGGCAGGGACCTGCACGATCTCACGATCCCTGCCAAGAAGGACCCTAAGCTCTACGGCACGAAACTGTCTGTACCAGGTTCCGAGTTGCTAGGTTGAGAGAGATGTACGGAGGAAATTTATGACTTACGGTTTTCTAGATCTCGCATTTGACGTTCTGAAAAAGGCGCCGACGCCACTCACCTATCAGGAGATCTGGGATGCCGGAAAATCGTCCGGCCTGACAGCAAAGCTAAAGACTGCTGGTAAGACACCGTGGCAATCAATAGGCGCGTACCTTTATGTCGATGTTCGTGACAATCCCAACTCGAGGTTTGTCAAAGTCGGCAAGAGGCCGGCCCGCTTCTTCCTGAAGGAGCGAGCAGCCGAGATAACGCCCGAGTCCGTCAAGAAGATCGAGGAAGAGGGTGAGAAGCAGAAACCCACCTCCAGCGGCCAGTACAGGGAGAAGGACTTACACCCACTTTTAACTTACTTCGCTTACGCGAATCCAGGATTCAATCGTGGGCGCTCCGTTTACACGAAGACGATGCTTCACGAAGGCTCAGCAAAAGGCGGGTACAACGAGTGGGTTCATCCTGATATGGTCGGTTTTTACCTTCCGATCGAGGACTGGCATACCGACGTCTTCAAGTTCAACCGGTTGGCGGATAATAATCTACTCAGGTTGTTTTCGTTTGAACTCAAGCGATCACTGGGCAAATCTACCTACAGAGAAGCGTACTTCCAGGCTGTATCGAACTCATCGTGGGCACACGAGGGATATCTCGTCGCGGCAGAGATTCTGCAAGATGACGACTTT
>DASRZA010000508.1:0-18085 GCA_035686845.1 Armatimonadota bacterium | reverse complement strand
AAGTTTTCGAGTGGCTGTTTCACGAGCAGCAGTGGGCGGTGATGGGCAATGTCAACTTGTACAGCGGCCGTAAAGGCGAGGGTGAAGAACCTCTGGCGCCGGACGTGATGGTGCTCAAAGGCTATGTGCTGCCGGAAGACCTCACCCGGTGGCCGAAGAGCTGGTCGCCATCCGTGCCTGGCTGGGTACCGCCGGCTGTGGCGTTCGAGATAGCCTCCGAGAAGACGTGGGAGAGGGACGTGGACGAGAAGCCGGCGCGCTACGCGGAACTGGAAGTCAAAGAGTACGTCTACTATGATCCCCGTCCTCTCTCAGAGATCCCGGTACGACGCCGAAAGGGGTATCGCCATTTCCGGATGTGGAAGAATGTGCAGGGGGTCGCGTACGAGCAGGCGCCGGACAGCCGGGGCTGGTTCTGGAGCGGGGAGCTAGATAGCTGGCTGGTTCCTGACGGCGCTGCGCTGCAGCTGTACGACCCGCTGGGAGAACGGCGCCTCACCAAGGCGGAAGCGCGGGAGATGGACGCCGAGATCGCGTTGAAGGAAGCCGAAGCGCAGCGCGCGGAAGCCGAGACCTCGAGGAAGGAAACGGAAGCGCAGCGCGCGGAAGCCGAGATCGCAAGGAAGGAAGCCGAGATCGCAAGGAAGGAAGTCGAAGCGCAGCGCGCGGAAGCTGAGACCTCGAGGAAAGAAGCCGAAGCGCAGCGCGCGGAAGCGCAAGCGGAACGCGAAGCCCGCGAGCGGGCATGGGCGAAGCTGCGGGAGCTTGGCATCGATCCCGACACGCTCTGACTCGACAGAGGCTGGAGCGCGCTCAATGGGGGCGCTGCGGGCAGTTCTGTCCGGTGACGGGCGATAGGTCCAGGACATCGGCACGTCGCACGGCCGCACGCCGGCTGCAATAGCGAGATCCTCACCTGCACCCAGTGGGGGGTGAATAGAGAAATAAGCGGAAACAGAGCGAAGCAGAGCGTATCAAAACGCTCGCTGTCGCGGCCGATGCAGCCGGCGTGATGGGAGCGCGGCGAAGGTGTCAGCCATCTTCACCGTGTCCACGATGGCGCCGTCGACCTTAATCCTGGCAATACTGGCACTGTACAGGTTAGGTTAGACTGAGTCAGTACCGTATCTGATTTCTTTCGGGGCTCGTCAAATGCTTTCCGGGACCGGCGGTTCCGAGTGTCGTCCAAGTAGCGACGGAGCGGGAACGGCGTGGGAGGGATTGAACGGCCGGAGACGGACGTGAACCGGGGCGGGCGTGACTCGTCCGCCCCGGACAAAGCCAGATCAGCGCATCGCCGTCATCGACCAGTCGGGCTGGACGAGCGCCACTTTGCCGGTGCGGAGCAGGAGGTCTGTGGTGTCGAGATCCTGCATCTTCTGCGCGTCCTCGGGCGCTAGGAGAATTAATGGCGGCGTCCCATGAACGAACGGGTAGTTGGTGAGCGGGACATCCGTTCCTCCACCCCTGCGCAGGCCCGGTTGGCCGGAAAAGTTACTCCAGTCATAACGCGCCCAGTCCAACGGATGAATGATCAGTGGATTGTCCCCGGCCCGGCCGATTTCGGCGCCCTGTACGTCGCCGTAGTAGGCGAAGGCGCCCGGCGCTGCAAAGAACGGTCCAATCGGCAGATGGCTGCTGCTCGGGTAGATCAGGATCGGCTTCGGCTCATCGGTAGTGGAGTCGCCCGCATTGAGAACCCACATGCCGCCGGCGCGCTCGAGCGGCTTCAGCTTGCTCATATCTAAGATAATGCCCGTATAATCGCCAGGCTTATTCACCGCTCGTGCGAGAAGATTGGCGGCGTAGCCCATCGTCGCGACACTATTCGGCTCCATCTGTCCCGGTTCGCTGCTCAGGTTCGGCAGCAGCCCCTTATAAGCGCCCACGGCGACCGGGCCCATGAGCGGCGTGGGGATTTTGTTTTCGTCGTGGAACTTGGCGAGATACGTCTGCGGTGTCAGTGCGTAGACCACTCGTGCGTCCGGGTCTACTATCTGGGCGCCCATGCTCGCCAGGCGCGAGTTGAAATGATAATCCGGCACGAGGCCGCGCACCACCATCGCCACGGCCTGCGCTCGGGTCAGCGGCTTGTGGTCGGCGCTGTCGAATGGCAGATCCGGAAGCTCCGTCCAAACGCTGGGTGAGATGTACATCCGAGCGCGGAGAATCGCCCGGGCGAGAACGGCCATGGTCACCGGCTCTGAGTCAGGGAATTGATGAGCGTCGTAGAAAAGGTGCATGGAGAGCGCCTTACGGATTTCATCTTTGAAAACGCCCGAATGGGGAACCGCGGTTCCCCAGGGGAACGCCCGGGCCAGGAGATCGGCGCCAAACGCTCGGTCGGCCGGGTCGGTTGGCCGCAGCGGATTTGGAAGAAAAAGCTTCTCGGCGGCCAGCGCCGCGCTCTTCTGATAAGCCGGGTCCGTTTGGCCGATATCCAGCACCGCTGAGACGAGCATCTGCGGAGTCCAGGTTACCGCGGCGTCGGCCGGAAGCATCGCCTTGACCAGCAGATCTACGGCCTGTTCGCGCGTCAGCGCCTGCGCCGGGTCGGCGGCAGGGGCCACCGCGGGAAGACCCGTAACACCGCGCCAGAGATACTCCTTTTGAAGCCGCTTCAACGCCGCGGTGAATTCGCCTGCCGTGAGTGGCGACGCGGGCGCAAAGTAGCCGTTTTCAATCGGCATTAAATGCCGCTCAACAACAAGCTGGATCTCGTCGTACGCGGGCCACGATTCCGATGTATGCGGCTGCACAGGTTTTGAGGCGAGAGCCGGCTTTACTGCAGGGCGCGCGGGCCGCTTTGCAATCGCGTGGACGCGCCGGTACGGACGCGTGTGGCGCAGTCGTGCGACAGCGGGGGAAGCAATACAGCAGAGCGCCGCGCACGCGCAGGCATAGATGCTTATGTTTTTGCTAGGTTTCTGCACGATTATCCTCAATTCGGTTAGTTTGTTTGTTTCGATCCTCAGCGACCCTTTGAAGCCGCTGTCGTTGGGAAGGACGCTGCCGTCATTCGCACGAAAACGATCGAGATCTCAAAGAGTGATGTCAGGATTTTGCCGATTCGATCCGGCGGTATGGGGCTGGCGCTCTCGCGGAAGAGGGGGCTCCGCAGGCTTGAGACACCCGCCACTTTTTTAGACTCATTTAGTCGGTCAACAGGGCATGATTATTCACTTAGCTAACGAGAGATACTTCTTGTACGCGCCAATCCATGTTCCGGCAAGGCCGGGGAATGGGTCCGTTAAATCTCGGCCGGGGCATCATCTCTAAGCTGGCGGCCGCCGGTTTGGAGAACTCCCGGCGGTACGTGGATCTTTTGAAGAGGCCCAACGAGAGGCGCCCGCGTCCTTTCCCATTTTCGCGCCGACGCTAGAAAATGGGGCCGGTTTGCCCATTAAAGCGATAAACTCGCTCATAATAAACTGATAGCGCGCGGCTCGCCTTGCCGCCGGCTGCGAAGGCCCGGCTCGACCGAGCGCTCGGGAGAGAAACCATGCGGATCATGTTTATTGGGGCACACCCGGATGACGCCGAGGCTTCAGCCGGGGGAACGCTGGCGCGGCTGGCGCGGACGGGCGCCCAGGTCAAAATGCTGAGCGTTACGAATGGTGACGCAGGCCACTTCGCCGACAAGTACCGGGAGGATAGAGGACGGCTGGCCGTCCGCCGCCGCGCAGAAGCCGCCGACGCCGCCGCGCTTATCGGCGCTGAATCCGGGGATCTGGGCGTGCATGATGGCGAGGTGGTCGTGGACCTGGATCTGACTCGACGCGTCGTCCGGGAAATACGCCTTTTCGGCCTCCGCGGCGGCGGTCCGGACCTGATTATCACCCACCGACCCGTGGACTATCACCGGGATCATCGCTACACCTCCCGCCTGGTCCTGGACGCGGCCTACGTTCTTACAGTGCCGCTCTTCTGCCCGGATACGCCGCATCTGGATCGTGATCCGGTCATCGCCTATCACGCGGATGGATTCACGGAAGGTGGTGTCTTTCGACCAGACGTGCGCGTGGATATCAGCGACACCGCCGAAACCAAGGCCAGGATGCTCGCCGCGCACGCGTCACAGATGTTTGAATGGCTGCCCTACAACGGCGGCCGGCTGGATACGATTCCGGCCGATCCGGAAGCCCGGCTGGATCTGATGCGAAAACGGGTTCGGTCTCGCGGTGAATGGGCGCGGGGTCTCACCGAAAACACGCCTCTCCGGGCCAGCTCTCCTGGCGACTGCGCGATTTCCGAGGTATTCCAGATCAGCGAGTACGGGCGCCAACCCGGGAATGACGAGCTCAATGAATTGTTCGGGCTGCTATGAAAGCAACGACTTCAGCTCGAATTACAGGACTCTTCTTCTATCCGGTAAAGTCGTGTCACGGAACGGCGCTGGAGCGGGCGGAGCTTTGCGACACGGGGATTGTTGGCGACCGGGCGTGGTTGGTTATCCGGGAGACGGGGGAATTCCTCACCCAGCGGAACCTGTCCCAAATGGCGCTCATTGAGCCGCGTTTGGAGGATGGCCGATTAACGCTCCGTACTCGTCTCCAACCGAACGCATACCCGATGGCGGACTTGACGGTTCCCCCACCCGAACCGGGGGCCGTGCGGCGGACCACCCAGGTATGGGGCTCGGCGTGCGAAACAATTGATCTTGGAAACGAGGCGGCTGAGTGGCTCACCTCCGTACTGGGAGAGCGATGCCGTCTGGTGACGATGGCGCCCGGATTTGTGCGCCAGGTCGATCCCAGGTATTCTCGTCCGGGGGACCAGGTCAGTTTCGTGGATGGCTTTCCGCTGCTGCTGACTACGGAGAGCTCGCTGGAGGAGCTCAATCGCCTTCTGCTTCCAAGTGATCCTGTCCCCATGTCCCGTTTCCGGCCGAGCGTTGTGATTAGCGGCGCGCCCCCGTTCGCGGAAGACGAATGGACCACCATAACCGTCCCGGCCCACGGCATCACGCTGAGGGTCGTGAAGCCGTGCGGCCGCTGCATCGTTACGACCACCGACCAGGAGGCAGGCGTGAGGGTTTCCGATGAGCCGCTCGCTACGCTGACGCGGTTCCGGCTTGTCAAAGAACCGGGACAGTCGCCCGGCGCCATGTTCGGGCAGAACCTGATCCACGACCGGGCGGCGGATTCGCAATTTCTTGAGGTAGGTGACGAATTGATTTGCAGTTAACCAACGATATCGCGGCTAACCGCTCACGGTTCCGAAGGGGGGAATAGGCTGGCGCTATATGAGGCTCACCAGGTAGCGGGTCAACGATTTCATCTCTGAATTCGAGATCCGGTCCGTCGGGAAGAGCGGCATCAGCGTCTTCGGGTTATGGATCTCGGGATGCCGGATCTGGACCTCGATCCACTTTTGCGTGCGGGTGGACCCTTCGTGATCCAGGGGGATTCCGTCCTTCTTGCCAACGGCGCCGATGCTGTGGCATTGGGCGCACTGCTGGTTGAAGATCCCCATGGCGATCGCCTTATCAAGCACGGGGTCCGGGGCCGCCGGGATTTTTTCTGTGGCAGGGCGAGTCGTTCCGCTGCCGTGGCATCCCGCCAGCGCGATGCACAGCGCGGCCAGGATGCCGGCCCACGGAATCCATCGACTCCCTTTGAAACGACTCCGGTTCATCTGCTTTCCAATCGTATGAATGCGAATGCTTACGAGAAATCCAGGGCGCTTTTCTCGCAGCCGGTATACTTGAATTATAGTCTGCGACTGAACCGTCTGCCTGAGAGTACGCCTGGGCGTAAGTTCACCCGCAGTCGCCGCTGGCCCCCAACCCCCAATAATGGGGGCGGCGACTGCCGGCTCATTTTCGATGCAGTGCAATAGGAGAATCACAATGACTGCCACCCGGTCAGAAGTCAAATCGTGCGTTGTGGTCGATACTTCCCGCAGCCCCTACAGCCGGCTGGCGCCGGTGGGAGTGGAGCGGGTGGAACTGAATGATTCCTTCTGGGAACCCCGGCTGGAGATCAATCGCCGGGTGACTATCCCCTCCCAGTACGAGCAGTGTGAGGCGACCGGCCGTATCGACAACTTCCGCCGCGCCAGCGGCCGGAAAGATGTCGAGTTCCAGGGCATCTACTTCAACGATTCTGACGTCTATAAGTGGCTGGAAGCGGCCGTATTCTCGCTGGCGAGGCGCCCCGACCCTGAGCTGAACGATCTCGTCGACGTCGTCGTCGATGAGATCATGGCGGCGCAAGACGTGGATGGCTATCTGGACACCTATTTCACCTTCGAGAAAAAGGCGGACCGCTGGACCAACATCCGGGACATGCACGAACTGTACTGCGCCGGCCATTTGATACAGGCCGCCGTTGCGCATCACCGCGCCACCGGAAAGCCGGAGCTTCTTCAAACCGCAATCCGTCTGAGCGATCACATCTGCGAGACCTTCGGTCCCGAAGCCCGCCGCTGCGCTCCCGGACACGAAGAGATCGAGATGGCGCTGGTTGAGCTTTACCGAGAGACCGGCTGCGAGCGCTATCTGCGCCGCGCCGGATTCTTTATAGACCAGCGCGGGTCAAAACCGCCGGTCATCGGAGGCAGTCCCTATCATCAGGACCACCTTCCGTTCCGGCAGTTCCACGAGATGGTTGGGCACGCGGTGCGGGCGCTCTATCTGAATTCGGGCGCCACCGACGTTTACGCCGAAACGGGTGAGCCGGCCCTGATCCAGGCGCTTGACCGGCTCTGGCAGAATATGACCACCCGGCGAATGTATGTCACCGGCGGCCTGGGCGCCCGCCATGAAGGTGAAGCCTTCGGCGCCGATTTTGAGCTTCCGAATGACCGGGCCTACACTGAAACGTGCGCCGCGATCGGCAGCGTCATGTGGAACTGGCGGCTCCTCGCGCTTTCGGGCGACGCTCGCTATGCGGATCTCATGGAGCTCACGCTTTACAACGGAATGCTCGCGGGGCTTTCGCTGGACGGAAAGAGCTATTTTTACCAGAATCCGCTCTCCGACGAAGGCGAGCATCGCCGACAGCCCTGGTTTGGATGCGCCTGCTGTCCGCCCAACGTAGCTCGCATGTTAGCCTCGCTGCCGGGCTACTTCTACAGCGTTTCCCGCAAGGGCGCGTGGGTTCATCTTTATGCGGCGGGCAAGGTGACGATCCCACTCCCGGATGGCGGGGAGTTGGGCCTCACTCAGACAACGGATTATCCCTGGAGCGGTGAGATTACCATTGACGTGACGGCGGCGCCGGCGCGGCCGATCTCCCTGTTCCTCCGCGTGCCCGGCTGGTGCGAGACCCCCTCGGTCCGGGTGAACGGACAGGCTCACACCGATCCTCTGGCGCCGGACAGTTATGTCGATCTCGCGCGCGAATGGCGAGCGGGCGATCGGGTTGAGTTATCCCTGCCCATGCCCGTCCGGCTCGTCGAGAGCCATCCCCATCTTACCTCAAACACCGGGCAGCGCACAATCTGCCGCGGACCGCTCGTCTACTGCGTAGAACACGCGGACAACCCGGACACCGACGTACGCGACCTTCATCTTACACCGGGCGCGCCCCTCACGGCCGAGTTCCGGCCGGATCTACTGAATGGCGTCGTAACCATCAAAGGAGACGGGAAATGCGCCGATCGCGACGTATGGCAGGGCGCGCTCTATCGCGCTTCCACGCACGGGGAACCGCCGCTTCCCGACCGGCCCGTCTGTTTCACGGCCATCCCCTATTACGCCTGGGCGAACCGGGAACCGGGGCCGATGCGAGTATGGCTTCCATGCGCTTGATCGTCATTGCGCTTCTGGGCGCGCTGCTCGCGGGATGCGGCGGCGCGCCTCAGAACGCGTCCGCTCCTCCCGGACCGGCGACGCCGGCGACGCCGCGACGTGCCGCGAACGCCTTGCTTCCACAGTTATCGCCTTTCGGGGAGCCGACAGCGCGGCCGCGCAGCGAGCATCTCTTTACCTACGATATTCCGTTGAGCCAGCTTCGCAACCGGCAGGACGCCATTCTATCGAGTATCAGTGGCAACGTTGGGGAAGGGATGCTCGGAAAGGTTCATGATCTGTCCGAGGATGAGGATCTTCACTTCTCGCTGAACGCGCCAGTAATGAATACGCCCGTAGTCTGCGAGTTGATGAATGCGCTCTCTGTTCCGCCGGAGGCGCAGCAGGATCACGCCTACTGGGAGGATCGTTTCGCCCGGTTGTTCAGCACGGGCGCCCCGGTCACCGTTCGCGGTGTCTTCCGGCTCTGGCCGGACCACGCCTCCTCTCATGACAGCGAGGAGCCGGCGGCGCCCACAAGCAACCCTCCACACGTCCTCGAAATTCATCCGGTTTCGGGGGTGAGCGCGGGTGGCCTTAGCTTTGACACCCGCGCCAGCATCGCGCCGATTACTTTTGACGGAGAGGAGTATCCGTATAAAGACCCCGGCCGGTGGGGCGACATGCTCAGCCACGATATTCATACCAGCATCATACGACGTGACGGTAAAGAGTATCTTGAGCTGCAGACTCCGCAGGTTGGTTTTAATTACTGGCGACTTGGTGCGCAGGTTGTGGACCCGCCGGCGGCCGTTTCCGACGGGCATCGTTTCACCGTTCGGGTGGTGACGCCTACCCGGGTGTACCGGGAGGTGGTTCGATGCTTTACAGTCACCGGATCGCCTGCCGACCGGCAGATGAGTGAGCTTACGGCGGGTAAGGAAGTGACCCTGGCAGCCATTGGGCGATTCGATCTAAGCATTCTACTCAGCTCGGATCATTACGATGGTCCGATTCCGGTGGAGTTGTGCGTATTTGGAATCAACCCGCCGAATCTGCCGACGCCGGCGCGGGGAAGCGAGGCAGCATACCGCGGCGCGCGTTACGGCCGTTATCAGAGCGGCACAACGGGCGGGCGTTACGGCCGTTATCAGGGCGGCACAACGGGCGCGCGCTACCGGACGGCCGCATCGAGTTCCGCTGAAGGTCGCTATGGGGTGACCGGGACCGGGCCGATCATCGGCAACGTCCGCACCCATATCTATCACAATCCGGGTGATACAAGGCTTCCGGCGGGCCACAATCGAGTCTATTTCAAGACCGCCGCCGAAGCCGCCGCCGCCGGATACCGCCCTGCGAGAGGGACATGATGCGGAACCTCGGCCGTCCCGGAGAGTCTCTGAAATGGCGCGCGCGGAGGGAGGACGGAGGACGGAGGACCAGGGACGGATGGCGCTGAGGGTGTGTGGGTGTGTGAGTGTGTGGGTGTGTGAGTGTGTGGGTGTGTGAGTGTGTGAGTGTGTGAGTGGGTGTGTGGGTGTGTGGGTGTGTGAGTATGTGAGTGTGTAGGTGTGTGAGTGTGTGAGATGGCGGGACGGGGCGCGAGGTATCTGATGCTTTTTGATTCATCCTTCATCCTTCATCCTTCATCCTTTAAGCCGGCTCCTCCGTCCTTCGTCCTTCGTCCCCCGTCCTACGTCGGTCGATCGCGGTGGGCATCGGGCGTCCTGATGGTAATGACAGCGCTATCGCTTGGCTCGGCGCGGGCGCAGCAAGCGCCCGGATCCATCTCCTTCGGATCGATGGGCGGCGCCGTTTCTGCCGGAGCGCCCGGCAGTCAGGCGGACCCTGTCCGGTGGCAGGCTGTACTTGTTCCCAACCATCTTCATCCGGGGGAAGCGGGCAGGATTGTTCTCACGGCGCATATCGCGGACGGCTGGCACATCTATTCACCCGAACAGCCCGCCGGTGGGCCGGTTCCAACCGCTATCAATATCGGCGTTGCCCCGCCACTCAAATTCGCCGGAACGCTGCAGCAGCCGGCGCCCGTCGTCGTTCATGACACGGGTTTCAACATGCAGGTGCAGGAGTTTCCGCATTCGGTGGCGTTCGGACTTCCGGTAAAGCTCCCGGCCAATGCGCCAGCCGGCCGGCTGCAGGCGACTGTCACGGTAACGTGTCAAGCGTGCAACGCCCGCTTCTGTCTTCCTCCGAAGACAATCCATCTTAACGTCCTGGGCGCCGCGGCAGCCGGCCCGGTGAGGGCCGCCTATGCGACCGTTCCATCGGGACTTCCGCCCCAGCCTCGCGCCGGGACTTCAGCGCCCGTTACGACGACCGCCGCGCCTGCGCGGCCGGTGAGCGGCGAGGACAGCGCAAGTGTTCCCAATCAGATTCATACGGCGGAGCAAAAGGGGCTGGGGCAGTTTATTCTTCTTTCGGTGACGTTCGGGTTCATCGCGCTCGCAACTCCTTGCGTGTTCCCTATGATTCCGATTACCGTCAGCTTTTTCACCAAACAGGAGGAAGAGGACGAGCGCGAGGATTCCCAGGGCAGGAGCCGGCGCAAGCGTAAGTCGGGGAGCAATCTGGTGGGAGCAAGCGTGTACTGCGCCGGGATTATGGGGACGTTTACCGGCCTCGGCCTCTTGCTCGCAGCGCTATTCGGCGCCAGCGGGATCGCGCAGTTCGCCTCTAATCCGTGGGTGAATCTTGCCATCGCCGCGATTTTCCTGGCGCTGGCTGCAAACCTGATGGGCTTCTTTGAGCTTGCGCTCCCCAGCGCGCTGGTGAATAAGAGCTCGGGTGGCGCGGGCAAAGGCGGGCTCTTAGGCACGCTGCTGATGGGCCTCACGTTTACGCTCACGTCGTTCACCTGCACCGTTCCGTTCGTGGGTTCGCTGCTGGTGAGCGCCACGCAGGGAAGCTGGCTCTGGCCGGCGGTCGGGATGTTAGCGTTCAGCGCCGCCTTCGCTTCACCTTTCTTCTTGCTGGCGCTCTTCCCTCATCTGCTCGGGCGCCTTCCCCGGGCGGGGAGCTGGATGGCGTCGGTCAAGGCGTTCATGGGGTTCTTAGAGGTTGCGGCGGCCGTCAAGTTCCTCTCGAACGCCGATCTCGTGTGGCAGGGGCACGTGATCACCCGGCCGGTGTTCCTCGGAATCTGGGCGCTCGTTGGAGTTTCGTGCGGGCTCTATCTCCTCGGGAAGCTGCGGCTGCCGCATGCTGATTCGCAGCACCTGGGACCGGCCCGGTTGACGCTGGGCGTCGTTATGTTCTTGACCGGGATCTACTGCCTGGCGGCCATTAAGGGCGCGCCCCTCGGCTGGTTCGACGCCTATCTGCCCCCCGTGGGATATGGGCTGCGAAGCTCCGCCGATACGCCGCACGTGGGCGGGCATTGGGAGAGCAGCTTCGATCAGGCGGAGGCGCTGGCAAAGTTGGAGCGCCGCCCGATCTTTGTGGACTTCACCGGGTATACCTGCACCAACTGCCGCTGGATGGAAGACCATGTTTTCCCCGATAAGGCGGTGCAGGGTGAGCTTTCCCATTTCGTGCTCGTCCAGCTCTATACCGATGGCGCCGGGCCCCAATACACGGCCAATCGGGATCTGGAGCAGCGGCTCTGGAGCACCATTGCTCTTCCGGTTTATGGAATCGCCGGCCCCGATGGGTCGCCGATCAAAGACGCCGCCGGCCAGCCTATCGCCTTCGCGGGGCTGAATCAGGACCCGCGGGCCTTCGCCCGGTTCCTCCGGCAGGCTCGTGCTCGCGCCGCACTCGGCGCCTGAAAGGCGTCATCCGTGGCGGTCCTCATCATCATATTGTTATCGCTCGCGCTGGACACGTTAGCGGTGGCGATTGGACTCGGGCTGGCAGGGCTGCCGCGTTCGCGCTGGCTGCGCGTCGGCGTCACCTTCGCGCTTTTTGAAGGCCTGGCGCCCATCGCGGGGCTGCTGATTGGGCGACATCTTATCGGATTTCTCGGCACGATGGCGGTCTACGTCGCAGGCGGAATCCTGGTTCTTCTCGGCTTGATGGAAATCCGGGAGACGATTTCAGATGACGACGACGACGATCGGGAATCGGCGCTGAAAAGCGTTGAAGGCCGGCGACTGCTGCTCACCGGGCTTTCCGTGAGCCTGGACGAGCTGGCGATAGGCTTTTCGATCGGCATCCTCAAGGCGCCGGTCGCGGCCGCCGTGGCGTACATCGCTGGGCAGGCCTTCGTGGCGACCTTCGTCGGGCTATTTGTTGGCCGCCGGCTTGGCGAGAAACTGGGAGAGCGCGCGGAGCTAGCGGCGGGCATAGTTCTGCTGCTGCTCGGCATCGCTCTCGTAGTCGAACAGGCCGCGGGTTGGCATGTTCTTTGAGCGGCGCGACCTCACCGCGACCTCACCCCCGACCCCTCTCCTGCGAGGAGAGGGGAGAAAAGCGTGCTCGTTTCGGGCGGGAATGTCACCATCGGTCTCGCTCCGGCGCGGAGAGGGGAGAACAGTGCGCTCGTTTCTGGTAGCGACGTCACCCGCGGCGGGATCGACAACCGGGGGAAACACGGCGCCTCTGTCATTTGACCGTACTTTCCCCGCATTGATATAATACCTACCTCTAGAGACCATCTCACCGGTCAAATATGACAGTTCTTAGAACGTACACCAGCCCATTCCTCATACTGCTCGTCGTCGCGCTGCAATCCGGGCTCGCAACGATAGCGCAGCCGGCCGCCGGCTCCGCTAAAAATCACGACTGCTGCGCGGGCATGAAGATGGGCCAGGGGATCTGCCCATGCTGTCGAGGAAAGGGCGTCTGCTCTTGCTGCCATCCGAAGTCAGCCGGGTCTGCCAAAGCGGGGGAGTCGGACGGAAGTTGTGGCTGTGGATGTGAACGGCCCCACAACACGCGATCTCTCGCCGTGTTCTATCATCCCGCTATCGTAACAGTCTTACGCCTCACGGCGGTCCTCGGTTCAAGGACGCCGCGGATATGCCCGCCGAGTGTCCGCCCGCTCGTACGCTCTGATCCCCTGCGCTCACCTCCACGACCCGTCTGAAGCGCGCCTGCGCGCGCTCGTTCGGAAACCAGTACCCGGGCTAACTGGAGAGCCGTTCCGGTTCTCGCTGTCGCGCGCTTGCGCCGACCGTTCCGGTCATGCCCCTTTTCGTGGAGCGAGGAATATATGAAAACCCGACGTGGTTTTACGTTAATTGAATTATTGGTGGTTATCGCGATCATCGCGATTCTTGCGGCGATCTTGCTGCCCGTGTTTTCGCAGGCGCGGGAGAAGGCGAGGCAGGCGTCGTGCCTCTCGAACTGCCGGCAGATCGGCATGGCTCTGATGATGTACACCGAGGATTATGATGAAAAATATCCCCAGGAGCATCCGTCAACCGGTAACCCGGCGGTTGACGACAGCCAGGGACAGTTGGAAAGGATCGACTTCGGATCGCCTTTTGACAAGATCATGCCGTATGTTGGCGGCAGGGACAGCAGCAAGGAAAAGCTGTATTTGTGCCCGGATGACCCGGACCCGACCGGCGCCACGATCCCCAACTGCGTGGGAAACACGCCCGGCCCGTTGAACAGTTATATGGTGAACGCCTACTTCTTGTTCGGCGCCACCGAAGCTCAGATTGGGGAGCCAGCGGACACTGTCTACCTCGCTGAGCGAAACAACGCGTTCTGCGACGTGCACTTCCATCCGTGGATCGGCGAGGTTGACGTTCCGACGCCGGCTGGCGCCACGCTCGCCATTGCCAACGCGCGGCATACTAACGGGAGCAATTACGTCTACGCGGACGGCCACGCAAAGTGGCAGCGGTTCGAGGCCGTGCGCGCTCCATTCCCTCCCGATCATCTCTGGTGGGGGCAGTTTCAGGCGTTCTGATCCGCCCCACCACGGAGACACAGAGGACACGGAGTCCGGCAAGAGAGAGGAAAAGCAAAGGATGAAGGGGCAAAAGCAAAAGGATGAAGGATGAAGGATGAAGGATGAGTCAAGACATCTCGCGCCTCGCGCCCGTCCTCCGTCCTCCGCCGTCCGTCCGCCTCGCGCCCCGTGCCTCGCGCCGGTCCTCGGTCCTTCGTCCTCCGTCCGCGGCTCGCGCCGCGTTTAGAGCGAACAAAAATGGGTATGAGGAATCTCATCCGCAGAGTACTCCGTGCGCGGAATAGAAACAGCGCCGGCCGATGGATGCCGTCCCGCGGCCCAACACCCCATTCATAGAGGAGATAAGATCATGAAATCAACCCCATGCAGTGCCGCGGCCAGTTGTCTGGGAGTTATGCTCGCCTTGAGCCTTGCGGGGTGCGGCAGCAGCGGGAGCAATCCGCAATTCAGCGGATTGACTCAATTGCAGCAGGGAGGGGTTGTTGGAAAGGTCGAACTTCCAACCGGTGACACCGCACAGGGCGGTCACGGCGAAACGATAGATGGGATTGTCAGTGAGATCCCGCAGACCGGTTATCATATCCACGCCCATCTGAGCCTCTACGTGAACGGTCAGCAGATAGCTATTCCCGAGGCGATCGGAATTGTCAATCCCATCAACGAGCAGAATGGATTCGTGGAAGAAGGCGACAGCTTTTACTGGCTGCATACGCACGACGCTACGGGTATAATTCACGTTGAAGCGCCGGGGCCGGGCACTTACACGCTCGGGCAGTTCTTCGACATCTGGGGTCAGCCGCTCTCTTCGACGAATGTGGCCGGCTTTCAAGGTCCGGTTACCGCTATGGTCCAGGGCCTTCCGTACACGGGCGACTTGCGTGCAATCACCTTCATCCCACACCAACAGATCACTTTAGAGGTTGGGACGCCGGTCGTTACCCCGCCGCTCTACGCATTCCCTCCGGATTATTAGGGTGGAGGGGTGATTGTGGGTGTGTGAGTGTACGAGTATGTAAGCAAGCGGGCTGACACTTTTTACCATTTCAGGAAATGCCACCGTCCTTCGAGTCCGATCAATCGGACTTCGTCGCGGTGGTAGGCCCGGGTTTCAATCCGGGGACATTTCGGGGCGCCGATAGGAAGCGCATCAGAGCATCTCGCGGCGCCCGGCAGTCCTCGCCCGGCTCCCGGTCACAGGCGTCAGAATACAGGATTGTATACCCCGGTCGCCTTCATGGTACCCCTCCACAGTAATCTGACCGCGATCGTTAATACTGGTCGCCTGGCGCAGATCCCAGCCGGTGCCCGGGGGGATCAGATTCTGGAGGTTGTAGACGTGCCCGCCGGTCCAGAGGACCGCGCTGCTGGGGTCGCGGTACCTCATCGCGATGCCGACCATCGTGCCGGCATCGTTCATCGCGCGGGGCTCGCTCACTTCGCCCCAGGGGTTCTTTCCCAGGTCTTCCATCTTCCCATTCCGGTAGAGGAACGCGTGGGAAATCGCGTTAACAGGGCGCGATTGACCCGCGACCCAGCCTTCGTTGTTGATGGCGGTTCCAGAACTGCGATCCTCGCCGAGAGTCCCCAGATCGCGCATCTTTCCGCCGCTGTAGAGGAACGCGTGGGACTCCCCCGAGGCCGTTTCCGACGTGCCCACAATCTGACCCGCGTCATTGATCTGCTGGGCGGTACTGGTGCGGCCGCCGAGCGTGCCCAGATCGATCGTCTTTCCCCGGTTATACAGGAACGCGCGGCCAGAGTGGGTGCAGCCGACGACCCGGCCCATATCATCGATTCCGAGGCCGTAACCCACGACCCCAGTGTCAATCATCTTGCCACCGCGGAAGATGACAACGTGCGGCTCCCGGGAGCTTTTTGCCGCCGTGCCTACGACGTCGCCGCGATTGTTGAGAGATCGCCCCGGCGCAATACGTCCCACTCCCACCAGTTTCGTGAACCTTCCACTCTCCCAGAGGAACGCCCCACTCCCGTCTTGTATCTCGCCGGCCACCTGGCCCCGGTTATTGATAGACCGCGCACAGACGTGGACATACCGTCCTCCCGCATTCCCCAGATCGGTGACGGTGTAGTGAACGGGCGGTGGTGAGCTATCGATTCTCATGGTAATCCGCCGCTCCCAAAGGCTTCCTAACACCGCCAGAGTGAGCAGCAGTGCGCTCATCGCAAAAAGGGCGAGGGCGGCGCGGACCGCACGGACGCGCCGGGGAATTCCCACATTCGTCGCCGCAGTGCTATTTATGCGTTTGGCGGTGTTCACCCTTTACTCTCCTATTCGTCCGGGTCGCCGGAACCGGTTTCCTCAGGGAAGCGCACCACGTCTTCGCCATTCATCAAAGCGATCCCGCCGCCGTCACCCCACACGTATTGATTCGTGGTTGAGTATACGCCGTCCGGGAATTGGAAGGGATCGCAGTCCGTTCCCCAATCTCGCGGGGCAGTGAATGGTCCCCATGTTAGCCGCAGGTACCAGTTGTAGGATGTGGCCTGGCATTGCAGGTAGTACCAGTTTAGCCAGCCGAACTCCCACCAGTTCAACCGAAGTTGGGATCGATGGGATGTCCGTCGGGCGGGGGCTGCGGGTCTGGTTGCAGCGTTGGGTCCGGCATCGCGGGCGAATTCCAGGGCGGCGGGACGTATATTCGTCAACGTCGCAGCCAGCGAGATCTCACCAGGGATTCGTTCTCCGCCGCGACGCCGGACCACGCCGTCCATAGACCTGAGCGCCCGACAGGCCAACGAATTCATCTGCGCTTAATACAATCGGCACGACGCGTTAACACTCAGGCGCCATACTGATGATCGAAGTCCAACGCGTAACAGATAAGCGAGCGAGCTAGAGGACTGTTGCGCGTCGCGCCGAAAAACAATAGATAGAACGTATTTGAGCGCGCGCTCAAATCATCTTCTCGATAAGTGCGGCCGCGCTATTTTTAAGGACTCTCTATCTTGAAAAAATCAATTCCTATCCCAATCGCTGCAGCAGCCATCGCCATCGTGCTGTGTTTGATCGCGCTGGGCGCCTATATTCACTACCGATCTTCGAGCGGTCCCACCACGCAATACACCCAGGGCGGTCAGCCGTGGTTGGCTGACTCTCCAAAGGCAGTGATGCCTGGCGCGAAGAGATAGGGGAGTTTGCGCCGGATTTCAAGATGGGCGCCAGGTGAACGCAAGAGGTGTTCGCAGTAGTACTATCGGAGTTATTTCATTTTACGAACTTTTACTTAGGAGGTACGACGTGACCAAACGTTTCAGGTCCAACAAAGCGTTCACGCTGATCGAGCTTCTTGTAGTTATCGCGATTATAGCGATACTGGCGGCAATCTTGCTCCCGGTATTTGCCCAGGCAAGGGAGAAGGCGCGCCAGGCGTCGTGCATTTCCAATTGTAAGCAGATCGGCCTGGGTCTCATGATGTACACGCAGGATTACGACGATCGATATGTCCCGTATTTCTGCTGCTACACTCCCGCCACCGGCTACCTTCCGCCGGAGCAGTACTGGCCCCAACTGGTATCGCCTTACATCCAGAAAGCCGCCGGCGGCCTTGCGAATGGCCAGGCGGGGCTCAAAAATCTTTCGGGCACTTTCGTTTGCCCGGACACGGACCCCGGATTGGCGTCCACCCAGAAATATGGCTACGTTTCGTCCTATGGTCTCAGCGACGATATCTGTAACTGGTGGGAACCGGACGGCATTAATACGACTTATGTTCCCGTGATCATGTCGCAGGTAGCCGCGCCGGCTGACGCCGTGCTGTTAGATGAAAGCTGGGATTGGCTACTGACAGGCAACCCACAGGCGCCAGGCGCCGCGCTCTCTTTGAGCCTCTTCGACTACGATGGCACCGCCCCTTATGCGGTCGTCAATCATCCCAATGGCGCCGACCGCACCGCAGCGGGCCGCCATGCGGCGGCTTACCAAAAGACGTCATTCACGCAGCCGGGCGATCCCCAGTCTCGCAACATTTGCGTCTTTTGCGACGGGCACGTTAAGGCCGTGCTTACCGGCGACCTCCAGAACAATCCCGCTCTCTGGAGCATCGGCGGCAATAAGCAGTGGCCATAAGGCGTACTGCAGCGTGCCGGGCACGTTGAGTATCGAGCGGAGCATTCGAGCGATGGCGATTCCATACTCTGGAGGCGCCTGATCGAATGCTCCGCTCGTTCGCGTCCGGCGGTTTTGCACCCGGAGGGGGCGCCCCGGGGTCCGAATAATGGGGGGCGCTTTCGATCGGCAATCCCCTGCAATTTTACACATCCGGCGCGGTGGACACAGAACGGGCGAGAACGGCTCAGGCGTGAGTGTTAATTCAGAGCGGCCGCGGCCGTGGCGCCGATTGAAATCGGCCGCTGGGTGAGGTGATGCCCACCTCCGTGGGCGGTTCTTCACCGGGCATGTCCGGGGGAACACCGGGCGGGCGCCCCCCATCGTCGGAGCGTACGTG
>DASRZA010000507.1:0-6778 GCA_035686845.1 Armatimonadota bacterium | reverse complement strand
TATCACTGGTTTGGCGACTGGGGCCGCGACACGATGATCTCGATGCCCGGTCTCGCCATAACCACCGGCCGACTGTCGGAGGCCCGCGACATCCTCCTCGCTTACTCCGCGTTCGTGAGCGAAGGGATGCTGCCGAACCGCTTCCCCGAATCGGGCGAGGAACCCGAATACAATACCGTTGACGCCACGCTCTGGTATTTCCAGGCAATCCATCATTATGTTGAAGCCGCAAAGGACCAGGAGCTTCTCGCAGCGCTGTACCCCTGTCTCAAGGAGATCATTCGCTGGCATTTTCAGGGAACGCGGCACGGTATCCGGGTGGATCCCGACGATGGTCTGCTGCGCGCCGGCGCGCCGGGATTGCAGTTGACCTGGATGGACGCGCGGGTGGGCGACTGGGTGGTTACACCGCGCATTGGAAAACCCGTGGAGATCGCCGCGCTCTGGTATAATGCGCTCCGACTGATGGCGGAATGGGCGGAACGCTGCATTGACCCCGGCCAGCAGTACGCGGCACAGGCGGCCCGGGCGGCGGAAGCGTTCGGACGCCGGTTCTGGATCGAAGACGCCGGCTATCTCTATGACGTGATCGACACCCCGGATGGCGACGACCGGTCATTCCGGCCAAATCAGCTTTTCGCTCTCTCACTCCCCTTTCCCCTCCTGCCGGTCGAGCGCGCCCGTTCGATAGTGGACGCGTGCGAGAGCCGTCTTCTAACTCCATGCGGACTGCGCAGCCTGGATCCGGCTGACCCACGGTACGTTGGGAATTATAACGGCGATCAGAGACACCGCGATGGCGCCTATCACCAGGGCACGGTCTGGGGCTGGTTGATCGGCCCCTACGTAGACGCTCTTCTATACGCCTACAATGATCTCGAACGCGCCCGCAAGGCTGTGACGCCGGTCTTGAAGCAGTTGCGGCAAGCTGGGATAGGAAGCATCAGCGAAATCTTCGATGGCGACGCCCCGCACGCGCCGCAAGGCTGCATCGCGCAGGCCTGGTCGGTGGCGGAGTTGTTGAGAGTGATCGAGGTTCTCGCTTGACGCTGCTGCTCGCGGAGATGTCGAAGGACGCGATCGCCCGGCTGGATTCTGCTTCGACCATTGCGCTTCTGCCGTTAAGCCCGCTGGAGGAGCACGGCCCGCATTTGCCCGTGGGAACGGATCTTTTCCTTTCTGAATCGCTCGCGCGGGCGCTGGGCGATCGGATTGAAGCGAAGTGGCCCGGCACAGCGGCCGTCTTATTGCCGCTCGTACCGCTGGGTTCGCAGGTCGTTTCGGGTCCCGGATCGGTGCGGATCCGGCAGGGCGCGCTGCACGATCTGTTGTTCGACATCGTGAGATCTCTTAGCGTGAGCGGCTTCCGGTATATTCTCCTCTGCAGCGTTCATGGAGGAATCGGCCACGTTGTCGCGCAGGAGGAGGTGGCCGAGCGAGCTGGACGAGAACTGGGAATCCGGGTCGAACCGGCGCTCAGCCGGGTGCTGATCCCGTTTCTGACGGGTCGGTATCTTCCGGCCATCGAGAAGAAACTCGGGAGGCAGCTCTCCTCCGCGGATCGGACCGCTCTCCGGAGCGACTGCCATGGCGGTCAATGGGAGACGGGCGGGATGTTAGCGATTCGCCCGGACCTGGTAGACGAAGGCTATCGGAGTTTACCCGCGGTGACATTCTCGAACTTTTTGCGGCTCCGGGCGAGCATGACCGATAGCTGCGCCCGGGGACTCGGCTATGTTGGGGCGCCTTCAATGGCAACCATCGAGTACGCCCTCGCGGCCAATGACGTCCTGCAGGAGCAGGCGATCGCCCGGGTGGACGAGATGCTCCACGCGCCCTCATTCCGGCCAAGCCATACGCCGTTCTACTACTGGCCGGGGTACAGAACCCGGCGCAGGTATACTGGTAACGGGATCCGGCGAGCGGCGGCGATCGGGTTCGCGGCAGGCGCCGCGGTTGGAATTGCAGGATTGATCGCCGCCGCAAGCAATCACAACCGGAATCGCGAGCCGAGCGGCCAGGACGCCGGGCAGGATCCCACTCCACAAAGGGATTCATGAACACACTCCAACAAAGCTGGTTTACCACCGCGGCGGCGGATCAGAAGCTGACGCTCTTAGGCGCGGAGGGACGCCGGTTCGTGGTGCGGCGCAACCGGGAAATGGCGGAGAAGTACCGGATGTACCGGACCGGCCTCTGGCCTTTTTGTGTCGCCGAGGCGCTGGTGGAGAGCACGCACGCCCGGGACGCCGGCGCCTGGTATCCCGCCGCCGCCCAATTCCTGAAAACGGGGAAGCGCGCGGATCTGACGCCCGCTCGCGGTCACAGCTCCAGCTTTGGGGCGGACGCGCTTCAGCGGGCGCTCATCAGCTTTCAAACCATCGGCGAGTTCACCGGCGCCGCAGGCCTCGGAGCCTATGACGCGGCCCGGCTCGTCGATGCGCAGACACGCGCCGTCCAGTACGCCATGAAGCAGCCGCTAACCGGCCTCGGCGCCTGGCTCTTCTGCGCGCCGTTTGAGCTGATGGCGCTGCTAAAACCATCCTTGTGGGAGAGCGCGGCCCTGAATGATCTGCTGCTGCCGCTCGGCAGCGCCCTCGCCCGCGGTTACGGAATACTGCGTAAGGAGGGATTGGTCGACGTGGATGAAGAGCTTCTCCGCGATACCGAGCCAGGTATACGCAACGGGATCACGCTGCTCTATATTGCGCGCGGCTGCGATCAAAAACTGGCGGCTCGTTCTGGCGCTCGCGCCCTTTTCATTCATCACGGTATCCAACTTCTCGGACAGGCCCGGTGAATGACTGCGCAGTTCAAATCGCCCGTAATCCTGACCGGGCCGACCGGGGTCGGTAAGACGGCGGTGGCGTTGGAATTGGCCCGACGTATCCCACTGCGCGTGATTTCGGCCGACTCGATGCAGGTGTACCGCCGGATGGATATCGGTACGGCGAAACCCACCCTCGCCGAACGGGATGCAGTCCAGCACTATTGTATTGACGTTGCGGACCCCGACCGGCCATACTCAGTAGCGGAGTTTCTTGACGCCGCTCTTCCGGCGATTGCTGAGACGCAGGAAGCTGGAGAGACGCCGCTCATTGTCGGCGGCACGCGGCTCTACATCCACGCGCTTACGGAATCGTTTGATCCCGGACCTCCGCCCAACCCGGAGCGGCGCGAACAGCTTATGACCGAGGCTGAAGCAACCGGGCTGGAGGCGCTGCACGCCCGGCTGGCTCAGATGGATCCGGCCGCCGCCGCCCGGATTCATCCAAACGATCAGAAGCGCATTATCCGGGCCATTGAGGCGTGCGAAGCGGCCGGGAAGAGCTTTTCGGAGCTGCAGCGAGAATCGCAGCAGACGCCGCCGCTGCTGCGGGCGACCAAAATTGCGCTCGTTAAGGATCGCCCGGATCTCTATCGCGCCGTGGAAGCCCGAACCGCCGCCATGATCCGAGAGGGCTGGCTGAAGGAGGTTGCGGAACTCCTGGAGGACGGATATGGGCCGGCTTTCGACCGGATCATGGCCCACGGTTACCGGGAGCTCGCCGCGCATCTTCAGGGCCAGATGTCATTGGAAGAGGCCGTCGAACAGATTAACAAGAACGTCCGTCACTACGTGCGGTACCAGCTCGGCTGGATCCGCCAGACGCCCGACATCCACATTATCCACGCCGACGCGCCGGTGGAGGAGCCGGCACGCCAGGTGGATGAACTGATCGGCCGATTTACATCAGAGGCGCCGTGATCCGCTGAGGTTCGCGGAGGTAAGGCGACAAACCAATCGCCGCGGGCACAGGGCCGCGTAATCTCGGAGCCCAAGTTTCCTCAAATGCGCGGCAATCTCGTGACCCGACCGCCGGCTCACTCCGCAGGACTCGTTGCTTGCTTGGCATCCCGGCAGTACGCGGCCAACTGGCGTCGCTATCCACCAGCCCCATCCGGTTGCCACCAGGTCCAGCGTAAAGGTCAGGGCCTTGCCGGCGCCATTCACCACGCCGATCTGCCGCACGGCATTATCCCGGAGATACGTCGTGACGCCGGTCACATCCTGCATGGTCGTTTGCTCACCGGCTGCGTCGAAGGTAAAGGTGGCCCGCGTGCCATCGATATACTGCCGCCCCACGGTCCGGCCCAGGGCATCCAGCGTGAAGGTCGTGGGCCAGCAACGGGCGTCAATGCGCACGATCTGCTGGCCTGCCCCGTTAAACTGCCGCGTGGTCCACGCCCCCAGCGGATTCGGAGCTCCCTGTCTGCAGCCCGCGGGCGTCGTAGGGGCTGGTGGTAAAGGCGCCTCGTGCGTCCTACACCGCGATCTGCTGACCCATCGGGTCATAAACCATGCTGGTGAAGAAGCCCCTCTCGTTCAGAGCAGCGACCAGACTACCGGTGGCGTTATAAACGCTGATCGTCAAGGGGCCCAGCGCGTCCTGGGACGCGAACTGCTGCCCGGCCGCGTCGTAAATAGCGTTCGTCCGGTTCCCCAGAGGGCTGATGGTGGCGATCACGTTGCCCGCGAGGTCATGAACGCGGGTGGTAACGCTCCCCAGTGGGTCCATTACGTGTACGCCTCTCGTTCGGGCGCCGGAATCCGGGCCACCCGCCCACACCCACGCACTCACCATCGCCCCGTCCTCCCTCACAGCCGCGGATCGACCGGTTCACTTTCCATTGCCAGCACCCCGAAGACGCATTCGTGGACGCGGCGCAGCGGCTCGCCCTGCACGAACCGCTCAAGTCCCTCAACTCCGAGCGCGAATTCCCGGATTGCCAGCGATCGCTTCGCGGAGACTCCCCGCGACCGGAGTCTCTCCAGGTTTTCCGGCACGGTGTACTCCGGTCCATAGATGATCCGGAGATACTCCGGCCCGCGGCATTTGATGGCCGGCTGCGCGATCCCCCGGCGTCCGGGAGCGATGAACGAGAGCGGCTTCACCACCATTCCTTCGCCGCCCCGTGCCGTTAACGCCTCCCACCACCGGATTCCCTCCGCTTCGCTCTCGGGTTGATCCAGATCCACAATACCGTACGGAGTGGCGAGTAGAAGCCGGTCCTCAGCGTCCGCTCTGCAGAGATCCGCGAGCGTTTCCATGTGCCAGGTATGGTCCCGGTCCGTGTGGACGGCGCCTTCGCTCGCCAGGAGATGAAACGGCGCCAGTTTCAGGTCCGTCAGCGACGACACGGGCCAGCAGTAGCGCCGGTACGCCTCGACATAGCGTTCTGCCAGGAAAGCGCGATCTTTGTAGCGGTCAAGCAGGTCGCTTGCGGTCTCGCCCGGCGGTTCACCGCCGGCGCCGGGTCGATTGGACGCCGCCTCCAGCGCGCGGACCGCGGCGGACAGCCCGGCGTGAGCTGCGGATCCTACGGCCGCATATTGATCTCGGAGGAGGCCCTGCGCCTTCGCCGACCAGGGCATCAGCTCGCAATCAAGGCAGATCCAGGTCGTATTGAGCTTATCCCAGAGACCAGACACGTCAACCGCCGACCGGATCCGATCCAGGAAGACGGATTCCAGTTCCGCATCTTCAAAGAAGCGCCGGCCGGTCCGGGTGTAACAGATTCCAATTTCATCGCCCGATACACCGAACCGAGCGCGAGCCGCCGCGGCGTCCCGGCAGACGATCACCACCGCTCGAGAGCCCATGTGCTTCTCTTCGCAAATCACCTTGCCAACGCCTTCGCGGCGATAATCGGCGAAAGCTTCGGCAGGATGTTCCAGGAGGCCGGGGCGGTGCGTTGTTTCAGAAGGCGACATCGTGGGCGGCAGATAGATGAGCCATCGCGGGTCCGCGGCGAACCGGCTCATCGCTTCCAGGGCTGTGATGGCGTTTTCCTCACGGATGGTGATATTCCGAAACAGCCGGGTGCTTATGATGCGCTTGCCAACCACGTCCTCGAGGTCCAGCAATTCGTCGTGCCGCTGCTGCGCCGTGGGTTCCGGCGCGGCGGGCGTTTCCGGCAGGAATGGGCGAACCGGTTCGCTGTAAACCCGGCGGGCAGCCACCGAAACCAGCTCCTTCTCGGGATATCGCAGCGCCGTCAACCGGCCGCCGAAAGCGCACCCGGTATCGATGTTTATCGTGCGGTTCAGCCACTCCGGCTCCGGAACAGGGGTATGGCCATAGACCACTATGGCGCTGCCGCGGTACTCGCCGGCCCAATTGTGACGCACGGGCAGTCCAAACTCGTCGGTCTCTCCGGTGGTCTCGCCATAGAGCGCGAAGTCACGCACGCGGCCGGATGCCCTGCCCTGAAAAACCTCCTTCATCCCGGCGTGCGCAGCCACCAGCCGGCCACCATCCAGCACATAGTGCCCTATCAGGCTGTCCAGAAACTTCTCCACGCTCGCCCTGAACTCGGGTGTTTCGCGTTCAAGCTGCTCCACGGTTTCGGCGAGGCCATGCGTGAGCTTCACGTCCCGGCCCCGCAACTTCCGGAGCAGCTTCATGTCGTGGTTTCCGGGGAGGCAGAGCGCCGTGCCCCGCTCAACCATGCCCATCACCAGCCGGAGCACCCCGGGAGCATCCGGACCGCGGTCCACGAGGTCGCCCAAAAAGATTGCCTTACGGCCCTCGGGCGGCTGCACGGTGACGGCAGGAAGGTCACCGATATCCTCAGCTTTGAGCGTGTATCCCAGTTTTATGAGCAGCTCATCCAATTCTTCCCGGCAGCCATGAACGTCACCGATAATGTCAAACGGCCCGGTCTCATGCTCCAGATTATTACGAAGGGGCTGGCGCTCGATTTCGACGGCGTCCACTTCCTCGGGGCTGTTCAG
>DASRZA010000506.1:0-7187 GCA_035686845.1 Armatimonadota bacterium | reverse complement strand
CCCTTGCTGTGAGGCGCATCCACGGCACGTTCCCGCGCGGCTTTCGTCCATTCCTCGAGGGCTTCACTCCGGAAGCGCACCTGTCCGGCGACGTGAAAATGGGGAATGTCGCTGAGGGACTCCATGAGTTCCGCGACCGTGATCCGAAGATAGGCGGCCGCCTCTTCCGGCGTCAGAATTGCGGCGCGATCAGGCGCCGCGCGCTCTCTACCGGAAAGCGCCGGCAGCGCGGCCCGCACTCTGTCCCAGAGGTCATTCGGCGCGGCAGGAGCGGGATTGGAGTGAACGATTGCCTCAACGCAGCAGATCTCAGCGCATGCCAGGGAGCAGTCCGAGCATACTCGGAGATGACCCCACAATTTCTGGACGGCTTCGGGCGCCAGAGCCCGATCAATCAAGGCTGATAGGTCTTCGCGACATTTTTCGCAGGTCATTTCGATTCACCTCCCGTGTCATGATCCACCGCTCGCGGCCCTTGCGGGCAAGCATCGAGGTAGCCCCGGAGCCTCTCGCGCAGTGCGCGGCGCGCACGGCAAACCCGCATCCGGACAGCATCGACTGAAATCTCCAACGTTTCAGCGGCCTCCTCGTAGGTAAGACTTTCCAGACTGACGAGCGTAAAAGCGATCCGAAGGCTGTCTGGCAGATCCGCCGCAGCGGTCTTGACAGCTTCTCTCAATTCGCTTGACTCGTAAAGTTCCGCCGGGCCCGGTTCATCACTGATCAGCGCGTCATCCGCCTCGGGGAGGGATTCGCACGGGTGGGCACTGCGGCGGAGGTTGATACAGACATTGATCGTGAGCCGGTAGATCCATGTTGAGAAGGCAGAATGGGCCTGGTAGCTCCCGATGGCTTCGAAAACCCGGATAAAAACCTCTTGAGCGGCGTCGTCCGCGTCATCGGGGCTGCTGGTTAGCCTCCATGCCAGCCGATAGACACGGTCGCGATGCCGCTCGAACAGTTCACTGAACGCGCGGCGGTCGCCTCGCTGACACTCGCGCACCAGCCGCCGATCGGGATCACGCTCTTGCAATGCCGGGGCCATTGACTCCTCCAGTACAACTTTTAGATCGCTCTATCCCGTTAGACACACTGAGCGCGGATGGCATAACAGCGCGCGAGGCGAGGACGGAGGATTCTGGCAGGATGAAGGATGAAGGATGAATCAGAAACGCTGAGGTTACAGGCCCCTCGCGCCCCGCGCCCGCACTCCGCGCTCCGTACCTCGCGCCTGTTTTAGCGGCGCAGCCGTCCACGCCCGTGCAGCGCAGCTCAGGGATCGGCCGAAGGCTCTCCAGCCCTGCGTATGCGTCACCCGGCAGCCCCCCGGCCCCCAATAATGGGGGAGTCCTCGCTCGGCGCCTCAGCAGGTATCAAGGTGCTGCCGGCCGGATGCAATACCCAGTCTATTTCGCAATCATCATCTACCGGGACCGGAGTTGGATGACGAAAACTCCGAAGCTATCGGCGCCTCTTCCCGTTTCGGGGAGAGGCCGGGAGAGAGGTCTGCGGCGGGAGGCGCGGGCCGCGGTAGGAGGACGGATGTCTCGGGGCGCGCACGTGAAAGCACACAACCATCAGCGTTCTTTCGATTAAGCGCTGCAGCGCGAGGGTAAGTAAAGGCTATCCCCGGCGCGAGCGGCCTCGTATCTCTATTTCGGCGATTTCTCTACGTCACCGCTGAAGTAATGATTCGTCCGCGAATACAAAAAAACTGGGAACATTGAGGCCGCCCGGCTAATCATGTACAATGAGGCGAGCGCAGTTTGGGTATGAATGAGGGAGCAAGTTCGTGAAGTGGATCGCAAGTTTTGGATGTCTTCTTGGATGCCTCGCGGCGTCGCCGGGTGCGACAGCGAGTCAACCGTTTTACGCATGGTCGCCACCGACAGCGCAGCGCAGCATCTGGATCGATAAACAGCATCAGAGGCTTTACGCGTTCCAGGGGAGCCGCCTGGTACTCGAAGCCTCCTGCAGCACCGCCGCTCATCACGAGGATTATGCGCCGGGGGACAAAAAGTACGAGATGCCCTCGACGCCAATCGGCAGCTATCATATCTTCAGCAAAGAGCCGGACCACTTCTCGAAGGCGTACAAGGTTCACATGAGGTTCGCTCTCTTCTTCGATGGCGGACGGGCGATTCATGCCACCTATCCCAACGAGTACCGCTATCTTGGTCGTCCGGCCTCCGGTGGATGCGTGAGGTTGACGCGAACCCACGCCGTAGCTCTCTTCCGCTGGGCGCACAACGGCGATCCGGTGCACGTGGTTCGGAGCCTTCCCGGCCCGGTGTTAGCGCTCCTCCATCGTGAGCATCCGCCGGTTCTCCTGGCAAAGAACGTCCGCCCGGCTATCAATGTGATCTTAATTCATCCGGAGAAGAAGGCCGTATTGACCGCGCTTCAGACGCCGCTTCGGCTGACGCGACCGGACACTTACGAGCATGAATTGGCGGAACCGGCCGGGGTCGCCAATATCGAACCAGCGACCGGCGAACCCACCCCGAACACACCAACCGCGTCCGCATCCGCTCAGGGAGCGGGCGTGGAATGAACTTGCTGTTGATCATCTTCGACGCCAGCCTGGAGGAGCGTGTTTTAGATAGTTTGCGGCGGATAGGCGTGCCCGGCTATAGCCTTGTTCGGGACCTGACGGGATTTGGGCGAACCGGACGGCGTGAGGGAGATCCGATCTGGCCCGGTACGAATTCCATGCTCATGGTGGTTGTGCCCGAAGGTGTGATGGATTCGGTCCGCGAGATGCTCTCCCGGTTAAAGCAGGAGTATACGCGGCCGCCGGCGCTCCATGTCTTCTCGCTGGACGCCACAGAGATTCTCTGAGCGGCAGGGATATGCCCGGCGTAGACAACGGAGAAGATTCTGTGCTCGCCCGGAACGCGGTCGTCATCTGTCCTCCGGCATCGTGATTGTCCTGAAGCTGGCCTCAAGCAGTCGCAAGCCGCGGGCGGTTCCGCCACGGTGGAGTATAATACACGCGGGATTAAGAGGCGATCTTGCGCCGGGCAGCCCGTGGTCAGGAAGAGCAAGTATGCTTTCCGCGGATACATTGACATTCCGCGAGTTTATGGTGAGTGAGCCGCTGCCCTTGGCGACTCTACATAATGCCGTGTTAGACTTCCTCAAGGGTCGGGATGACGTTGTTCTTTTTGGCGCTCAGGCGGTGAACGCATACGTTGGTGAGCCGCGAATGACCCAGGTCGTCGATCTGCTGTCGATCCGTGATAAGGAGGTGGCAGAGGCTTTGCGTACCGCTCTCCAGAAGCAATTTCACGCTGCTGTACGCACTGGAGCCGTGAGTCAAGGGCGCGGGTACCGGCTGTTCCAGGTGAGCAAAACCGAAGACCGACGCTTCGCGGACGTTCGACACGTGGATTGGCTGCCGGAGGCGAAAAGGATCTCCGGGGTGCTGGTCATTGCGCCTGCAGCGCTCATCGCCAGCAAGGTGATCGCCTATCAGCAGCGCCGAGGCCAGCCAAAGTCCGGGACTGACTGGCGTGACTTAGCGATGCTGCTGCTCACATTTCCACAGTTAAGGCAGAACACCGGGCCGGTGATGGATCATCTTCAGGCGGCCAGCGCCAGCGCAGAAGCCGTTGGCGCCTGGCACGAGCTGGTGAAGGCTGAGATCCATCCGCCAGACGAAGACGATGGAGACTGGTGAGAAGCAGCCGGAGTGAGCGAACACCAATGAGCGAAAAGGATGACCTTAAAGCTAAACTCGTCCCGGCGGCGCTCGGCGCCACAGGGCCGCGCATCGTGATCGTGGGCGGCGGTTTTGGAGGACTTCACGCCGCGAAGGCGCTCGGCAGCGCGCCCGCTTCAGTCACGCTGATCGACCGGACCAACCATCACCTCTTTCAGCCGCTCCTGTACCAGGTGGCGACGGCGGCGCTCTCCCCCGAGGATATCGCCGCGCCCCTGCGTAATGTTCTCGCCAGCCATGCGAATACCGAAGTTCTCATGGCGACCGTGACCCGTGTGGACACCGCCGGGCGCCGGGTGCTGCTGGGAGATCAGGCGATCCCGTATGATTACCTGGTGCTGGCGACCGGTTCCCACTATAACTACTTCGGCCACGAAGAATGGGAGCAGTTTGCTCCAAATCTCAAATCCGTTGGCGACGCGATCTCAGTGAGGCGTGATATTCTCCAGGCCTTTGAGACGGCTGAGATGGAATCCAATCCCGATGTGATCCGCGCGCTCCTCACGTTTGTGATTGTGGGCGCCGGGCCGACCGGCGTGGAGATGGCAGGCGCCATTGCGGAGCTGGCGCATAAGGCGTTACCTGGTGAATTCCGGCGTATTGATCCACGCTCTACGCGCATCCTGCTCCTCGAAGCGGCCCCTCGAATCCTTGCCACTTTCCCCGACTCGCTGGCCGCGAAAGCCCAGGAAGAGCTGAAGCGAATGGGCGTGGAGGTCCGGTTGAACGCGACGGTGGAGTCGGTGGACTCCGATGGCGTCTGCGTCGGAGGAGATCAGATCCGGAGCCGTACGGTGATCTGGGCTGCCGGGGTTCTGGCGTCTCCCGCCGGCGCGTGGCTCTCCGCCGAGACGGATCGGGTTGGACGTGTCAAAGTGGAGGGCGATCTTTCGGTTCCCGGGCATCCCGAAATCTTTGTCATCGGCGACAGCGCTTATCTTGAGCAGAACGGAAAACCGCTGCCCGGGTTGGCGCCGGTCGCGATTCAGCAGGGTGAGTATGTCGCGGCTCTTCTTCGAAGCCGCCTCAAATCGGCGCCGGCCCCGAAGCCATTCCGGTACTTCGACAAGGGTAACTTAGCGACCGTGGGACGCGCGTACGCGCTGTTCGATTGGGGAGTCGTTTGCGTCAGCGGCTTCATTGCCTGGGTTCTGTGGCTGGTGGTCCATATTTACTTCCTGATCGGTTACCGGAACCGGCTCGTCGTCATCTTCCAATGGTGCTGGGCCTATTTTACCGCGCAGCGCGGCGGCCGGCTAATCGACCCGGGGGACTGAGGTCGGAATCCTCCGTCGGCGCCCTCGGCAGCCGCACGGTGACGGTGGTACCAACGCCGACTTTGCTCTCTATTATCATCGTGCCGCCGTGGGCTTGAACGATACTCTGGCTGATGGCGAGCCCGAGTCCGGATCCGCTGCGGCTGCGGGAGCCCTCGGCGCGGTAGAACCGCTCGGTAATGTGGGGAAGGTGTTCGGGCGCAATCCCTTCCCCGTTATCCTGGATAACGATCACTATCTGATCGTCCTCGGCCCGGGCCCGCACCGATACCTGTCCCGGCGACGGTGTGTGGCGCACGGCGTTTTCAACCAGGTTTGCGAAGAGCCGCACGAGGTAATGCCCCTCACCCATCACCTCGAGATCGGGATCCGGCGGCTCAAGGTGAACCGTGGGCCCGCCATTAACCGCCGCTGACTCGATGGAGCGCTCCAATAACTCGCCCACCGGTGTTGGCTCGCGATCAAGCTTGAACCGGCCGGCGTCACTGCGCGCCAGCAGCAGCAGATCCTGCACGATCCGGTTCATGGTGGCCGCCGCGCGGTCAGTGCTTTCAAGAGTACGCCGATACTCCTCGGCCGTTCGATCGGCCGTCAGCGCCAGGCTGGTGTTGCCTATAATCGTTGTCAGCGGAGTTCGCAGCTCGTGAGAGGCGTCTGCGATCAACCGGCGCTGCTGTTCCAACGACTGCTGCAGACTTTGAAATGCCTGTTCCAATCGAGCTACCATGGCGTTGAAAGTCACGGCCAGCTCCGAGAATTCATCGTTCCCACTCACGGGAAGACGCCGAGAGAGGTCCCGCGCGCTGATCTCCCGCGCGGTCTGGCCTATCCGCCGGACGGGCGCCAACGCTCTACCGGCGAGGAAGAGACCGCCGAGGGCCGCAAAGACGAGCGCGGCGGGAAGAAGCGCGAGGAGCGTGGCGGCGACAGCGGTGAGAAGGTTATTCAAATCCTGCATCGAGTACGCGAGCTGTAGAACCCCCTCCATCCGCCCGCCCCGGCGCAGCGGTACCGAAATAACCCGCGCGCGGTAGCCATTCTCGCGGACCTGGCTGAATACGGTCTCTCCGGTAAGCGAGCGCTCCGCAGCGGCCCGGTCCCATACCGGTGGGACGGCGCCCGGGACGAGTGGCCGGCCATTCAGATCCACAATGCGAGGTCCTCGGAAGAGGTCAGAAGGGTCAGTGTTGGCGGTAATCGGCGACTTGGGAATGGCCCGGAGCATCTGGCGATTGCCTTGCGTCCAGCGATCGGCGAGATGCTGGGCGCGTTCCGTGAGGCCTCGGGTTACCGACGCCGAGACCTCGTGGCGGACGGTGTACTGCACTCCCACGCCAAAACACAGAAGCGCAATGGCGAGAGCGGCCATGTTCCAGAGGGTGAGCCGGACCCGAACCGATGTCAATCTCATCAATGGCCCTCTCCCGACGGAATCCTGAGCGAGTAGCCAATCCCGTGGATCGTATGTATTAACTTCGGCTCGCGGCCCGAATCAATCTTCTTTCGGAGCAGTCCGATCCGTACGTCAACGGTGTTCGAAAATCCCGATTCCTCCATCCAGACCTCGTCGCGAATCAGATCACGTGTGAGAACGCGGCCTTCGTTGGTGGCAAGAGCTTCCAGGAGCTCATATTCGCGCCGGGTGAGCACAATCTCATCCCCGCCGCGGGTCACCCGGCGGGCCGCCGTGTCGATCTCAAGGTCGGCGACGCGAATCACTCGTTCCTTATGAACTGTCATTCGCCTCAGCAGCGCCCGCACGCGGGCGCGAAGCTCGGTAAAATTAAACGGTTTCGGCAGGTAATCGTCGGCGCCGGATTCCAGTCCCTTGACCTTGTCCTCCACGGTATCGCGAGCGGTCAGCATCAGCACTGGCGTCGAGACCCGCTCCCCACGCAGCATCTTGCAGAGTGTGATGCCATCGATACCGGGCAGCATGATATCCAGGATCAACAGTCCGTACGCGCCTTCGGAGGCTCTCTTGAACCCAAGAATGCCGTTGCCGACCACGTCAACGTCGTACCTGTCTTCCTCGAGTCCACGCCGGATCATATCGGCGATCGCCTCGTCATCTTCCACCAAAAGAATTCGCATTGATCTCTCCACGCCGTCCGGACGGGCGTTTTCTTAAGTTATACCCCGAAAAGCTCCGCATTCGTAAATGATGGCCGAAACCCACCTCGGCG
>DASRZA010000505.1:0-6147 GCA_035686845.1 Armatimonadota bacterium | reverse complement strand
CTGCCTGCACGAGTCGGCGAAAGCAGCCTATCCTGAAGGAGACTGTTCCGTGGGCTCAGCGAGGTTCTCCGCGCCCGGTTCGCTTTCCGGCCGGGCGAACGCAATCATGAAGTTATGCTCGGTTCGGGGCAGCTCAGGGTGCGCGATCGTGAAACCAGTGAGCTGCTGGACCGACACGAAACCAATATCCAAAGGAGCTGCGTCCCAAGCCAGCGCATAGTCCACCAGACGCCCCAGCGTAATGTTGGCGGGATCGATCTTTTTCAGACGCGCAATCGCGGATTGGGTAGTGCCCAAAGCCTCGGCAATCTCAGCCTGTGACTTCCCGGCCTCATGCCGCAGTTTGAAGAGAGAGAAACGGACTGAGAGCAGGAAACTTCGACGGGAATGGCGCTTCCGGCTCTCTGGGCCGCGCTGCATAACCTCAGCTACGGCATCTGTGGTACGGAACGGCTTTTGCTCTTTCATCATTTGTTGTTCTCGTGTGGGGCCAATCGCGGTTCCTCGGTGTTACATGATCACAAGAATGGCGCCGATGCTATGTACGGTCAAGTTCGAGCATGGATTGGTGCAAGGGCGCCGCCTCCCGCAATGGTTTCGGCGGTTCCGCCTGATCATCCGTCTCCCGCGAACCCAATCCTTCGCGCAGGGCGGTGCGCTTACCCGCGGACTTTATCACGGCCCCGCGAGGTCGCACACGCCAGCTCGCGGCCGATTTGCACGGTGGGCGCCGCTCCGGCGCCGCATCATGCCCGTGCGGTCGGCTCACTCTGTCCGGCGCGCCGCTGAATGAGACAGTCAGCAGCGTTTTTGAGACGGTCTGGGCGTATTTCGGGGTCATTCGCGCTTGATTTTGGAGAAAATCGGAGGCTTTCGCCGGCCAGTTCTGTACTCAGGGACGCCGAAATGAGACGGTTTGAGACGGATTTTTCGTTCGCCCAGAAGCGAACGTTTTGCGGCGGCATGCGGTAGACCGGAAACCGGGGGCAGGGACGCTTGTCCGGTGAACCAATCGTTCCTCCTGCGCGCGGCTTGGCGGCGATGGACGCGTGAGGGGCCTCCTAATTACAAGGCGTGAGATGGCGGCTTTTGGGAGGCGCCGGTAGTTAATTAAGGGAAATAAACCCCGGGCAGCGCGCGCCGGCGCTGCTGTCTCTGGAGCCGTCGGAGTAGCGTATTTTCGAGTAGCGTAGGCCCCGGGTGCTTACGCCCATCCCTGCAACCTGGCGAGCGCCAGGGTATCCGTGTCAGCACCGTAATAAATTAGGTACGAGTATACCAACCAGAATGGGACGGTTTTGTACGACGCTGCGGCGCTCGGGTATCAAAAGGAGTAGCAAACTCTGCCATAGCCGCAAAAAGGATGGGTCCCGGACAAGTTCTCCAGGACCCTTCATAAGCACAAAACCAGCGGTTTACAGAAGAGCCGACGGTGAGATTCGAACTCACGACCTACGGTTTACGAAACCGTTGCTCTACCCCTGAGCCACGTCGGCGGGTTTGCGCGGCGATACCGGGCGCCGCTATTGCCCCCCGGCCGGCCTGCAAGGGCAGCGCGTTGGGAGCTGAATGCCAGGACGCAGGATCGAACTGCGGACACCACGATTTTCAGTCGTGTGCTCTACCAACTGAGCTATCCTGGCGTGGGATGAGGGGATGTTCTGTCAACATCCCCCCTCAGAGCGGACCAGACGGGATTTGAACCCGCGATCTCATGCGTGACAGGCATGCGCGTTAGACCGCTACGCTACTGGTCCAGATCGCTTATTTCAAGCGGCGCCCAACCGTTTTGGATTGCAGCCGGCGAACCGGCTCACGACCGACATTCTAACATACGATTTCATCCCATGTCAAACAACTTCTTTTAACATGGGATGGATGGGCGGTGAGGGATTCGAACCCCCGGCCCCCTCGGTGTAAGCGAGATGCGCTACCGCTGCGCTAACCGCCCGTGTTTCGAACTTTTCGCAGGCCACCGGCCCGGCGCAAGGATGGCTTGAGCCAGGCTGAGGGATTTTTTTAGTGGCGCCGGCCGATCGAATCTTTTCCATCTACGCCGGAGTCACGCATGAGCTTTTCGAATCGCCGTGCGTGCCGCCAGGCCCGGAATCGCGCCAGCGGACCCGGCCGATCCCGCATCTGTCGCGCTTTTCGGACGTGGATCACACCGGCGTAACGCCGGCGATAGAACCGCCATTGCACGTAACCCCACGCCAGGGCGCAGCCGGCGAGCGCGAAGAGACCAACGGCAAAGCCATCGGACCGGCTGTAGGTCACCAGCGTGAAGATGACTCCGATCAAGCCGATCCATTTCATCCTGAGCGGCAGAATACCCCAGAGATTGACGACCGAGTTGGGATCCAGCGCCGCCCATGCCACCGTGATTGCGTCTACCCCGACGAACAGCCACATTCCCGCGGCGACGTGGGTTACCAGGAAGGCGACCCAGAGCGAAAGTCCGGTGATCGCGGAACTGGCGGCCCAGAGTCCGCCGTAAGAGCGCGAGCCGACGCTTCGCTCCAGGCTTCCACCCACGAAATAGAGCCAGATCAACACCAGAATCAGGCTGAGCGCGTCCATTCCGCGGAGCGACCCGGTAAGCAGCGTCCACGGATGAGTCAGCCAGGAGCCAGCGTCGAACCACAGCCAGGTGTCGATCCACCCGGCAATCCCACGGCTGAGGGACTCGACCACGAAGACGATGCCCGCCGCCAACATCAGGATAAGCGTAACAGGGCACTGCTCACGCGTCAAGTTTCGCCGCAATCGGTATTGAAATTGAGGACTCATAAAAGGGGCTTTCTGAACGTGACAGCACTCATTCTGTTTACAGCGGCATAATACTCACGATCAGTCTGTTTGCAGCGGGCACAATGCTCGCCATTCTCAATCAGCGCTGACTTTCGCCGTCACTCGGCACTCTTTTGAATGGGACCAGAGCCGGAGACTTCTGGTTCCCGATCACGGGCGCCGGCGAACTGGCAGCCGTTCGAATTCCTACTAAAGCAGGAAGATCGAGCGCCATAAAGGGGTGATTGGCTGTGGGAGGCGGCACATGCGCGTCTGCGGCGCGGAATCCGGGTCCCTTTGGGTCCAGTGTGGGAACTAAGGTGGAGTGCGACGTGAAGAGCGTCGCAAATGACGAAATTCCCGGGCCTTCTTTGCCATAAAAATGATGACAGAAGTCTACCGCGCCAACGCCAATCAGAAGGCTCAAGAGAAGCAGCGTGCAAAGCTGAACGTGGATCCGGTTCTGGCTGAGCCAGATGCTCGCCGCTGCTGGACGCGCGCTAACCGGCGCGGCCCGCCGATCCACCATATCCAGGCGGCGTGAAACATCCTGCCAGAAATCGCTTGGCGTAACATGCTGCCGCAGGCTCCGCGCCGAGAGCCGGGCGCTCCGAAGTTCGCGGTAAACCGAGGCGCACTGAGGACAGGACTTTACGTGCAGATGGATTCGCCTCGCCTCGCGGCTGTTCTTCAATTCGTGGTCGATAAGGCTGGAAACCCTGGACCCCATGCGTGCGCATTTGCCCGACATCACAAACTCCTGCCGCTCACCGCTCAATCGGAGGCCGTCGGGTAGACTGCTTCCGGATAGCGAGTCTAAGTAACCGCCGGGCATCCCATACACGCTCCGCCACACTAGGAACCGGGCAGCGGAGGATCCGCGCAATCTGCGCGTAGGAGAATCCCTCCATGTCGCAGAGCAAGAAGGTGGCGCGCAGATCGACCGGAAGCACCGCCAGCGCCTCGTCCACGGTGCGCTCATCGGCGCTGTGGCTCTGAAGCAGATTGAGTCCCCTCAAATCGCTGCTGCTTCCCGATGAATCCTGCCCGGCCGCCGCCCCTTCTATCCACGCGGGCGCCTCGGCGCCTAGAATCTGCTGTTCATGATAGAGGTCGATCATCAATTGGTAGAGCCAGGGCCGAAAGGCGCCGGCGCGGCGGCCGGCGCGGTAGAGCGAATAGGCCCGTACAAAGGTTTCCCGCGCGAGCTCCAGCCCATCTTCTGTGTTTCCAGCCAGGCGTACAGCAGTATTATAGACGGGCTTTTGAAGCCCGCCTGCCAAGCGCTCAAACGTCTGACGCACCTCGTTCATGGTGGCCGCTGCTCTCTAATCTGTACTCTTTGCGGTGAAAAGTATCGTCCGACTTCTATTGAAGCGTGGGCGCCGCCGGCTGTGAGAGGGCGTCCCGCTGAGATAGTACTACCCAGATCGCACGTCTCGCACACCCACACCCCGCTCCCCGGGATCTACGTTCGCCGTCGCGTCGCGGCTCTCCTCTTGCGGAACGGACGCCGGCGCGCCGGGCTCAACTACCCAGAAATAGATGGCCAGTAGGACCATCCCCGTCGTAATTGCGCTATCGGCCACGTTAAATGTTGGCCACTGATACCAGCTTCCGATATGCACGTCGATGAAATCCACTACACGATGCAGCCGGATACGATCGACGAGATTGCCGATTGAGCCGCCGAGCAGGAGCCCCGTAGCGATCGCGAGCATCGTGGAGCGCCGCATCGCCGGTTGCGCCACGACGAGAATGCCGACGCTGAACACTACCGCAACCAGAGAGAAAAAGTCGGTGTGACCCCGGAACAGGCTCCACGCGACTCCGTCATTCGTAGTGTGATAGATATACAGCGTTGGCGGAAGAACAGGCACCGAAACCCCAAGCCGGTAGTGGCTGGAGATCCAGGCTTTACTGATCTGGTCGCCGACAAGGATCACTACGGCAATAACCGCGAAGATGGCCCATCTTAGCAGGGCCGTCCTCGAAGCGCCCACAGTGGTCGGGTTTTCCTTCAAGATATCGCGCTAACCTTCCAGAATCGTCTGACACGGGACACAATAAATAGCAGATGGAAGCGCCTCGAGCCGGCGTTCGGGAATCGGTTTTCCGCAGTTGGAGCAGATACCGTAGGTGCCGCCTTCGATCTTCCGCAGGGCGTCTTCGACCCTCTCCAGAAGATCACGCGCATTCTGGCGCACAGAGAACGTTTTCTCCATTTCGAACGTTTCGCTGCCGAGATCCGCCGGATGATCCGGGTAATCGGAAAGCTCTCCTATGGTTTCACTTTCGTCCTCCCCGCGCTGTTGTTCGTCGGTAGGGCGAGCGAGAGTGTGCTGCAGTCTTTTACGCTCCTCTAACAGGATCTTTTTGAATTTCTCAGTATCGACGTGCGAGCTCTTGGCCATGACATTCTCCTGTCATCCAGACCCCAAAAAATATGAGACGGTTTCGTCCGATCCGGCGGCGATCCTGGATCCGGCGATCGCTCTCGGGAATCTCTGATTCCCGCGATCCGTGTGCGGAGCTGTCATTGCGGCCACTGCCGCACGCTTTCGGCGCACGGTGAACAGAGATCAGGATACTCTGGCTCAGCGCCCACACTGCGCCGTACATTCCAGCAGCGCGCGCACTTCTCGCCTTCGGCCGGCTTCACGGTGATTTCTACCCCACTTTGCCCCGGATCTTCCTCAATCGAGACAGCGGAAACGAGAAAAATCGAAGCCAGATCTTCGCCAAACTCGCGCAGCGTCGCGGCGAGCGTCGGAGCGCAGCGAAGTTCGAGCGACGAGTCCTGGGACCGCTTATAGACACCTTCACGCCGGAGCGCGTCGAGGCGCCGCTGTACCTCTCTCCGGATTTCGAACATCGCTTCCCAGCGCTGCTCGAGAGATGAATCGATCCAGGACTCCCGCGGCAGAGGAAATCGTTCCAGATGCACGCTGCACATCTCATTGCGCGCCCCGGGCAGGTGCGACCAGACCTCTTCCATGGTGTGAACGAGAATGGGGCTCAAGATGACCGCCAGCGACCGCGCCAGCTCGTAAAGCGCGGTCTGCGCCGATCGGCGTGCTCCCGACGCCGGCAGCGAGGTATAAAGCCGATCCTTGACAACGTCCAGATAGAACGCGCTCAACTCGAGGGACAGAAACAGGGAAGTTTCGCGTGTCATCATCTGATACTGATAGCTATCGTAGGCCGCCCCCACCTTTTCCACCAGCTTCTGGAGACGGCTTATGACCCAGCGATCGACCTCGTGAAGCTTGTTTGCGGGCAGAGCGTCCACCGCGGGGTCAAAATCATTCAGGTTCCCGAGCATGAACCGGAACCGGTTACGGATGTCACGGTACT
>DASRZA010000504.1:0-3151 GCA_035686845.1 Armatimonadota bacterium | reverse complement strand
AGGACCTCCGGATCGTCCAGAAACGAGTCGATCGGTCCCTGGCGGCGCGCTTTCAGCAGCATTCGCAGCAGGCTTCTCCGCCTCCCTGGATCCGCCTGCCGGAGCGCCTGGATCGCCTGCGCTTCACTGCACACGTGCGCCACGAGCCGGAGCGCACGGCCGCGGATGATGCGGGAAGGATCATTGAGCATCCGGAGGGCCCGGGCGCCGTCCGCGCTTCCGCAGCAGGACTGCACCGCCAGCAGTCGCTCGAAGAATCCGCCTCTTTCCATGCCATCGATCGCTGCTGCTATGGCCGGATCGGTCCGGGACTCGCGGCCGAGATCCACCATGCGGCGCATTCGAGTGGGATGGTTCAGGAGCTCCATTTCGTTCACCAGGGTCGCCATCTCGTGCTCTGCCATTTTCTGATCTTCCTCTCTCCGCCGGGGCAGCCCCGTGGCTGGCGCCGGCGTATTCCCGACTTCGACCATTGGCCCCCGATTCCCTTCGCGCCACACCGGCAGGATGAAACCGCGGCGCCGACCAACCAGGGAACACAGTTATCCCATCGTCAAGCAAAACCTCGCGACAGGCGCCATATCATTTATCGATTCACCCGATTTCGACACGGATCCCGAACCCATCGTCGGCGATAGCTGGCTCGTACGCGCCGATGGTACCACTCGCTTCCGTAAACAGGCCGCGGATCCTTACCTGTACCACCACAAGTGGCTCATGGTCGGCGATGAGTACACCGGGTTCGACGTGCGGGAGAGCCAGCGGCGATCTCTCGCCTGGTCTGCGCTCCCGAACATCGACCGCGCACGAATCGGTCGCAAAAGCTATTGGAGCTCGGTTGTACTCCCCCGGTTGTTCGAGACAGCCCGACAGTCTCCAGTCGAACATGCGAGGACCTTCCGCCTCGCGATTGACCTTCACAACTCGGCCACCGCTCTACGAACAAATCGAGGGATTTCCAGCCTCTCAGGTTAAAATACCCGACGCAGAAATCGGACCGGTCCGAGAGCTCCAAGATCTGCTGGAGTTCGGGTAAGAGGGAGTGCTCGAGGTTATCAATGATTCGAGGTATACGGATGCGTTTCGCCGCCTGCTAAGCGCACTACTGTATGGGCGCGGACGGAGGACGGAGGACGGAGGATGGAGGACGGAGGACGGAGGATGGAGGACGGAGGACGGAGGATGGATGACGGAGGACGGAGGATGGAGGACGAAGGCTGGATGTTGAGTCAGGAGCGCGGGAAACGGGGCGCGAGGGGCGAAGGGACGACGGAGGACGAAAGATGGAGCGGGGAGGCGTTACCAGGGCTGAAGCCCTTCGCTCTGTTCGGCCGTCCCATCGGGACTTCGGCGGCCGGCCAATACTTTAGATTGACTCGTCCGTCATCCGTCGACCAATACCGTTCAAATAACGGGCCCAGCGATTGAAATCACGGGCTAGAACCGCACCAAGTCCACCTGCGTGGACTCCTGGAACGGGGCCAGCAGCGTCTTATCTGAACGGCATTGGTCCGTCGACCGCGGTTCAATGTCTTCCGTCCCACCGTCTCACTTTCCCACACTCTCACCGTCCTTCGTCCTCCCGCGCCTGCTATACTTGGAGAAGGAGCAATGGGTTAGAGTGGGTCTATCCGGAGGGGAATGAAAGAGTTGCGGTGTTTTTTGCGATTGGGGGCGGTTTTAGCGGTCGTGGCGGCCAGCCTGAGCCTGGCGGCTTGCGGCGGCGCGAATAACGGCGGATCGGAGGCGGGTGGGGCCGCGCCGACGCCGCCGAAGATGGCCTCGGCGCCTGCCGTGAAGAAACCGGCGCCGGTCGCAAAACCTGCGGCGGGGACGTCCGCCTCATCGATGGCGGGAAGCGGTTCGGGTTTACTCTTCACCGGTGGGCCTGCCGAGGGATCGGCGTCGCCTGGCTTCGATCTTTCGCGGGTTGGATCGCCCGGTAAGCTCTCGCTGGCGTCGCTGAAGGGGAAGGTGGCGCTGGTGAATTTCTGGGCGACGTGGTGCAACCCGTGCGTCCATGAGATGCCGGATCTCGAGAAGCTCCATAAACAGTTCGGGAAGCAGGGACTGGTGGTCGTGGGGATAACGGAGCCGCCGCAGGACTCCGCCGCCGAAGTGGCGACAGTCCGCAAGGCGAAGGGCATCACCTATCCCTTATTAACAGCGAATCCGGCGGTTACGAAGGCCTATTCGGCCACAGCGATTCCACAGAGTTACCTGGTGGGCCGCAACGGCAAACTGATCAAGTCTGTAACGGGGGAGCCGGCGCCCACCGCAGCGGCGTACTGGACCCCGCTGATCCGGAAGGCGTTAGCTTCGTCGTGAAATCGAAAGACCTCTGATTGAATTCCTTCCAACAACTCCTGAAGCGGCGAGACACCCGTCGCGAGATAATTGGTGTGACAGCGGTCTTCGCGCTGATTCTGAGCCTGGCGTTCTCGCGGCGGACTCCGGCGCCGGCGCCTGTCCCCGATTATGCGTCGCCCCCCATTATTGCCACCGAACACCTCCGATTTGGGACCTTTGATCTTCTGCAAATTGAGAACTGCCCTGAGCGGCGCGTCGGCGAAGCGGTAGTTCGCTTCCGCGGGCGGATCGCGACGTTGACCGGCGATCGGGATCCGGTGGATGAGGCGGGCCTTGCCGGCGCAACCCTGGATGGCGGGGAATGGACAGGCATGGCGCGCGTTCCCGCGGTGGTCTCCTTCGCCGGCGCAGGTGGCGAACGACTGCAGCAGCGGCTCGCTTCGGGAGACGCCCTGGCGGTCCTCCGCTTTCGAGGCGCCATCCCGATCGGCCCGGTTGATCTCTGGCTGGGAGTTCGAGGCCAGCGTGTCGTCTTCCATTTAGGAACGCCGCGAGTGGTTCCCGCTAACTCTTCAGCGCCGTCTCTCGGCTTCGGTCGGTAAGACCGGTGCCCGCGCCTGAAGAGCTGACACACGGCGTTGTACCTGATCCTTTTCAGGCGGAAGCAATCCGTAAGATTACGGAGGGACAGAGCGTCGTCGTCTGCGCGCCCACCGGATCGGGCAAGACCCTTATCGCCGAGGCCGCCGCGGATCTCGCGCTGCAGCGCGGCGAGCGCCTCTTCTACACCACCCCGCTCAAGGCTCTATCCAATCAGAAGTTTCGTGACATGGGCGAGCTC
>DASRZA010000503.1:0-37161 GCA_035686845.1 Armatimonadota bacterium | reverse complement strand
GGATCCCGTAGTGGTCCGCGATGCTTTCGTTGTGGCGGCTGTAGGCGAGTGTACCTAAGAAAACGACACCGTCCTCCAGGGCGGTCGCCGCGGCTCCGTGTGGCAGCGGTCCATAGTGAACCGCGAGCGCAGCTCCTAATTCTAGCTCGATCGTCCGGATGGGGTGATGCCCAACGACGTGTCCAACCTCGTGGCCCATGACGCCCGCCAGCTCGTCACGGCTGCGCAGAAAGTCAAGCAGTCCGCTCGTCACATAGATATAGCCGCCGGGCAGGGTGAAGGCATTTGGTTCAGCCGTATTCAGAATCGTGAAATGATAGGGAAGATTATGCCGCGGCGACACCGCGACCAACTTCGCGCCAACTCGATCCACCCATTGAGTCAGCAGCGGGTCCGTAACGACACCGGATTCGCCGGCGAACGCCTGCGAAAGGCCCTTGCCCAGTACTTTCGCGGCTTCGGTCTCGGGGTCGGCGGCTCGTGAAGCAGGCGCGGCCAGGATCGTAAAGAGCAGAAGCGTCGCGAGCGCGGCAGCATGGCGCCGGCGCTGCGTTGACCATCCCGACCTCGTCAGACAGGTCCGGTGGGTTCCAATCAATGCCAGGAATCGGGTAAACGGTATAGGACGAAGTAGCTGGGGGCGTTTAGTGAGTCGCACACACCGCAATCCATGTGTAGGAGTGACGCGGCCAACCGTCGGCCTAAACCAGGGCCGCCGGCGCGAAGCGCCTGCAGAAGTATATCAGACAGACCGTCAGAAGATCAAACGATGGCGCGCTCCCGCCGCGAGTAGAGGGCTCTGGTATAATGCTGTAGTCTATCAGATGGATCGAAACAATCACGGAGGGAGTCTTGAATTCATGAGTGAACCGGTTCCGGAAAGTGAGCCAGTTCTGGATCTCGATAATCCATGGAAAGAGGCTATCGAACGCTTCTTCAATGGGTTTATTGCTTTCTTCTTTCCGGTCGCGTACGCGGGGATTGATTGGTATCGCGGATATGAATTCCTGGACCAGGAGCTGCATCAGGTCGTCCGGGACGCCGAGATCGGTGTCCGTCGGGTGGATAGACTCGTAAAGGTCTGGCGTCTGGATGGTCAGGAGGCATGGATCCTGATCCATATCGAAGTTCAGGGTCAGGTCGATGCCGACCTTCCCCGGCGCATGTATGTCTATAACTACAGAATCTTTGATCGCTATGATCGGCAGGTCGTCAGCCTGGCTGTGCTTGCTGACAACACTGCTAACTGGCGACCTGAACGATTCGATTACGAGTTGTGGGGCTGCGAAGTCAGCCTTCGATTCCCGACGGTCAAGCTGCTTGACTATTCCGACCGATGGGAAGAACTGGAGACGAGTGACAACCCGTTTGCGATAATCGTCCTGGCGCATCTCCAGACACAGGCGACTCGGGGCGAGCCTCAGAGTCGGTATGAATGGAAGCTGAGGCTTGCTCGTGGACTTTACCGGCGAAACTTCTCTCGAGAGGATATTCTCGAGCTGTTTCGGTTTATCGACTGGTTGATGGCGCTGCCGCCCGAGCTGGAGCAGCGGTTCGACGAGCAGCTATCGCGTGATGAGGAGGAATTGAGCATGCCCTATGTTACAGGTATTGAGCGTCGTGGGATTCAAAAGGGACTCGAGCAGGGACTCGAGCAGGGACTCGAGCAGGGACTCGAGCAGGGACTCGAGAAAGGGCGTGAAGAGGGGATTGAGCAGGGCGCGCTGAGGGAAGCACAGGATGCTTTGAAAGATATTCTTACCTACAGATTCGGTTCTTTGCCTCCGGATCTGGTTCAGAGCGTGCGTGGGCAGCGCGATAAGAATCTACTTCGTGACTTGAGGCAGGTAGCGCTGGAAAGTTCATCTCTGGATGAGTTCCGGTCGCATTTCCCGGCATGATAGGCAGTTCGCCCCGAAACTGGTAGATGGCCTGTTCGACCGCTTCATTGACGCCCGATTGGGAGACTGATAGAATCGTAGGTGATGAAACAGGAATACATTCGTAACTTTTGTATTATCGCCCATATTGATCATGGCAAGTCCACGCTGGCAGATCGTATCCTCGAGGCTACTCAAACAGCGCCGCCGCGGGCGGTCGTCGAGCAAGCGCTGGACAGCATGGACCTGGAGCGCGAACGCGGCATCACCATCAAGATGACCGCGGTGCGGCTTAAATACGTCGCGGATAGCGGCGAGGAGTATGAGTTTAATCTGATCGACACGCCGGGGCACGTTGACTTCACCTACGAGGTCTCCCGCAGCCTGGCGGCTTGCGAGGGCGCCATTCTGGTTGTCGACGCCGCGCAAGGAGTGGAAGCTCAGACGATGGCCAACGTCAACCTGGCTCTGGCCAACAATCTCTCGCTGGTTCCGGTCATCAATAAGATTGACCTTCCTAGCGCCGATCCGGAGCGTGTTAAGCACGAAATGGAAGAGGTGCTGCAAATCCCCGGCGAAGATTGTATTCTGGCGAGCGCGAGGCAGGGTATCGGCACGAATGAGATTCTCGAGGCGGTCGTCCATTTCATCCCGCCGCCGGGCGGCGACCCCGACGCTCCTCTCCGGGCGCTCATCTTCGACTCCCACTACGACGCCTATCTCGGCGTTATCGCCTACGTTCGTGTCGTGGACAGCAGCATCATCCCCGGTAATCGAATTCGGATGATGTCCAATGGCAAGACTTTCGAAGTGCTCGGCGTCGGCGTTTTCAGTCCTCAGATGACTCCGGTTCAAGGGCTCGGACCCGGGCAGGTGGGCTACCTGCACGCCGGCATCCGGAACGTGGAAGATACCCGCGTCGGTGATACTCTTACCGCGGCCGTTCGTGGGGCCGATCAGCCGCTGCCCGGCTTTCGTGAACCGAAGCCGATGGTCTTTTGCGGCCTCTACCCCACCGACAGTAACCGGTTTCCGGATCTGCGTGAAGCCTTGCAGCGGATGAAGCTGAATGACGCGGCTCTTCATTTTGAGCCCGAGTCGAGCGCTGCGCTTGGGTTTGGATTCCGCTGCGGATTCCTGGGACTCCTTCATATGGAGATCGCGCAGGAGCGATTGGAGCGGGAATTTGGGTTAACGCTCATCGCCACGGCGCCCAGTGTCATCTACCGGGTCCATCGGACCGACGGCCAAATGCTGGAGATCGATAACCCCGATAAGATGCCGCCCGCTCAGAACATCGATTTTATCGAAGAGCCCTATGTTAATGCAACGATCATGATGCCCGCGACCTATATCGGTCCGTGCATGGAGCTTGCGAACGAACGCCGGGCAATCTTTGGCAACCTGGAATATCTCTCCGATAACCGCGCGATTCTCTCGTATGAGATGCCGCTATCGGAGATCATTATGGATTTCTTCGACCAGCTCAAATCACGCAGCAAGGGGTATGCCACATTCGATTACGAATTCTCCGGGTATCGCACCTCAACCCTCTCAAAACTGGATATTCTCCTTAACGGGGATAAGGTGGATGCGCTCTCGTTTATTACGCACAGGGACAAGGCGTTCTCTCGGGGCAAGATCCTTGCGGAAAGATTGAAGGCGATCCTGCCGCGTCAGCAGTACGAGATCCGCATTCAGGCCTCTATAGGAACCAAGGTGGTTGCTTCAGAGACCGTGCGAGCGCTGCGGAAGGACGTGATCGCCAAGTGCTATGGCGGGGACATCACTCGAAAGCGAAAACTGCTCGAGAAGCAGAAGGAAGGCAAGCGCCGGATGAAGCAGATCGGGAGTGTAGAGGTTCCCCAGGAGGCCTTTTTGAGCGTCCTACGCCTGGGGGAATAGAATGCCGGCGCTCTACGTTCACATCCCATTCTGCTTGAGCAAATGCTATTACTGCGACTTTGTCTCCGCGGTTCACGAGTCGAAACTCGCTGGGCGATACGTCGACGCTCTCTGCCGGGAAAGCGCTCTTCGCGCCGAAGAACTGGAGCGAAGCCCAGGCGCGAAGTCCGGCGCTCTGGAAGCGCCGACGGTCTTTTTCGGCGGAGGGACACCGACGACGCTGGAGGTGGATCAGCTCGGCCGGATCCTGGCTGCCCTCCGGCGAGATTTCAGGCTCCAATCGGACGCCGAAATCACCATTGAGGCAAACCCGCGGACCCATGTCTTCGCCTCGACCGGTTCCCTCGCGAAGCTGCGAGAGCACGGCGCCAATCGCTTGAGCATCGGAGCGCAGTCATTCGATGACAACCTGCTTCGGGTGATAGGCCGCGACCACGGCGCTTCGGAGGTCGAGGCGGCCGTATCGCGCGCGCGAACGGAAGGTTTTGACAATCTCAGTATCGACCTGATATTCGCGCTGCCGGGGCAGAGTCTGGGGCAATGGGAGCGAACCCTCGAGAGAGCGCTGGCTTTGAACACGGAACATATTTCACTCTATAACCTTACGATCGAAGAAGGCACTGTCTTTGGTGAACGTTATCGGCGCGGCGAGATGGAGCCGGCGCCATCCGATCTGGAAGCGGACATGTTCGCGTTGGCAATCACGCGACTGACGGCCGCAGGCTATGATCATTATGAGGTATCGAACTTTGCCCGGCCTGGTTGCCGGTCGCGACATAACCAGATATACTGGCGGCGCGAGGATTACCTGGGACTCGGAGTTGGCGCGCACTCGTGTATTGGATATACACGTTTCGCCAACGGCCGAAACACACTGAATTATGTGAAGGCGATAGAACAGGGGCGATCCGCAGAAGAGACCCGTGAGGACATCGCTATCGACGAGGCCATTGGCGAGGCGCTCTGGCTGGGACTTCGCCAGACAGACGGCGTTAATTTGACCTCGCTATCGACACGGTTTGGAATCGATCCTTCGCGGCGGTACCAGCGCGAGATTCAAAGGCTGCTGGAGCGTGGTCTGCTTCGCCGCGCGGGAGAGTCGTTGTCACTCACCCGGCAGGGTCTGTTTCTTGGCAACGAGGTGTTCTGCCAATTCGCCTGACAGCTCGCGGGATAAAGCAGCGTACGAACGCCTTAAGACACGCAGTCTGTGATCTTCCCGATGGGTTGGGGTAAATTCAGGAGCATGAGGAGCCAACCGGTCATTGTTCAGAACATTATGCCGCAGTAAGATCCACCGCGCAACGGTGACGGAAGCAAACCTGAATTATGAAGGCAGCCTGAGCCTCGACGGCGCCCTCATGGACGCGGCGGATATTCTTCCATTCGAAAAGGTGCAGGTCGTGAACGTGACGAATGGCCAGCGCTTCGAGACCTACGCGATCCGTGCGCCGGAGCAATCCGGAACCGTCTGCTTGAACGGGGCGGCGGCGCGCCTCGGGCACGCAGGCGACCTGGTCATCGTTATGTGCTATGGTCAGTTCGACGACGATGAGGCCCGGCGGACGGAGCCGCGCATTATCCTGGTGGACGAGCGAAATCGCATTCGAATGTCGGACGGGAGTCTGCCGGCAGGGATCGCTGAAGGATAACGACATACGTCGAGCGCCGCGCGATTCCAGGTTCAGACGCATGGAGAGGATTATGATGCGCTCCTCAGACGCATGGAGAGGATTATGATACACTCGAACGGCGCGGTTGAATCGCCGGACCTTTCTGACGAGCCGGTCAATAACAGCCTGATTCGACGCGCGCTGAAGCAGCTCGACGAGGTATTCGTCCGCGTAATCCGCGAGTATCCATTTCTCATCGGAATCTCGCTGGTCGCCCTCGCGGCCGAGCTTGGCGCCGCAATCCTCAATATCGCCACGATTCCACCGCACATGGAGTATGACCTCAAGGCCATCTGGGCTACCGGTTGGGTGCTTGCGGCGTTTGTCACCGTGGAGAGCGGCCTGAAGCCGGCGTTTGGCGCGATTGGGGACAGGATCGGGCGACGCCCGCTCATGATCTACGGACCGCTGTTCTCAAGTCTCGCTGTTGCGAGCATGTTCTTCCTGACCCGTCCGTGGGAGTTTATCCTGTTCAATGCCCTCAACGGTCTCGGAATCGCCGCCTTCTGGCCCTCATGTTTCTCGGTGATTGCTGACCGGGTCCGAAAGCGGGACCAAAACAATGCGTATAGCGTCTTCAATCTCTCCTACATGCTCGGAGTCGCGTTCGGGCCCCTTGTTGAAACGAGTGTCGGGAGCCAGGATATAAGGCTTCAACTGGCCCGCGTTCTTACCCTGAAGCGCATCAGGCAAGCGGAAAAGCTGTGGCGCGCTGCGCACCCGGGTCATCATCCGATCACCCATTTGATCCGAGTGGAGCGCATCCGGGCGTCCACGTACGCCCATGTTTTCGGCATGAAATGGGAGACGGTATACCAACTGGCCGGGAAACACCACATCACGAACCAGTATCGTGCGCCGTTCATTCTCGTAGCGGCCCTTCTTGTCCTCGCCTCGCTGCTGGCGGCTCTTCTTGTCCCCCGCGGTAAGGCGCCGCCGCTCCCGGATGATGAAGAGGAATCGGAAAATGGGAACGGTACAGTCGCAACTTCTCCCCACCCGACAAGCTCCGAAGGCTTAATGACCCAGATGGCTATTGGCATCCGAACTGTCCCCTGGATGATGGTAATAGCGTTTACCGTCTTTCTGGGCATCGGCCTGATCGCGCCGAATCTTAAAACCTACACGATAGACGTTTATAACATCTCCGATTTCCAGTTCGGCCTCATGGTGCTGCCGATTGCCATCCTGATAGCGATTCTCGCGCTTCCGATGGGCGCGCTCGGTAAACGATGGGGGGCAGCCCGCTCGGTGCGTATCGGAATGGCGATCTGCGCGATTGGAATGTGGCCTGCCGCAGCGCACGGGCTCACCGTTCAGTATCCTGGCGTTCCTGTTTTTCTAAGGAGCTTCTGGCTTCTCTCGGCGCTCGTCTGCGCAGTAGGGGTTGGATTCGTCATCGCCATGCCAGCCTGGATGACCCGCGTCACCGAGATGGCGCCGCCCGGCCGCGAGGGGGCTGTGTTGGGAGCGGCGGCGATGGCGCAGGGCGCCGGCGCTCTTTTAGGCGACATTTTCGGCAGCCACATGTATGGCTACTTCAAGCTGAGTTTTCCCGAAGCGCCGCTTTTTGGATGCGCCATCCTCCTCACCATCGGGAGCCTGCTCACTCTCTGGCACGTGCATGGTAATGCCGCGGAAAGTCCGAACAACTCTGAAGCCCCAAACGGAAACGTGCCGCGGACCGATCCCAAACAGTCCTGAATCGTCGATACCGAGCAGCCTTCGATCAGGAACCGACGTGCTCCTGGATCCCGAACCATTAGCGGGCAAAGCGCCCGCCACTCGGCCAGAATCTTGGGAAATAGGGACTCCGGAATGTTCCGCCGAATCAAAAGAGCCTGCCACACGATTAAGTGTGGCAGGCCCCTGCCAGTCGTTTTGGTCACTCTCGCGACGGGTTCTATTTAATCGCCATCGCAACGACGTTCCGGCTCGTAAGGATTATCTGGCCGGTGCGGCGGTCGAACTCGACGTTCAAATTCATTGCTTGCCGGACAAACCCGACCGGGATCATGGTACGGCCCCGGCGAATAAACACGGGAAGCTCCAGTTGAACCACCTGGTGATTCACGACCGCTTGCCGGCTGCCGATCTTCAGACGAATGCTTTGCTCTCGATTCTGGGCCTCCACTGTTCGAGACTTCGGATGCCAGGAAACCTGCCCTCCCGTGTACTCAAACAGGTTTCTGAACGGCGCCGTTGGAATTCCGCGCACCATAATTGGTTGAACGTCGAAGTTCATCCAGTGGTTGTCATACGCGATGCGAAGCCATGCGGGCGTTCGCGCCTGGTGGGCCTTGAACCCCGCAAACTCCGCAGCCTGATGATCTGGCTGCGGCAATGTCGCAACTCGAGCGCCGGCCTTCTTGGCGTGTCCTGTGTCCGCCGGCGGCATGAGGATAAACGGCGCGGGAGCAAACATACTATGCTTCGCGTTTGCCGCCGAGCCCGCGTGCGACTTCGGATTTTCGGCTTGTTCGAGACTGCCGTCCAGGAAGGCAGTGGTCTCCGGCGCGTCGGTGTGAATCCGAGCGGACGGCTGATCTCCCCGTGGCGATGCAGGTTGGAGTATCAGCGGAACAGGGAGGAATACCGCGTCATCCGAGGTGATAGCGGCTGGCGTGGAAGCGGCGCCGTACGAGCGCGGCATCCCCATGGCGATGAGCACCGGCGGTGTCGAGGGGCGAGCGACCACACCGTTTTTGGGGGTGGCGATCTGTGTGAGCGGCACCGGCACCAGAATGCTCGCGCCTGCGTGATCTCCGGCCGGCGTTGGCACGGGCGCCTTTCCGGCTGCCGCGACCTTCGGGGAATCGGACGTCTCAACAACGATGACCCGTGATGGCTGTGCGACCTCGGGCACTATCGGAAGCGTCGATGACGATTGGGGTCGGAAAATCGATTGGCCTTCACGATGAGATGAAGATTGGGGAAGCTCCGCGACCGGGAGGGAATTCCTGCGGCTCACCGGCACGGCTGGCTCGACGCTCTTTTGCGCATCAAGGGAGGTGTGGAAATACCAGCCTCCAAAGCTCCGCATCAGCAGTTTACCCGGCGCCGGTTCCAGAATTCCCAACAATGGATCCTGCGCAGGCGGGCGAGCGCCCTGGTTGAGATGGTGATCCGCGCTCACACGCGGTGTGGAAAAAAGACCTGTGCTCTTGGTTGAGTGTGGCGCTTTAGCGACGCGTTCCCCTAGGTGGGACGGCGCCGGGCGCGCCACCCCAGGTGCCAGGTGGGATGGCGTCCCGGGCAAGCGAGGATACCCTACACCCCGCACTTCACTCGGATCCAGAGTTCCCATGCCAGAGGTGATAGCCGGTCCACCACTCAACGCCGGATTCGTATTAACGTTCGCAGGAGGTGTAGTTCGCGCCGAGGAACCCGGAATACCAATTGGCGGCGCGCCCGGACCGGGCGCCAGTTCGGTGTTGCCATGCGCCTTGTCTACAATAACAATCACTGGCGGCGCTTCGAACCGCATCCCGTCTTTTGTCACGGTCGCGGCCTGAATCTTGTGCGGTCCGTCTGCGAGATCGCTGGCGTCATATTGAACGTCAGCGCCCTGCGTGTCATTGATGAGCCCGACGAGATCGTCATCAAGCTTGATCTCAATGAAATCGATCGCCTTGAGGGGCGAACGCTGCCGGCCCTGAACCTGGATCATAAACTGACCGTTGACGATCTGGCCATCATGCGGGGCAGTGATCCGTAGCACGGGCGCCATTCTATCGACTGCCTGGTTGTCCACGAACACCTGGAGTTGGGAGCTTCCGGGATTGCCCTGGTCATCGTAGGCGCGAGCGAGGATCGTGTGAACCTCATTGGAGAGGCTAGTCGTATCCCAGGCGAAGATAAAACTGCCCTTGCGCGTAGGGTCAGAGAGGCTCTCGGAGTCAACGACCCGCCCGTCCACGAGGAACTCAAGCCGGGATATCTTATGCGCCGTTAAGCTGGTGAAGTCTGCCTGGATGGAAACATTGGGACCATCCAGAACATCCTGCGAGGTATGATTTGAGATCCGAACGTCAACGTCTCCCGTGGCGGCAAAGACGCAAAGTGGGGAAAATGTCACACCTATAAGGCTTGCCGCAGCAGCGCCTGTAATTCGGCGCCGTTGGTTGGTCATGCCAGAGCCCTCCTTTCGGTCGAGCGGTCAGAAATGCGGAAGGATCACGCGGCGCCACAATAAAGGCGCTCAGAACAAACTGAGGCGTGCTAGCTATCGTAACACTATTGTTAGCGATCTGTCAATCTATACCGGTTCAGCCAGAGCGAACCATGTAAGTCTGCTCCTTCATGGAGCCCAATCGGTTACCGCTATCGGCGATGCATCTCCGCGGCAATCGATTCAAGATTCGCCGAATCGATGCTCACCGTCACTCCGCAAGCGCCCCATTGGAAGGCCATTGGATAGAGCGACTCGTCGCAAATCAGTGTGAAATCCGCGCGCCGTCCTGCGCGTGCGCATGCTTCTATTTCCGCAGCGTCCCCATCGGCCATGATCAATCCCCGAACTTTGCCGAGCCGCACCAGACTCAAAATGCTCTCGGGTCTCAGTCGGTAATCGGGCGGAGTTCCGGGCGGCTGATAAAGCACAATCGGAACGGGTGATTTTGCCTGTGTGTCACGGAAATATCGGTAGACGAGCGCAGAAGCCGCCTGGCCCGCCAGCGGCGTGAGACCCAGAGGCGTAGATATGAGCGCACCGGCGGCGCCCATATCACCTGCCAGCCGGCATCTCTCGATGGTCTGACGGGTGTACGACAGGCTATGTTCCATCTGTTCGACTGAACCGGAGTAGATTCCTGCTGCACTCAGAATAAACTGAGTCTGGCCTGCAATACGCGCCATTTTCTCGCCAGTCGGGGCCTGCGACGCCGGCATCGCTACTTCTTCATCGCTGCCCGTTAACGCCAGGCAGTCCAGGCTGTCTCGGCATGCGAGGACACGATCCTCCCATCCTACCGACGCCAGATGCGCCATTCCCACCACTCCCCGCAGCGCCTCCGTCAAAGGGGACCGCATCATTACGCCTCTTCATGCCCACCAACGGTACATTCGTCTTCCGATCTTGGGTGACCCACGTACTCGTGCATCGATCGAACGTGGATCATTTCTACCTGACGGCGTTTATCGAGCGCATAGAGAAGCGCACGGGCCGTATCGAGGGAAGTGAGACAGGGGATGCCGCGCTCTACGGCGGCGCGCCGCATCTGCCGGCCCTCTTCCTCCACCCGGTGACTTGGGGAAAGGGTGTTTATGATCAGGTCCACCCGGTTCTGACGGATCAGGTCGAGAGTATTGGGCGAGCCCTCGCTGATTTTGCAGACCGTTCGAGCCGAGGTGCCGTTGCGGACCAGAAAGTTGGCGGTGCCGGACGTGGCGTATATTTGAAAGCCGCTCCGTTCGAATTCCCGTACCACCGGCAGCGCCTCGGCTTTATCCCGGTCAGCGAGCGTTACGACGAGCACGCCCTGCTCGGGCACCTCGATTCCGCAAGCTACCAGAGCCTTATAGAGCGCCCCGGCGTAATCGGTGTCAATACCCATCACCTCACCTGTCGATTTCATCTCCGGTCCGAGCTGCACGTCCACTTTCGACAGTTTTCCAAAGCTAAAGACCGGCGCCTTCACCGCTGGATGGATGGGCTCCGGCGCCAGCCCGCCTTTGTACCCGAGTTCGGCGAGAGTTCGGCCAATGGAGATTAATGTCGCGAGTCGAATAATCGGGATTCCGGTGATTTTTGAGAGATAGGGCGCGGTTCGACTGGCTCGAGGATTTGCTTCCAGGACAAAGACTTCTTCCCCCTGCGCAACGTACTGCACGTTGAGCAGCCCTCGAACCCCCAATCGCAGCGCCAAACGCGTCGCGTGCTCAACAACCTGATCGATAACCCGCGGACTGAGCGTCTGAGGCGGGCAGACTGCCATGCTGTCGCCGGAATGAACACCGGCGCGCTCAATATGCTCCATTATGCCCGGGATGAGCACGTCCGTGCCGTCACAGAGGGCGTCCACCTCCACCTCCACGCCAAGAACGTAATGGTCTATCCAAATCGGTCGGTCGGTAGTAACCTGCGTCACATGCTTCATATAACCGTTCAACTCGTCCGGATTATAGACAATTTCCATGGCCCGGCCGCCCAGCACGTAGGATGGCCGAACGAGCGCCGGATAGCCCACCTCTTCCGCCGCGCGCAGCGCCTCGGCCGGGCTGGATACCGCCCGGCCAGGCGGGCGTGGGATTTGCAGCTCCGCGAGCAAGGTGTCGAGCCGTTCCCGATCCTCTGCCATATCGATCGCCGAGAAGCTGGATCCCAGTATCGGCACGCCTGCCTCGTGAAGCTGTTCAGCCAGATTGAGCGCTGTCTGCCCCCCGAACTGCAAGATCACGCCTTCGGGTTTCTCGATCTCAATGACATTCATGACGTCTTCGAACGTCAGTGGTTCGAAGTAGAGCCGGTCAGAAGTGTCGAAGTCAGTGCTTACAGTCTCGGGATTGTTATTGATGATAATCGCTTCGTAGCCGGCCTCCCGCAGCGCCCAGACGGCATGGACACTGCAATAATCGAACTCGATTCCCTGCCCAATCCGGATCGGGCCGGAACCGATAACGATTGCTCGTGGCTTTTGCTTGCGAATGTCGGCCGCCGCGGTGTCAGCGCTCGACGTCTTGTCATACGCATCGCTTTCCGGGGGGAGGGCGTCTTGTGAATCGTTCTCATAGGTCGAGTAGAAGTAGGGTGTAGCCGCCTCGAACTCGGCAGCGCAGGTGTCTACCATTTTGTAGCTCGGCCGAAGCCCGAGGGCCGCGCGCCGGGCGCGAAGCGTCATCTCGGGAATTCCCGTGCGCGCGGCGATCACGGCGTCTGGCAGCCCGAACTGTTTCGCTTCGGCAAGATCCGCGTCGCTGAGGCGCAGCCCGGCCGTGAGGAGCCGCCTCTCCGCGTCCACAATGTTCTTGATCTTTCGAAGGAACCACGGGTCGATCCCGGTGAGATCGTGCGCTTGCTCGATCGGCATCGCCTGCCAGAACGCTTCGGCCAGGTAATTTAGACGCTCGTCATTCGCTTCGCGCAGCTTACCGGACAGGGTTTCGAGCGAAACCGGCTGATTGCGGGGCCGGTCCAGGCCGGCTTGTGAGACCTCCAGCGAGCGTGCGGCTTTGAGCAGCGCCGCCTCAAACGTACGGTCGATCGCCATCACCTCGCCGGTCGCCTTCATCTGCGGTCCCAGGCTCCGGTCGGCGCGCTGGAACTTGTCGAACGGCCATCGCGGGATCTTCACCACAACGTAGTCGAGCGCCGGTTCGAATGCCGCGGTTGTCTTCTGCGTTACCGCGTTCGGGATCTCGTCAAGGTGGAGACCAATGGCTATCTTGGCGGAAACCCGGGCGATCGGGTAGCCGGTCGCCTTCGAGGCAAGCGCAGAGCTTCGGCTGACCCGGGGGTTGACCTCGATTACGTAATAGGCGAAGCTGTGAGGATCGAGCGCAAGCTGCACATTGCAGCCTCCCTCGATCTTGAGGCCGCGGATAATGCGTAGCGACGCGGTCCGGAGCATCTGGTACTCGCGGTCCGTCAGGGTTTGGCTCGGCGCCACCACGATGGAATCTCCGGTGTGGACACCCATCGGGTCGAGGTTCTCCATGTTGCAAATGGTGATGCACGTGTCGTTGGCGTCCCGCATCACCTCGTACTCGATTTCCTTCCAGTCCCTCGGCACGCACCGCTCTACCAGGACCTGGCGCCGTGGCGAAAGCTTGAGACCTCGGTCTGCGATGGCCTCGAGCTGCTCCCAGGTGCGCGCGATTCCCCCGCCGGTTCCACCCAGTGTGTATGCGGGTCGGATGATAAGCGGCATGCCTCTTTCCCGCGCAAAATCGCGGACGGTGTCCATGTCCTCAGCCGAGATACTTTCGGGAACAGGTTCACCTAGCTCTCGCATCAAAGTCTTGAAAAACTGGCGATCTTCCGCTTTCTGAATGGCCGAGAGAGGCGTTCCGAGTAGCTCTACCCCGTGCTTATCTAAGATTCCACGCTCCGCCAATTCCGTCGCGAGGTTAAGCCCCGTCTGCCCACCCAGGGTCGCCAGGAGTCCATCCGGCCGCTCCCGTTCGATCACCTTCTCCAGGTATTCAGCGGTGAGAGGCTCGATGTAGACCCGGTCCGCAATCTCCAGGTCGGTCATGATCGTGGCCGGATTCGAGTTACACAGCACTACGGAGATCCCTTCCTCTCGCAGCGACTGGCACGCCTGAGTACCGGCGTAGTCGAATTCAGCCGCCTGGCCGATGATGATCGGGCCGGAGCCAATCACCATTACTTTATGGACATCTTCTCGCTTGGGCATTAATAAACCTTACCGGTGCAGACGCTCGACAAATTCCTGAAAGAGATAACTGCTGTCACTGGGGCCCGGTGAGGCCTCAGGGTGATACTGTATGGAAAAAGCGTCGGCGTCACGATGCCGGAGCCCTTCCACTGTGCCATCATTGATATTCACCTGAGTTATAGCGGCGCCGGACGACTCGAGACCCTCGGGATCTACGGCGAAGCCGTGATTCTGTGAGGTGATATAAACACGACCGGTCTCCAGGTCTCGCACGGGGTGGTTTGAACCACGATGGCCGAATTTCAGCTTGAACGTTCGGCCACCCAGAGCGTGCGCGATAGCCTGGTGGCCGAGGCAAATGCCAAATAGCGGCCGCTTCCCCAGAAGATCGCGCGTCGTCTCTACCACATAATCCAGCCTCGCCGGATCGCCGGGACCGGGTGTCAGCACGACTCCGGCGGGATCTATCTGCAGGAGCGCGTCGGCGGAAGACGTACAGGGAAATACAATCGGTTCAACCCCCGAGGCTCGGAGCTGCTCGAGGATATTGTACTTCACCCCCAGGTCCAGAACCGCGACCCTCGTGCTCGTGGCAGGACCGATCTCGTCGAGCGCGACCGCCTCCGGCTTGCCGGTCCAGAGATACGGCGTTGGCGTCGAGCAGGATCGCACGTAATCGTGGGAAGTATACGCCGGCGCCTTTCTAACGCGCTCCATCACCTCTTCTGCTGTCACACCAACGCCGATGCCGCCCATCATGACACCCTGGCTGCGCAAAAGACGCGTCAGAGTGCGGGTATCGATGCCGGAGATCGCGACCACGCCTCGATCTGCGAGAAACTCGGGAAGCGTTTCCTTGGATCGCCAGTTGCTCGCGTCCGAGGTGGATTGACGAACGACAAAGCCAGCGACCTGGGTCCGCGCCGACTGGAAATCTTCGGCGTTGATACCGTAATTTCCGATGAGCGGGTAGGTGAGCGTGACGATCTGCCCGGAATACGAGGGATCGGTGAGGATTTCCTGGTACCCGGTCATTCCTGTGTTGAACACGACCTCACCGGTGACGATACCGGGCGCGCCCACCGACTCGCCTTCGAATGTAACTCCATCTTCAAGACATAAGAGCGCCTTCAATGCTATCCTTTCTCGCCTCTGGCCTCGGCGCCATTGGGGTGTCCGTCTCGTACAATCAGCCTGCCACCCGCGAAGACGTGACGCACGCGCCCGAAAAGTCGGTGACCGCCATAGGGCGTGTTTTTACTTTTGGAGAGGAGTCGTGAAGGCTCCACGATCCATTCAGCGGCAGGGTCGAAGATAGTGACGTCGGCCCGGCCGCCCTCGGAAAGCTCGCCTGCCCCCATCGGGAAATTGGGCGACGCTAAGACGCCGGCCGCGCCGCTTGTCATCAATTTAACAAGATCCGGCAGCGAGATCCAACCGGGCCGGACCAGGTAAGTCAAACTGACGGCGAGCGCGGTTTCAAATCCGATGATACCGAACGGCGCCAGATCGAATTCCACGCCCTTTTCCTCTATGGAATGGGGCGCGTGGTCTGTCGCGATGCAGGATATCGTCCCGTCTTGCAGTCCTTCGACAACCGCGGCGACATCGTCCGGGGTGCGAAGTGGAGGGTTCATCTTGGTATTGGTATCGTACGCTCGACCAGGGTGCTCCGCGTCTTCGCCAGCGACAGCGCTATCGGTCAGCGAAAAGTGATGCGGGCATGCTTCCGCAGTGACCCGTATCCCATGCGCTCTGGCGCGACGTACCATCTCGACCGAACGGCGAGTGCTGATATGCGCAATATGAAGCCGGCATCCGGTCTCCTCCGCCAGAAGTATATTCCGCGCCACGTGAATTTCCTCGGCCGTGCGCGGCATAGCCCTTATCCCAATTGCGGCGGAGACGTAACCCTCGTTCATCGAGGCGCCGATGGTCAACGATTTATCTTCGCAGTGGGTTACCACGGGGAGGTCAAATGTCGTCGCGTACCGCATCGCCAGCCGCATCATCCGCGAAGACTGAATCGGAAAGGCGTCGTCGGTGAATGCCGAAGCGCCCGCCTCCGCCATTTCGCCGAGATCAGCCATCTCATCCTGTCCCATTCCTCGCGTCACGGACCCCATTGGAAGCACCCGTACCGGGCCCGCTTCTTCGGCCCGGCGTCTGACGAATTCCACCAGCGGACCGTTGTCAATCGCGGGATTGGTGTTAGGCATGCAGCAGATCGTCGTAAAGCCTCCGGCCGCCGCGGATTGAACCCCCGTGGCAATGGTCTCCTTGTGTTCAAAGCCCGGCTCTCGCAAATGAGTATGAATATCGATGAATCCAGGAGCGACCACGAGGCCGGAGAGATCAAGGGTCGATGCGCCGGACGCGTCGTCGCCGAAAGATAGGGAACGAATAACCCCATCCTCGATCAGCAGATCCCGCGCCTCATCAATACCGCGGGATGGCACGATCAGTCGGCCTCCCTTAAGCAGCCAGCGCATCACTTGACTTCCCTCCCAGTATGAGATAGAGCAGCGCCATTCGCACGGCTACACCATTTGTAACCTGATCGGTGATCGCGGACTGCGGCCCATCCGCCACGTCCGGATCAATCTCCACTCCCCGGTTCATCGGTCCGGGATGTAATACGATGGCCCGTGGAGACGCCAGCAGCATGCGCTCGGCGCTGATGCCATACAATCGATGGTACTCGCGGAGCGACGGAAAGAGCCCGCTCTCCTGGCGCTCCTTTTGTATTCTGAGCGCCATCACGACATCCGCCCCTTCGAGGGCTTCGTCAACCTGGTAATGTAATGTAACTCCATCGCATTCCATCTCGGGCGGGATCAGGGTAGGGGGCCCGGCGAGCCTTACCACCGCTCCGAGCCGGCGTAGCGCCCAAAGATTGGACCGTGCGACGCGGCTGTGCTGGATGTCGCCCACGATCGTGACTGTCAATCCCTGGACGCGGCCGAAGCGCTGCCTGATCGTGAGCAGATCCAGTAATCCCTGTGTCGGGTGTTCATTGAAGCCATCGCCGGCGTTGATAACCGGGCATCCAGCGAACTGCGCCGCAAGCGCCGGGGCGCCCGTCTGGCTGTGTCGAATGATCAGCGCGTCCATGGTCATCGAACGGAGCGTCAGCACCGTGTCCATCAGGGTCTCACCTTTGACAATGCTGCTGGACCCCGCTGCTATACTCGTGGTATCGGCGCTGAGAATCTTGGCTGCCATCTCAAACGAGGTGCGAGTACGCGTGCTTGGCTCATAGAACAGCGTGACCACGCTTCGGCCGCGCAGGGTTGGCGCCTTTTTGATCTGCCGGGAGAGAATCTCCTGCATTCCTTCGGCCGTGTCCAGGATGAGCTGAATGTCCGCGGCCGAGGTATGGCGCAGTCCCAGGAGATGGGTCGATTCGAGGGTCCCTGTCCCGATGGAAGCGCTCACCGTTCCTCCCCAGGCGGCGGCTTCACAATGAAGACTCGATCTTCCCCTTCGATCTCCTCAAGTCGTACGTCAACCCACTCATTGCGCGACGTCGGTAGGTTTTTGCCCACGTAGTCCGCGCGCAGCGGCAGTTCTCGGTGCCCCCGGTCCACCAGCACCGCAAGCTGAATGCTCGCCGGCCTCCCCAGGTCCATCAGCGCGTCCATCGCGGCTCGCACCGTCCGCCCGGTATACAGCACCTCGTCGACCAGCACCAACCGCTTACCGGAGACGTCGAACGGGATTTCGGAACGATGAAGTCGGGGCTGCCGGGTCGCGTAGTCGTCACGATACAGCGAGACGTCAAGTCCACCGGCTGGCACCGGCGTATTCTCAATCTGGCTCACAAGCCGTGAGAGCCGGTGCGCCAGTGGCACTCCTTTGCGAAGAATACCGACCAGGCAGAGATTGGCGACCCCGCGGTTTCGCTCCACGATCTCGTGCGCAATGCGTGTTAGCGCCCGCCGCATGTCGGCGCTATCCATGACTGCCTGCCGTTCCCCCTCAACCAGGGCCGGCGCACCGTCGTTCGGCATGTTCGATGAGAACGGTTCCCTATCTGTCATCAGTTAATTCCTGCAGTACAACGCGCCACCAGTTAAAAAAAGCACGGCCCCCGCGAGGGAGGGCCGTGCTCGACGTCACTGGTGAGGGCGAACCGGCTCCCATCGCCTTTCCAGCCTCTCAGGACTGAGTTTAAAGGACATGGGGTCCTGTTACAATCGTAAACTGCTTGAATGATCGGTTTTGTTCCGGCCGGGACCGCGCTCCTTATAATCCTCGCTGGTATCTAACCTACCGCTACCTTTATTGTAGCGGTTCCGGGCTTCTTAATCCCCAATTCATCTGTTGCCGTTGCCGTAATCGTATATACTCCGGGCGATTTGTAGACGTGGCTCGTCGTGAACTCGGCTTCGGTCCCGCCGGCAACCGTGCTGCCGGTTGCGTGCTCACCATCTCCAAAATCCACATCGAAGCTCGGGACCGATGGTTCGGCTGGCGCCTTGACGGTGACACCAACGGCCTGGCCCTGCTGAACATTCGCCGTGGTCTCATCAATCGTGACACCGATTGGCTCGCGATCCTCCACCGCGTCGATCTTCCCAACCAGGAATTTATCCTCGTAGTCGGAGAACAGGCGGACATCGTCCACCAGCGTCTTGGCGCCAGGTTGGATTCCCTTGAAAAGGCTGAGCGGAACGTAAATGTGTCCCCAGCCGGAAAGACTGATCAGATCGGTCGGGAACTTCACCTCAGCCGAAGCGGCGCCGTTGTTCGTCGCCAGCACGACTCGCAATTTGCTCATGTTAGGCGGCTGATCAGATGATCTCTGCCCGAAGCCAAATCGTCCTCTACCTCGGAAGCCGCCACGCCCGCCGAAGCCGCCACCGGGATAACCACCACCTGCGCCACCGGGATAACCACCACCTGCGCCGCCGGGATAACCACCACCTGCGCCGCCGGGATAACCACCACCTGCGCCACCGGGATAACCACCACCTGCGCCGCCGGGATAACCGCCGACGTCACCAGGATAACCACCACCCGCGCCACCGGGATAACCACCCACGTCACCGGGATAGCCACCCCCAGGGCCACCGAATCCCCCGCCGGGGTAACCCCCTCCGGGGAATCCGTATCCACCTCGCCCGAAGGCGCTTCGCTGTTCCTGGGCCTGAAGATCGGCGACCACAGTCTCTGCGACCGAGGGGACTTTGATCACAATGTCGACGTAGGCGCTCGAGATGGTATCTGCTGTTCGGGTAAGGTTGGAAATGTCAACCGGTCGGTTATAGTAGAGGCGCCCGCCCGAGTAGAGGCCGCCCGACTGGATCTGTATCACCTGGTCGCTCGGCGGCTGCACTCCCGGGTTCGACTGCCGACCGCCGAAACGACGGAATCGACCCCTCTGACCGAACGGGGCCGGCTGACCATTCAGATCAGAAGCGCCAGTCTGGTCGGCGCCGGCCGTTCCACCCGCGTTATCACCGGGCGCCCCGGCGCCTGGAAACGACTGAGCGTCCTTCGCGCCTGCATCAGGCGCGCCTATCTGTACGTCCGCTCCAGGACCGAAGCCGCCACCAAATCCCCCACCTCGAAATCGGAATCGCCGCGACCTCCCGCCTGGGGAAATCGGCGTGTCTGCGACCTGAGACGCCAGGCCGCTGCCCCAGCCACCGAGCAAAATACCTTGCGGCTCAACGGCGCCGCCCTTGTAAAGTGGAATGCGCTCTTGCGCCGGGGTCGCGGCGGTCGTGCTGGACGCCGGTGGTGGCGCGGGCGCGGCCGCGGGCGGCGATGGAACAGGAGTCGGCGCGGGCGAACTCACGCTGGCCGGCGGATTGTGTGGAGCGCGAGTTGGCGTGGCGGGTGGATTACCGAAGGGAGGAGGCGGAGGTGGAAGCGGAGGCGCTGCGAAAAGCGCTGAAGCGCTCGCCGCCAGCGCCGACGTGATGAAAATCTTAATAATACGCGATCGGCTCATGAACGCTCGCCTTTCAAGGACAGGGTTCGCTGTGGAAATATAGTTCCGGCTTCCGCTCGCGCCCGTCGCATCATTTTGCGCCCGAGGCATCGATATTATCCCAGGCTGGCGCATTGGCATGGGAGGGAGCCACAACTTTCAAAATACCTCAAGGGGCCATTACCGACTATTTGAAGCTGGCCGGGTCGTCTTCTTCAACTTCTTCAGTCGCCGGGTTGTGGACTGTTTGGGAAGCAGCCTGTCCCGCCGCGCCGGCCGTGCCATTTCCCGCCGCGCCGTTCGTGGCGTTAGCTTCTGTGCCATTTCCCGCGGAGCCGGGAAGCGCCGCCTGCGCCGGCCCCGCTCCACTCGCGCCAGCGAGTTGCGGAACCGTCTTTCCCATTTGAAGCTTGATCTGGATCAGGTCGTGCTCAACTACGCCCTCGCTCTCCAGTTGGGAGAAGCGGTCTTCGAGACGCACTTCCTGTATCTCGTGGTTTGCCGAGGCCAGCGCGCTCTGCTGCTTGATCTTCTCCTCGACTTTGTTGAAACCATCCAGATGGTTGGTGTTCGCCATCTTTGAAATGGTTTCAGAAGCAGTGCGATTGGCGACCGCCGCTCGGTGTTGGTTCACCAGATGCTGCTTGCGCATCTCAGCCTCGCGATATCGCTTCTCAAGCTGATCCATGGCGTCTTTGAGCTGCTCGGCCGTCTGGTGCTGCTCCTCCCACTGACGGGTCAATTCGTCCACCATCGTGGCATATTCATTGCGCCGACTGATCGCTTCGCGCGCCAGATCGTCTTCATCCCGCAAAACCGCAACCTCGGCCCGCTTCTGCCACTGCGCCAGCTTATCCTGGTGCTCGCGGACCTGCTGCTCAAGGCGCTTTTCGTCGGCTATACATCGAACGACCTGGACCTGCGCTTTCCGTTTCTCCTCCCTCAGCTCCAACATAAGCTGGTTGAGGATTTTTTCGGGATCCGACACCGTGTCGATCAAGTCATTAATGTTTGCCCGAACGAGTTCGGAGATGCGTCTGAAAATACCCATCACTGGGCGCTCCTTTTACCAGGCCCGTAAGTCAAGCGTGGGCTGCATTCCAGCCCACGCGCTGGCGATTCCCACAGGAGGATTATAAGCTATCGACGGTCAGTTGTCAACGATCGACGCCGACCCTGAACACGCGCGCCGGCGCCATTATCCCCAACCTGGGTCTTGCTTACCCATCGCCCGCGGCGCCAAACCGGGACGGATGAAAAACCGGAGCCTTCTCCGTCCCGGCGCAGGAGTCTGTTCGCGGGGATGACTAAGGCCAGGCCTGCGCTCGCCCCACGACGCGTGAGCCAGGCTATTTGGCCTTTTTGGCCGCAGTCTTGCTGGACTGCTTCTTCTTCTTATCGGTATTCTTCGGTGACTTGTCGCCCATTATCATTGCGAGGGGTCTCACCCCGAGCTTTCTCACCTGCCTTTATTTGGAGTGCCTGCCGGCGGGATCCTGCATCCTGGGCAGTAATCATGCCATTTCTCGGCGGCGCGCCTGAATCCTTCTCACCGCGGCGAACAGGTACTCGCGACTTCGTCGAACTCAATCTCAAATTCAACCTCGAGGCCCGCAAGAAATCGCTCCAATTGATCCAGAGTCAGCGCCAAACCGGAAGTGTCCTCCCGGATCGCCGCCGCCTCGATATCGGCGCCGATCGCCGTCAGCTCATCGAAGCCGTAGCCACCCCCGGCGCCTTTCATATTGTGACCGATTTTCCGGACCGTCTCGTATTCGCCCGCCTCGAACGCCCGGCGCAACCGGATCCGATCGCTCTCCTGATTAAGCAGGAACCGCGGGATTAAATCTCTTAGATCCGCGTCAACACGCACCACAATCCGTTCTGCCTCTCGATTGATCGGGCGCTGATCCGATGCCTGAATCATCTTACCCCGCTCACAGTCGCCGCCTCATTCCCGGTAGACGGTTCGCCCGCGGCGTTTGAAAGCGGTCGGGTAAGTGACAGAGGAGTCGGTATATCAGCCGACGCATTGGCTTTCTCAGAGTACTGCTGGATGGCCGCTAATAGCGTGTGCTTCTTAATCGGTTTGGTGAGGTGATCGTCGCATCCCGCATCCAGACTCTTCGCCGAATCATCGCGAAGAGCGTGCGCGGTGAGCGCTAAAACCGGCGCCGGTTGACGCCCACGCGCCTCCTCCCAATGTCGAATGGCCCGGGCGGCCGTATAGCCATCCATCACCGGCATCTGCATATCCATGAGCACCAGGTCGTAAACTCCCTCGGTGAACTTCTCGAGCGCTTCCTCGCCATCGCCCGCGATGTCAACGCGGTGAGGTGTGCCGCTAAGGTATCGCAGCACGAGCGTACGGTTGTCCTCCGAGTCCTCGGCCAGCAATATCCTGAGCGCCCCTTCAACTGCCGGCATTCTTTGTACGGTGGAATCAACGGCGGCGGATGCTTCCACCGGTTCTGGCGCAACCAATGCGGTCTCACCCGGCGCTCTGGCCGAACCGTCCAATACAGCTCGAACCGCGGTAAGCAGATCGCGCCTCTTGATCGGTTTCATGATATAGGCGTCAGCGCTCCATTCCCGCAGCCGAGCAACCGCATCCGCATGACGAGTTAAACCAAGCATCAGAATGAGCCACCGGTCGTCCGTTCCGGATCCCGGACGCGCGGCGGCCGGGCCGAGGCTTTCTATTCCCTCCAGATCGGCGTTGATTATTCGCAGCCGAAAAGGAGCGTTAGCGCCGCTTCTCTCCCTCATCAGACTTAGAGCCTCGATCGGTCTCGAGGCTTCATTTACGATAGCGCCCCATGATTCGAGCGCATTTCGTACGATTTTCCGGTTCGTCGCGTCATCGTCGACGATGATCGTCGTCAAACCAGCGAGACTTACGTCAGAAACGTCCGACGTTATTGCTGGCTCTTGTTGGGCGCCGATCCGCGCGGTGAAACAGAACGTGGCGCCGTCGCCGGCGCGGCTCTGAACCCAGATCACACCGCCCATCAATTCCACAAGACGGCGGCATATTGCCAGTCCCAGCCCTGTTCCACCGTGTATCCGCGTGGTAGATGCGTCGGCCTGTGTGAAACTGGTAAAGATCGTCTCCTGCATCGAGAGCGGTACGCCGGGTCCGGTGTCCAATACTGAGAAAAGCAGAAGACCGGGATCCGGATGCGGTTCAACTTTTAATGAAACCTCACCGCGCGACGTAAACTTGACGGCGTTTCCAAGAAGATTAAGCAGCGTCTGCCGGAGGCGATGAGAGTCTCCGATAAGCCGCGTTGGAACCCCGGGCAGGATCTGGCCGGAAATGCTCAATCCCTTTTCGTGCGCCCGCAGAGCAGCCACCTCGACGACATGATCCAGCACGTCCTCGAGATCGAACGGCGCCTCCTCCAGTTCCAGGCGGCCGGCATCGATTTTAGAGAGGTCCAGAATGTCGTTGATAAGATTCAGCAGGTTTTCGCCGGCGCTGCGCGCGATTCGAACGTATTCCTCCTGCTCCCGGTTCAAAGAGGTGTCTGCGAGAAGATCGAAAACGCCTAAGAGGGCGTTCATCGGGGTTCTGATTTCATGACTCATGTTCGCCAGAAACTCGTTCTTAGCCTGGCTCGCGTTGACCGCCTGATCGCGCATCGTTGCGATGATATTGCGAGCGCGTTGACGCTCCACAACTCGCCCGAGATGGGCGCCAATCTGGATCATGGATGCGTTAAGGCAAGCGCCAGGCTCGCCATTCTGACCCGGTTCAGCCTCCCGGAAGAATTCGATTATGGTGGCGACCTCGCTGCCCACGACCACCGGGAACGCGAGCGCCTCGTGTAACCCGGCCTCGAGCGCCGCCTGCTTCCGCCAGTCGGAGGTGTCGTCGTCGGCCACGGGTATTACGTGCCACCGCCGGTCGTTGAGCACACGGCCGGGCAGACCAACGCCGCGTTCCAGACTTAGCGCCTCGGTGAGAGTCCGGAAATCGCGATATCGATCCTGATCTGGACCGTCGACGCGCCAGATTCCAGATGAAACCAGCGCAGTGGGATCGCTTTCCGAAAGAACGTATACGTGTCCCAGCGGCCAGCCGATCAATGACCCGATCGCGTCGAGGCAGAAGGGCAGCGCATCTTCCAGCCGGTCAGCGTCATTACAGATCGCGGCCACCGTATTGAGCATTTCCAGAACATCGCTCTGGAACTCGATCGGCCGCTCGTTCTCGAGCTTGAGGGTCATCGTCTGGGAACTCGGCGGAGAATCAGGCGAATCCGCGCCAGCAGTCGTTTCGGTCGGACCGGTTTCTGTATGTAATCGTCCGCTCCCGCCTCCAGACCTCGCACCTCCTGCTCATCCCCGTCCTGCGCCGTCATCAAGATGATAGGTATCGATTGTGTCCGCGCGTCACCGCGAATAAGCTTACACATTTCGAAACCGTCCATCAAGGGCATCATAACGTCCGAGATGATCAGGTCCGGTGTCTCAGACTCGGCTGCTTTGAGGCCCTCGGCGCCATTCTCTGCCAGGACAACCTCGTATTGATGACTCTCGAGCGCGAATTGCAGCAGGAGCCGAATATTCTCATCATCCTCAACAATGAGTATTTTCGGCGCGATTGTTGTCTTTGCGGCCTCCCTCGGGAAAACCGTGTCGCTGCCGGAATGGATCAGTCGCGCGGCCGTGTCCGCTGACGCGCCATCATTGGCAAAAATCAGGGGCGCTTCACACGCTGCCGGGGAGGCGCCGGTCGCCAGGGGGGAGCGAGCGGTACGCACGTCAGCGATAGCCGCGGCGTCCTCCGGACCAATGATCCCCTGTTCCAGCTTAAGGAGCGCGGCGTCTGCGAGCGAACGCATGCCCTGCCGGCGCCCGGCCGCGCGGATTTCTTCGGCCGTAGCGCCACGGGAAATCAACGAGGAGAGATCGGGTGTATTTTCCATCAGCTCATAAATACCGACTCGACCTCGAAAACCGGCGAACCCGCACGCCTCACATCCACGGGTCCGTCGATTGTTATCCAGTTGCGAATGGCCCACAGGTCCATCGTCGTCGCGGCGCTTCTTGCACGCTTCACAGAGTTTCCGGACCAGGCGCTGTGAGATAACGCCGATAAGCGCCGGCGAGAGAAGATTGCCGGGCATGCCCATATCCAGGAGCCGCGTGACAGTGGACGCGGCGTCGCCCGTATGGAGGGTGGAGAGAACGAGCTGGCCGGTAAGACCCGCCTTGAGCGCGATTTCCATGGTCTCTTCATCACGAATTTCGCCAATCATGATGACATTGGGATCCTGACGCAGGATCGACTTGAGAGCCGTCGCAAACGTCACTCCGGCCTTTTCGTTGATCCCCACCTGGTTGATTCCGGGAATCTGGCGCTCTACCGGATCCTCGACCGTCACGATGTTGCCGGCGTTTTTCTGAAGGTGGCAGAGCGAGGCGTATAGAGTCGTGCTCTTACCGCTGCCGGTAGGTCCGGTTACCAGAAGAAGCCCCTGCGGTTGCGATAGCATACGCTCCAGAGCTTCGCGATCTTCAGGCTCCATCTCCAGGCGATCCAGCGTCATGGGCGGACCGCTCTGATCCAGCATTCGAATGACCAACTTCTCGCCAAAGGTAGTGGGCAAAGATGAAATCCGGAGGTCGAGAACCCGCCGCTGAACGCTGATTCGGCAGCGACCATCCTGGGGTCGACGGGTGTCGGCGATGTCCATCTCCCCCATTAGCTTCAGTCGTGACAAAAGCGCTGGCTGGATCGATCGCGGGAGTGTTACCGCGTCCTGCAGTACCCCATCGATGCGAAGGCGAACGTGTAGTTCGGCTTGATGGGGCTCGATGTGGATATCACTCGCGCTTCGAGCCGCAGCCATGCCGATAATCTGATTTGCCAACCGGATCACGGGCAGACGCTCGGCCTGGAATTCCAGCTCCTGGGATGAGAGCGAATCGGATTCCTGAAACTCGATGCGGCTGATATCGGGTGTCGGAAGTCCGTTGATCGAAATGGATGTTGAGGTAAAATCGGCATCAGATCCGTAAAGCTGTTCAATCGCGCGGCGGATATGACTCTCAGCGGCTGCTACAAATTCCACCGTTCGCGGAATCGCGCGGCGGATCGTGTCCTCGGCCATCACGTCCGATGGATCGGAGAGCGCGATCCGAGCGGTCTCGCCATAGCATCCGAGCGGCAGCGCGACGAATTGTCGGGCGATGTCGGCGGGCAGAAGCGCCGCCGCGTCCGGGTTGATCCCACTGTTCGAAAGATCCACGAATGGGCAGCCAAAATGCTTCGCCAGCGCACGACCTACGCCGCCCGTCAGTATCCCAAGTTTTTCCAGCTCTTCATCGAGCGGGAGATGCGAGCGGGGTCGGCATTCCTCAAGTTGACGCGCCTGCTCCGGTGTCAGCTTGCCCGCCTGGCATAGAGCGTCGATCTGTCGCCGCCGGCGCTGCTTGTTTTCCTGCAGCTCGGTAGTGTCACGCGCGACGCTCATTCGGATAAGCCCCCAGGTTCAAGACACGTCGATGATGGTCGACGCCTGTCGTTAATTTTAGGTTGGAACCGCGCGTTCTCCAGGGGTCAAACGCATTGAGGCGCGGTTGTTTGGCTTTCTTAGCGCCGTCTATACTACGGATAGGCGCTGCCGCGCACACGGCCGATCCGTATTGTCCTGGATGCGCGCGATTCGGTACGCCTCTCGATAGGACCCATATGCCCCGTAAAAATCTGCTGCTCATTCCAGGTCCCACTCCCGTCCCGGACGACGTGATGCGGGCTATGACACATCCCATGGTGAATCACCGCGGGCCGGAATTTGTGGCGACGATCGAGGAGTGTGTGGAGGGGCTTCGGGCAATCTTTCGGACCTCGGGCGACGTGCTCGCATTCCCCGCATCCGGAACCGGAGGACTCGAAGCGGCCATCGTGAACGTCCTCTCCCCGGGTGACCGCGTCCTCTCTTGCAGCGTCGGCGCCTTTGGCGATCGTTTCGCAAAAATTGCGCAGAGTTTTGGGGCGCGAGTCGAAAGCTGTGGTTTCCAATGGGGAGACGTCGTGGATCCCGCGGTGGTTGAAGCGCGCCTTCGGGAAGACACCAACCATTCGGTGCAAGCTGTCCTCCTCACTCATAACGAGACATCGACCGGGGTCGTGAACGACGTGGAGTCCGTCGCTCACGTAGTTCGTGAACACGGGGCGCTGCTGTTGGTCGACTCGATCAGTGGTATGATAGCGCATCCGATTCCCGTTGACGATTGGGGTCTCGACGTCGTGGTGGCAGGATCTCAGAAGGCGTTCATGATTCCGCCGGGCCTGGCGTTCATAAGCGTGGGGCCGCGTGCATGGGACGCCCACAAAACGGCGTCGATGCCCCGCTATTACTGGGACTTCGCATCCATGCGCGACCGGGCGTTGACGCCGTACACTCCGGCGGTGCCACTTTTTTACGCTCTCCAAACGGCGCTCCGGATGCTGTTAGAGGAGGGCCTCCCCGCGGTCGCGGCGCGACATCATCTCCTGGCGCTGGCATTGCGGAGCGGGGTCGAGAGCCTGGATCTCGCGCTGCTGGCGCCGGAAGGCCGCAGGAGCAGCGCTGTCACGGCCATTCGCGTGCCCCCCAATGTCACAGTAAAGGCGCTGCGGGCGCGGCTGCGGGACCCTTATGGGCTGATCGTCGCCGGAGGGCAGGGGAAGCTCGAATCGGAGATTATCCGCATCGGACACCTGGGCTATACCGGCTGGACCGATATTGTGTGCGCTCTCGCCGGCCTGGAAATGGCGCTTAACGATCTGGGCCGGCCGGTGGTCCCCGGTACAGGGGTGGCTGCCGCACAGCAGGTTTTGCGCACGGCGCCAGCAGGAGTGAGTCTTTGATGGACGCGGAGGATAGCCAGTGAAGGTGTTGGTAACGGAACCACTCGCCGAAGCCGGGCTCGACCGCGTGCGGCAGCAGCACGATCTCGATCTCCGACTCGGGTTAAGTCCCGTCGATCTTTGCGCCATTCTGCCTGAATATGACGCTCTGATCGTGCGGAGTGAAACCAAGGTTACCCGCGAAGTCGTGAATGCAGGCGCTCGTTTGAAGGTGATTGCGCGGGCCGGGGTCGGCGTCGACAATATCGACGTGCCGGCCGCGACGGCACGCGGCATCGCAGTGGTGAATTCTCCCGAAGGCAATACGATCGCGGCCACCGAGCACACCCTGGCCCTCATCCTGTCGTTGGCGCGAAGTATTCCCCAGGCCGCGGCATCGCTGTCTAACGGAGAGTGGAAGCGTTCGCGGTTCGTCGGCGTCGAGCTGTATCACAAGACGTTGGGAATTCTCGGCTTTGGGAAAATCGGGCGTGAGGTGGCGCGACGCGCGCTTGGCTTTGAAATGAGAGTGCTGGCGTACGATCCCTTCGTGCTGCCCGAGCACGCTCAGCGGCTGGGCGTTCAACTTGTTGAAAAGGATGAACTGCTCCAGCGAAGCGATTTCGTGACGATTCATCTCCCGCTCAACGCGGGGACACGTCACAGCATCTCTGAAACCGAATTCGCCCTGGTGCGGCCCGGTTTCCGGTTGGTTAACTGCGCCCGCGGGGGCATCGTGGACGAGGATGCTCTTTTGAGCGCGTTAGAATCCGGACGCGTCGCTGGAGCCGCGCTCGACGTTTTTGAAAAGGAGCCGCCCGGAAAAGAGAGTGCGCTCCTTCGGCACCCCCGCATTATTGCGACACCGCATCTCGGCGCGTCTACGGAAGAAGCGCAGGTTGGGGTCGCGGTCGACGTCGCAGAACAGGTGAACGAAATCCTGGCGGGCCGGCCGGCGCGAAGTGCGGTCAACTTGCCCGGTATCTCCCCGGAGATTCTCGCGCAGCTCCGTCCCTATCTTATTCTACAGGAGAAGATGGGTCGACTGGCCGCCGCTCTGCTCCGGGGACGGGTTCGATCGGTTCGAATAACGTACATCGGCGAAGCGGCGCGATATCAAATGGCGCCGCTAACACGTAGTTTCCTGATGGGACTGCTGCAGCCGGCGCTTGAGGAAGCGATAAATCTGGTGAATGCTGCGCTTGTGGCCGAGCAGCGCGGAGTGACGGTGACAGAGGGCGCGGAACGGGGCGCTCCAGGTGATCTGGGCGCTTACAACAATCTGATCACGATCGAAGTCGCCGGCGATGGAATGACTCGAAGCCTCGCCGGCGCGGTGATCGGTAAGGGCGATGTCCGGATCGTCTCTATCGATAACTATTCAGTCGACATCATACCGGAAGGCGTCATGCTCATCACGATGCATACCGACAAACCCGGCATGATTGGTAAGGTGGGCAGCCTTCTCGGATCCCGCCAGATTAATATCGCCCGTATGCAGCTTGGCCGGGCCGCTCCCCGCGGCCGCGCCGTGATGGTCCTCAACGTGGACGACCCGGTCTCCAACGAAGTCCTGGCCGAACTTCTGGCGCTCGATGGGATGCAGTCGACCACCCTCGTTGAGTTTTAGGTCGTCAGAACGCGGCCCGGCACGACGGGTCGCGGATTATCCCCTGGTGGGTGGATTCGGCGCTGGTGGATACCCTATCACAATACCGCGTTCTCGCAGCAACTCCACGGCGTGGGCGGCCCAATGATCGCGCGGGACATCCGGGAACGGTTGGCTCGCCTGGGCGGTTGCGGGAGCCGGTTCCAACGCTTTCAGGCTTCTCACGGATCTTCGGGAAACGCTCGCCGTGAGGTATGCGGCTGGAGCAACGACGGCGGTTGCGTCTGCCGCGGCAGCACGATTCCTGATTCTCTTCTTAGCAGAACTCGAACCAGACGCCGTACGAACCGCGTTCAGAATCTGCTTTTCCGAATAGCCTTCGCCGAGATAGACGAACCTCCCATCCGGCGCGATGACCATGTTGGTCGGGGTGGAGTCCACTCCAAAAAGTTCGGCGGTTTTCGCGGTGCCAAGGGCGACGGGGAAAGTCGCCTTCATCTTATGGACGAACGCCTTTACAATCTCAGGTGATTCTCCCAGATCGACCGAGACAATCGTCAGCTTGCCGCCCATCTTCTTATTAAGCGCAACGAGTCGAGGATACTCCCCGACACAAAACCCTCAGTAAGTCGTAAAAAAGTTGAGCAGGACCGGCGTATGGATCGCCTTGAGGTTCACTTTCGGTCCCTGGGCGGTCGGCAAATCCAGACCAGGCGCCTTCGCGCCCACGGCCGGAAGCGCCCATGCGGCGCTGCTGCCGAGTATGGCGACCGCCGCGGCGAGCGCGGCGACCGCGAGATTCTGTCGTACGTTCATGAGTGGCTCCTTGTTAAGCTCAGGGGTGAAGAGGAAATGATCTATTCTCAAGACAACGCGACGCCGGTCTGGTTCCCGCGAACTGACAGAGGTTCTACGGTGTCGGGGTGTGGGAATCACCGGGAATCGTCGGACCTTCGACACACCTCGACGGTTCCGCCAGCAGAGGCCGCTGCTGCGGCTCAGCGACCATCGTAGGACCGCCCGGTTCGGGCAACGCATCCGCCAGGGGCATGACTGCAAGTCCGTGTCGCGTTTTCTCCCAATGATGCGGCGCCACAACAATTTGCCCCAGAGCCTTCCACGCCGCGACGCTCATGAGCAGCCAGTAGATGGGCGCCAGCAGCGCTAGCGCCGCCAGGTCCCACTGACGTCGTCGGACGGCGCCCGCCGCCTGCATTGCGATAAAAAGAGCGTTTCCGCCTGTGAAACAGAGATTTCCGAGGAAGAGCGTGGGTCCGCCCATGACCCTTGACTCCCAGGCGGTAGGATGGGTCCACCAGAGCAGGGTGAGGAACCAGAAGATGGGATTGACTACCTGGCACAGAATCGAGCCGCCCACCAGAAGCTGCATATTGAACACGCCCCAGGTTCCGAGATCTCGCCAGAGGCGAACCGGGCGCCGCGTATGCACGAGCCACGTCTGAAGGTATCCCTTGACCCAGCGGGACCGCTGCCGGATCCAGAGCCGGATCTCCGGGCAGGCTTCCTCCCAGGTTGTGGATTCGAGCAGCAGCACCTGGTACCCGCAGCGATAAAGGCGGACACCGAGATCGCAGTCCTCGGCGACGTTCCAGGAATCCCATCCCCCGCATGATCTTAACGCATCAGCGCGAAAATGGTTGGAAGTGCCGCCGAGCGGAATTGGCGCGTGAATAGCGTGCAGCCCCGGCAGCATGAGTTCAAACCACCCCATATACTCCGCGGCGAACCAGCGAGTTAGAAGGTTCTGCCGTGGATTGTAGTACGCGAGCCGCGCCTGCACACACGCTACGTCAGGAGGCGCCGCAGCGAGCGCTCGCGCCGCCATCAGGATCTGGTCCGGCTCTGGCTGATCTTCAGCGTCGTAAACCACTACGATTTCGCCGCGGCAGACCTGCAGCCCGTAGTTGCAGGCTCTAGGTTTCGTGCGAGGCGCTCCGCGGGGAACTATCACCACTCGAAACGAGGGGGGTAGATCGTGAGCCTCACAGGCCGCGCGGGTCTCCACGTCATCCTCTTCGAGGAGTAGAACCACTTCGAGGCGATCGGCCGGATAATTCATTCGTCCGATAGCGGCGACAATCTGCGAGACTACGCCGGCCTCCCGATATAGCGGAATCAGGGCCGAGACGACCGGAAGCCGGTCCGCAACCTTGACCGACGCTGCAACCGGGCTCGACGATGCGGCTGCGACCGATGGCTGCGCCCTGGGACTGGCCGGAAGCGCCGCGACCTGTGCCTGTCCCGTTGCGCTCGAGGGTCGCAGCGCGCCCGCAATGAGTACGCCTGCGCGATGAAGAAGTACGAGTCCGTAAAAGGCCATCATCGCTTCACTGAGGGCGTGGACAACGCCGGTAAAACCCCAGATTAAACACGAGATAGCGGTGGCGCAAACTAGTGCGACGATTCCAATAACCTGGTATGGAGTCGTCGTCTGGCGCGCGGAGAATTCAGGCGCGAGCGTAAATCCACCCGCTGAATGTTCCAGCGGCGCATTATGAGGCGCCTGCGCGAAAGAACCCATAGCGGCTGCCCGGTTCTCCGCTCGCGCGTCGGCGATCGTCCGCGTATCCGTCTGCATCGGCTGTCGCTCACGCATCCACTATCGATCGCCTGTCCCGTACCCCTCGGGTCTTACCCGACCGCGTAAACGCTGAATGACCACATCGCTCAGCGGGCAAAAGCGGCGTGGTGAATCATCGTCGCCATCACTGCTTTTTACCGGCGTCGGCGATTCCTGTCTCGGTATCCCCCGGATGGAGCGTCATCGTCACCTTCAACCTGCGAAGAACTCCCACCGGGACCTCCATCGGCTTCGTGGCGTCTCCGTCTTTGCGTGGATAGGGCGCCGCGTCCGCGATCCAGAACCGCGGCTGATTCCACCAACGCAGATCCTCCAACACGTTGTCCACCGGAAGTGTCTGCGAATTCGCCCCCTTCACGGAAAACCGCAGGTCCACCGGTCCACCACCATCGTTAAGGCGCATCCAATCAAAGTTGTGGGCCATCTGTGGAACCGGCGCGTGCTGCCGTGGGAATTGGGCGGTTTGCACGGCGTCTTCGGCCGATTTCCAGGAAAAGGCGCGGTCTACAAACCGGTCCGCCGCGAAGGTGATATTCCAGGAGATCCGCTGCGACTCGAAAGGCGCCTGGGGAACCAGTCGGAGTGATACGTCGATGACGCCAGCCGCCTTGATAGTGATAAGCTCCCCAATCCCCAGTTGAATTGCCGCAGCCGTGTCGGATATCTGCGACTGGTACTGAAAGCGCGCCTCACCCCGCTCCAGGTGAGGTGGGAAAGACTGCACCTGCTCCGGCTGCGGAGAGAGTTTCACGTGCCAGGTCGCGTCGCGAACTTCAAGATAGCCTTCGTCAAAGAGCGGCCGCCCACCGCACGAAAGTCCGGTAATCTCTCCGGCGCGCCCGAGATGCAGCGTGAACCCTCGCCCCGTGACGTTGTACCCTCCGCCGGCCGCTTCGACTATCAGTGGGGGCGCATCCCCGGCATCCCTTGAGCGTTCCGCATCCCGCGAAACGGGCCTCCGCGCCCGCGCTATTACAGACTTTCCTCCATGCAATGGCTTAGGCCCATGCGTCTGTTTTATCGTAGACTTCCGCGCCTGCGACCGCTGCGAATCGACCGGCTTGCGCACGTTCGCCGCAGTTGTAGAAGCCCCAACACGGGACGCCGCGCCGAGTAGCGCGGCAAAAAGCAGCGGAATGATGGCTGTTTTGAGCCGCCGGCGGCCCACGGATTGGTCTGGCGTTCGTCGCAATGGATCAATTACGCTTCCGTCTCGCTATCGGGCCTCGATCGGCCGCATTCGGTCCTTTGACGGATCAGGTTCGTGAAAGTTTCTGAAGCTCGGCCGCGGCCGAGCTTCACCGGGCGCGTCCAAACCGCGGCGTTCTCGGCGCCAGATCCGCTCTGGCGGAGCTGGCGTGTATTCTACGTGTGTATCGCGATGGGGCTACCGGCGCCGCTGAGCTACCAGATAAGAGACCAGTACGCCCACTCCTAACACTGCAGTCGAGCCTATGAGGGCTTCGGGGGAGTCCATTCCAGCCTCACGCAGCCGTCCCAAAAGGCGGCTCCAGAGGCCGCGATTGCGCTTAACGTAATCGCTCCAGAACCCGTGGTTGCGCGCCGCCAGGTCATCCAAACACTGCTGGTGCATTGACAATTCATCGCCGAAGAACTGCTGCAGCGCTTCCGCCGCTTCTTCCAAATTGATACGCGCCATGTTGCCGGCCATGGTTCCTCCATTTCTTCCGGTGCGTCATCTGAACCGGATTTCGCACAAATCCCAATCCAACAATGACTCAGTTCCCCGCAACCGCAACTTGATCCTTTGATATTACCCGATGAAAGAATGGGTCACACAAGCCGAGTATGAATGCGCAGTGGAGGAGCGTGCAAGAACCGGGCGTGTAGCATGGAACGCCCCCTTGTTCGGATTTTGTTACAATATGCAATACGAATTGAATCGGATCCCCGATCCCGCCGGCGCCGGCAAACGAAGCCTGCGCGATTAAAAACGAAAGGCTTCCACATCTCATGATCCCTGGGGCGCAGTCGTATCTATCTCGGGGGAGCATCATGTCCAGGTGGTGACCCAGCCGGTGAAAAAGCCGTGTGGCGCAGCCGTCGCCGACGGAGTAGAATAACAAACGGAAGTTTGCTCGACTAATCGGATGATCCGGGGGAGCCCAACTATGCCCGTGGTAACTGATCATGATGGGGTCGCAATGACGCCACACGCGGCGCCGACCGGCGGCGATCCGTACATCCGCCTCGGCGAGATCCTGCGGCTGCGTCGCACTCATCTACCCCAAAAGGAATTACGTCTTAAGGCGGAGCCTGAGTCGATTGACGACTGCCGCATCGTCGCTCAGGCCGAGACAACTCAATATCATTTCCGTGGAACTCCGCGATGGCTGGCTTACGTGGACGTCGAGGAATGGCGCGATCACCGCCGAAGTCAGCTGAGCCACACACGTCCGCCCACTCGCGAGGACGTTTTTGCGCCGGTGAAGATAGTTCTGGCAGAACACGATTGGCCCATCCGCGCCGTGCTCAGTTATGAAGCGATCTGTCCCACAAGAGCAAAGATGGGCATCCTTGGCCCGGGCTCTTCACTGTGGCTGGCGTACGCCGCACTGGCCGTGCTTAATTCGGCGGTGGGGCAGGGACTATACAGGGAGATGTTGGAGGAGCAGGAAGGTCGCTCCCGAACGCCTTCCGGCCTTTCGATGAGCGTGCTCCGTCAAATGCCTGTCGCAGCGAGGAACGCGCCCGAGGGGCAGCTCGCACGAGTTGCTCACGCCGCCCACCAGGTCACGGCGCTCTACGAGGCGCAGGAGGAGTGCCGCGCCGATTTCCGAAACCTGATTATCGCCACGCGCGAGCGGCTTCTGGGAGAGGTTTGTGCGCTCCTGAGTCTATCCGAGGAACATGCGCGGAATCTAATCGAGAGTGTCAGGCCGCTTCCGCTCGACGACCATCCGGGGCCAGACCCGCAGTTGATGTTGTTCGGCGAGACCCGCGATATTCCGCCCGTCCCGCCTATCAAGTTTCTTGATGAAGAGGAGCGGCGGTCGCTGGAGCGTCTGAGGCGTCAGCACAAAAACGGAGGAATTCCATCTGGCGACGAAGGCAATTGGACGCGCCTTCGAAATCTCCGGCTGTGGGAGGAGCGTCTTGCGACTCGCCCACCTAAGTACCTGGAACAGGCGAACGACCGCGAAGCCGAAGACGAGCCATTCCCGATCGAGAACCTGCTGGGCGTTCACCTGCCGGTCAAACTTGTTCACGAGACGATCTCCGGTGAGTCGTACGAATACTATCCGCTCGGCGAGTATATCGTCGCCGCGCCCGGCGTTTGCGGTGGCCGGGCGATCTTTAAGAAGACGCGCATCGACGTTCGGCATATCCTGGCTGATCTGACGAATGGGCGATCCGAAGCCGAGATAAGCTCCGCCTTTGGTGGCCGAATACCGCTTGCCGCCCTGAAGGAGGCCCGGATACTCGCAGCCCAGAATGATCCGGAGGTGTTCGAAAAGCGGCTTGTGCCGGCCGGCCGCGAGTGATCGTGCTCGATGAGCAGCTCAATAGTGACAGCGTCGCTAAAGACTTTGGGGCATGGGATGGCAGAATCGTAACCATGCCGCAATTGGGGTGGGCCGGGCTGAGTGACGAGTCGATCTTACGGATACTCCGCCAGCACCGCGGGTGCACTTTCGTAACGATTAATCACCGTGACTTCTGGAATGTGGTGGACGGCGACGCCCGGTGCGCCATTATCTGCCTGAGCCTCCCGACCCGGCGTGAAGACGAGGCTTCCGATTGGGTGCATCGGCTGTTCCGGATGGCCCCGTTCAGCACCCAGAGGGCCCGCAGCGGCCATGTCATCAAGATTACGGCTCACGCGGATGGCGCGCCGCGGGTGTGGTACTATCGCCGCCGCTCTGAGCGGCGACTGGGTCCCGTTCCGTTGCCGTAAGGCTTAGATCACTCGATCAATGGACGACGGCTGAGATCGCTCGCGGGCGCGTTCTGATATCATTGGAGTAGTAGGTGGAGCGTCCGATAAAGCGATCTGGCGCTTCTGCCAGGAGGGAATGAAACACATGAATCCCGTCGAATCCGCCGCAATGGCGGTACTCGATACGCTCATTCAGTTCACCGACCAGAATCCGTGGAAGGTCGCGAGCGTACCCACTCTCGCCGAAGCGTGCCGACTCTCGCCGTGCGATGCGGACGCGGCCGTGGTGTGGCTCGAATCCCGCGGTGCGGTACGAGCGCTTCAGGGGGCTGACCATCCGCCGTTTCATTACGCCGGTGTTGCGCTGCTGCCGCAGGGTCGCAATATCTACCAGGAATTACTTGCCAGAGGGGTCGCCACCACAAGTCACCCGTTATCCACCCTTACCGAAGCCGGATCACACAAAATCCAGTCCATTCACATCAAGGGCCTCCGCGGAATTCAAGATGGCGAGCTTGGAGAATTAACACCGCTCGTCGTGCTGGTCGGGGCGAACGGGTCCGGTAAGAGTACCGTCCTCGACGCGCTCTTGATCGGGACAGCTCCGGTTCCTGCGGCGGCGGCCGCTGAGGTGCTGACGCGGCGGATCGGGCTCCCAGGGTCGGAACGATGGTTGTTATGGAAGGGGCCGGAGCTCGGCGTCGCAAGCATCCAGGTCACGAGGAGCGACGCCTTCGTGCGGACCACCGAGCTGCATGGCGATCCGGACCGGCAGCAAGTTGTATTGGCGATTTCCGATTCGAAAGCCGATTCGGATCCGAAGATGATTGGCAACGCGAACGTACAGGCTTCCGAAGACGGTTGGCATCAATCGGGGATCATCCCCAATGATCGGCTTGTCTCTGAGTCCCGGTTCGTCGAGCCGCTCGTTCCAACACTCACTCTCCCGCTTCACGACGCTTACAGTCGGGCTGTGGCTCAAGGGCGCATCGGCGAGATCCAGGCGCTAATGAAAGCGGTCGCCGGGGCCGAACAGGTTTTGATCCTGACAGAACGCGATCGTCCCGTGGTGTTCCTCGTCTATCCGGATTATGCCGTGCCCGCCGCACTGGCTGGCGCCGGGGTCTGGTCGCTGTTGGAGATCAGTTTGCGGCTCGCGATGCCCGCAGGCAGTCTTGCGCTAATTGAAGAGCCCGAAGCCGGCCAGCATCCCGGCGTGATCTGGCACACTGCGAGCGTGATCCTCGCCGCGGTTCGACGAGGTGTGCAGGTGGTACTGAGCACGCACAGCCTGGAATTCCTTGACGCGCTGGTCGCTGAGGCCCACGACGACGAGGAACTGGACTTGCTCAGCGTTTACCGGCTGCTGCTAACCGGCGGAGAGTTGAAGAAAAGCCGGATACCGGGTCGCGAGGTAGCTTTCGTTCGCGCTACCATCGCGGAGGACCTTCGATGAGCGATACGTTGG